>CASBRB010000434.1 GCA_949127975.1 Oscillatoriales cyanobacterium PMM_0019 | reverse complement strand
ATTACTCTCTTACCCTTTGAGGCAAGCATCCAACCTAAGTTAAAAGTAGTTGTGGTTTTACTCACACCACCCTTGTGATTGAATAAGGCAATTTGGTGAACCATCTTCTTAATATATATCACTACAAACCATTATACCTTGTTAGGAGAGCGATCGACCTCTTGAGCATCCGTATTTTTGGAGAGCCTAGGGTTGTCAGGGTGATACAAGTGAGAAAATCAAACTCTCTCCCTATGGTAATGTTGGGTTTCGCTTACGCTCAACCCAACCTACAATAACTCTCTACATATAGCGGTTCGTAGGGGCAATCCCCCTGTGGTTGCCCCTATATATGCTTTCTTTCTGTCGATCGCGCAACAAATCTCAAATTCGACCGGATATATAAATAGAAGGGCTTGACGAAGCTTAACCCACTGTACCGTAACACCCAAAGAGATAGGAGGTGAGGGGTCTGACCCTGAAATGACCGCGAGCAAAAAATTTCTTTCTCCGATCGTGCAACAAACCCAGCCGTTCGACACGATATATAAATAGAAGGGCTTGGCGACTGGCGACAGCCTGGGAATTACAGCGTAGGAGGGGGCATGGATGAGATTATAGAGATGTTTTCGACATACCTTGGTTTGGGCGACAGCAATGGGCGTCTGGTTATCCGTCAGGTATCAGATTCTGAACTAGCAACCCATATCACAAGTCTCCTCCAGTTTTACCCCGACGCCAATGCCGAGTTTTTTGCACGGAAATTTCTGAAAGATTTAAGGCAGTTCTTAAGATCGCTAATGGGGGATATTATCACTCTCGTGCTGTCGAACCCCGGTGCCAATACAGAATTTGTGATGTTGCTGCTTCTGAACGCTTTGAGGCTATGTCTAGAACTGCGGGAATCCAGGCATTTAGTGGTTTTTTTGCAACACATCGGCAAAATTAGCGCTA
Organism: Oscillatoriales cyanobacterium PMM_0019; assembly: GCA_949127975.1. Classification (GTDB taxonomy): domain Bacteria; phylum Cyanobacteriota; class Cyanobacteriia; order Cyanobacteriales; family CASBRB01; genus CASBRB01. The sequence goes on along the minus strand of CASBRB010000434.1, from coordinate 6,532 downwards.
GGAGGGTTTATCGTCGCTGGCAAAATCGCCTGCAACTCACCCAACTTTACACCCAACAGGATTTTTACCAGATAGCCTGGTCGATCGCTAGCAATCCAGCCAAATTTTTCAGAAAGTTTAAGTTTCCGTCTTCCTTAACAAACTATGCCCGTAGTACTATGGAGCGCAAAATCAACGATGAGATATTTCCTCATTTAGGGCTGGGGGCACATATGTGTTCTGACTGGGGTTTGCTACGGCGTGAGTCTCGCAGTTTTTTAAAAGAAGCTTTGCAAACTCGATGGTCTGAGAAACAACTGATTGACTGTTATCTGTCAGCTAGGGACTGTTTTAATCAAATTTACGCTCCCCACACAGCACCTGGCAGCCATTCCCTCTCAAAACCTACGGTTGAACAGTTCCAAGCTATGGCTGATCTATATAACCAGCTAGTACAGCCCGCTACAATAGCTGGGTCAGAGGACATTAGACAATGGCTGAACGAATGTATTATAGCATTAAGGTTGTATCGACAAATAGACATAACATCTATTGATACTCCTAGCAGTAGCGAGGAATATTCTCCCCCTTTTTGTGAGACGATTCCCGATCGTCCTTCTCACTGTCAGTGGGAGCGACTCAATGTACAGGAACCTGCCGAACAGTTCATGGCTGTTTTGCCGCAATTTCTGGCAACTATACCGGAAAACCACCGGCAGTTACTACTGCTGAAGTGTGGTTGTGGTCTAAGCTTCCGATTGATTGCCCCTTTTTTCGGTGTAGTGCCTTCGACAGTTAATCACCGCTACAACACAGCAAAGCAGGCACTGCTTAACCAAGTGGCTCAATGGGCGACACAAATGCTAGGTGTGAGTTCTGAATCCTACGATCTCGAGGAAATTTCTGCTCGGCTAGAGGAGTGCTTGAAGAAGTATTATCAAGATTTCGTTTTTCGATCGGTGCTTCAGAATGCACTAAGCCTGGTTGATTGCCAATACCGAACAATGCTGCATCTACGCTACTTCAGGCAAATGAATGAAGCTGATATCGCCTGCCAGTTGCCAATCTCTACGCAGGAAGTAGTTAATGGACTGGCAACAAGTAGCCAAAGCTTAGAAAGTGCGATCGCTTCCTGGCTGCAAAACCACATAGAGGCTCCCCCAGATTTACTCATGCCAGTGCCTAATTGGATTACCAAGCTTGTCCAAACACTGGTTGAAACTTATCTTGACCATAATTTCATTAGCACAGAGAAAGAAAAATGTCAACAATTTTAGAAGAACTCGCAACAATTTACTCAGACCATGTATGGCTAGAAGTATCGCCACAGCAGATTGAGAAGACATGGTTCGCGGAGCATGATTATTCTTATTATGTGGCACGCTGGACTGCTTTCAAGAACCGCCTGACACTGGATGCCTTTTTAGTCTGGATTAAAGAAGAATCGGGTATAGATAAGCAGGCTGACCTGTGGCCTAGTATAGAGGATTTACCTAGTATCTGGGAAGTAGTAAATGGCACGGCAGTTCAGATAGGGAAAACCCGAATTATCCTGATTCCCAACGATGAAACTGACATTGACGAGTTTTGCGTCCCAGCGGAATGGGTAGATATTCCTAGTTGGGCAGGGGATTATTATCTGGCAGTGCAGGTAAATATCGATGGCCCAAATGGCGGATGGCTGCGGTTTTGGGGGTATACTACCCATAAAAAGTTGAAACAGGCGGGGCAGTTTGACAAAATTAGGCGTACTTACTCGCTAGAGAGGGAGGAGTTGATAGAAGACTTGAACGTAATGTGGGTGGCGCGGAAGTTCGATGGAGATGAAAAGGCACCAGTTGAGTCTCTGCCCAATCTGTCAGCAGCAGAGGCAGAAGAATTGTTGAAGCAACTGGGGCAACCATCTTGCTATTCTCCGAGATTTAAGGTAGATTTTGAAAAGTGGGGAGCGTTGATAGGGAATAGGACTTGGCGGCGGGAACTGTACCAACGACGAGTCATGCCTCAACCACCAGTTAAGCCTGCATTGGAATTGTGGAGATGTTTGCAAAATGACTTTGTTGAGGCAGCGCAAGCGGGGTGGCAAAAATTTGAAGAAGTTTTTGGCACGACCTATGAAAATTTTTATGGGTTACGTGGTATCCGAGGGCTATCTTATAATAGAGAAGCTTATAGGGATAGTCCTGGTAGTCCTAAACATGCAGCTAGTGTTAAGCTCGCTAAACCGATAGATTTAGGGGTTAAAACGACAAAACTTTCTCTAGCTTTGGTAACTGTTCTAACTCAAGAGGTCAATCAACAAATTCGCTTCCGAATCCAACTGAGTCCTATTATTAAAAGCCAAGCAGGAGGCACTGGGAGTCGAAACCTGCCAGAGGGTCTGAAACTAATTTTTACCGACGAATCGGGGAAAATTTTTCAGGATGTTGCGGCTGGAAGTGGCGATCGGATCATTCAAACAAAGTTATTTTCCGGCGAGCCTGGCGATCGGTTTACTGTAAAAATAGTTCTAAGGAATGCTTGCTTGACGGAGAGGTTTATCATCTAATCACGTTTGAGTTCAACAGGGGCGCGGCAATGGATATGTGCATCTTGCAATTGGTAGAAACCAGGGGGGGACCTTTTCAAGTTACGCTTGAAACTGCTGGAGTGAATCCAAGAGAAAGAGATTTTTTGTCTGCAATTCCATCCACAGCTTCGACAAGCCTATGATGATTGTGAGCAAAAGTTTGCAAACCTAAGACTAGCTGAGTACAGAGACCACATCCAAACAGCTCCGCGCCCCGCTCGCAATGAAGAGTATATTATTTATTCTAGATGGAGTCTCGCTTGGCTGCTTGCTAAGCTGAAAATTTTATTTCAACAACGAATTTATTCTACCAATGGTTCAAACGAAGGCGATGGCGGTTCTCGTGTAATTATCCCTATTCCTGAACAAGAAGAGTACGTCGAATCACTCGATCGGGTAAGATTAGCGTTCAGGGAATGGCTTAGAACCTGCTCCATCTGGGAGAGCTTAATAGATATATGTGCCACGCAAAAAGAAGTTATAATTGTAATTAAAATTAATGCGAATAATGACGATTTGCTATTACTGCAACAAATCCCCATGCCGTGGTGGGATGTGCGTACTAGAAACAGGAACCGCTGTAGGGTAGAATTTGTTATCGAATTTGAGGAAAATTGTTAAAATTCACCAACTGGTCAAACCTTATGTTTAGAAAAACCAAAGTCAAAATTTTAGCTATTTTGGGCAATAGTGAGGGAATTGATCTTGAAGAAGATAGAAGAGAATTGGAAAAGTTACCCAATGCCGAGGTTCGATTTTTAGAAGAGCCTACGCGAGACAAATTGTGTGATTATCTTTGGGAGAAAAACTGGGATATTATATTTTTTGCTGGTCATAGTTTTAGCAATTTAAGTGAACAAACAGGGTGGATTTCTATTAATCCGGAAGATAGATTAGAAATTTCTCAATTAAAAGAGTATTTAGATGTAGCTGTTGAAAATGGGTTGAAAATAGCAATTTTTAATTCATGTGCAGGTTTAGGATTAGCAAGGGTTCTGGTAAACTCACAAATTTCTTATGTAATTGTTATGGGTAGACCAGTCTCGGATCGAGTCGCACATGCCTTTTTAAAGTATTTTTTATGGGAATTTTCACGAGGATCGTCCATATATACAGCAGTCTCAAAAGCTAGAAGACGACTGCAAAATTTAGAAAATAAGGGTTGTCCAGGGGCGACTTGGCTTCCAGTGCTTTGCCAGCATCCTGAGGCTCAACCATTTACTTGGCCTTGGCGTGTGCCAGAGTTGTTGTATCCTTTGATTTTAGTTATTATACTTGTTTTTAGTGGAGCGCTTATCCAGCAAAAAAATTCTAGGTCAGTACAAAATCTAACAATGTGTCCTGGAAATATTGAGAACTATTCTAAATTAAGCATAGGAAATCGAAGTTTATACCTTCAAGACATAAATGAAAAAAGGTTGACTGATTTTAAGGATGGCTGTCAGAAGCTATTACAGAACGATTGGAATCTGGCAAGTGATAATTTTAAAAATGCTATGAATGTTTTTCAAAGCAACACTAAAACTAATAGCGCTATTCCTAAAAATAATAGCGTTATTATTTATTCTCAAAATGCAAACGTATATGAAAAAGTTGCCGAGAATAATAAAGATTATAAAGTTTTTATAAGTGTAGTGGCTGTTCCTTTGCAAAAAGGTGAGGATGATAATTCATCTTCTGTAAGAAAATCTGCTAATGAGATTCTACTAGGAGCTGGAATTTTTCAAAAGCAATTTAACGAGAAGTACCTAGACAAAGGCTATGGTCTTGTGTTAATAATTGCTGATGATTCAAATGATTCAGACTTAATCCAACAAAAAAAAGATGATAATGTTGCAATACAAATAACAAAAATATCGGAGGATATGAAAAACAAACCTATGCCTATTATAGGTATAGTTGGTCATTTTGGTAGTAAAGTAACTAGATTGGCTGCTCCATTTTATCAAGATAAACAATTATTGTTAATTAATGCAACCAGTACAAGTATAAGCATTCGCGAAAAGGAAAACCTTAGTAAGCCTGCTGATAATATTAATATTGTGTATAGAATTGTACCTAGTGTTATAGATACAGCTAAGGCGATGGTAAAATATTTGGATTTGCTCAATCGACAATTAAATTACGAAAAAGTAATTGTTATTTCTACAGAAAATAAGCAGGACTCTTATACGGGGTCTCTTTTATATGAATTTCAGAACGAATTTAAGCAAAAATTTCCAAACTTGAACCCTGTGTATTTGCTTTCTAACAATGAAGGTAAATTGCAAGAGGAATCGAAAAAATTGAAAGATGGTAGTGCAACAGCTTTAATTCTGCTTTTGGATGCGACAGAAAGAGCAAAGCTTAAAAAGTATTCTTCGTACATAAAAAAATCTAGCTCTAATTTTACAGTTATAGGTGCAGATACTTTATTTAATGAAGATAGTGGAAACGAGTTGTTTAGATTATGCGAGGATAATCCAAAAATTGATATAGCAGTTGTGACACCCTGGTACGATATTAAAACAGATCCTAATCTATCTATAAATGATAAAAAAATTGAAGAAATTGGGACTCGGAGTTGGCGTGTAAGGTATACATACGACGCTTTATTGGTTTTAACGGCAGCAGCGTATACTTCTACAATAAAAAACCACGATCTGAATATCAATAATTTGATAGGTAACTTATCACCAAAAAACTGGGATTCATCCTTTTCCTTTACGAGTACTACTGGTATAGATAAACAAAAGCTTCTATTTAACACAAATGGAGACCGAGATTCAAATAATATGAATCAATCTAGCCAGGTGTGGCAAATAAAAGCAAAAGAAAATGGCCAGCAGTGTGACTATGTTAGGCACGATTCATAAAAGTGATAAATCTAATAACAAAGTCAAAAAGCTTGCATATACTAAAAGGCGATCGCTCTTATCGATTACCCGAAATTTCCTCTACTTTCACTGGCTTTTTGTTGAAATGTAAACTTTTGTGTACTTTCCTGCATTCTTTAAGAATTCAAACCTGAAAAGTATGTAGAAGCTTTCAACACCCCTACTGCCTCAAGTAAAACATTCAGGTGAATTATGCGTAATCTCAAAATATTGGCTCTGATGCTAACATTATGCCTGGTTGCGGCTCCTTTTCCTATATCAGCCCAAACGATCGACCAACTGACTCAACAAGGCAATGCCGCTGTTAAATCTGGTAATTACTCTTCTGCTGAAACGATTTGGCGTAAAGCCATCGAAATCGACTCCAAGAATCCCGAACTGTACGAGAATCTAGGCGATGCGCTGTATAAACAACAAAAATTCGATGAAGCTGTAGCTACTTACCAACAAGCTATCAAATATAATTCCAAATATGTCCCTGCTTACGTTGGTTTAGGAAATGCGTTGGATGAGGAAAACCACTCGTTAGAAGCCATTGATGCTTATAAAAAAGCGATCAATATTGACCCTAAATATAAGTATGCTCATTACAATTTGGGTGTGACGCTGTATAAACAGCAGAGACTCTATGAAGCGATCGACGCTTACAACGAAGCGATTAAAATTGACCCTAAATATGCCCATGCTTACAGAAATCTCGGCTTAGTCTTCCACAAACAAGGGAAGCTAAAACAGGCAATTGAGAATTACCAGAAGGCGCTCAATCTAGACTCAAACGACGAGCTTACCAAAAAACTTATCAAAGAAGCGCAGGAGCAGTTGAAATCAAAAACCAATTAAGTAGGTTGGGTTGAGCGATAGCGAAACCCAACATTAACCAGGCTCTGTCGTACTTAGATTAATAATTTTTATTAATCAATTGGCTGAAAGGTTGAGCAGAGCGAATGCCCTGTTGGGTTTCGTTCCTCAACCCAACCTACAACTACAACTGTGGTTGCCTACAACTACAACTTCCACAGAACACTAGCAGGGCTTTTTCACCCTCATCCCCCAACCCCTTCTCCCATCAAGGGAGAAGGGGGGTCCATAGAAGAAAATTCCGACTCTT
>CASBRB010000433.1 GCA_949127975.1 Oscillatoriales cyanobacterium PMM_0019 | reverse complement strand
GAGAATACTCACCCGTTGAACTGTGAAAATTTAGAGATAGATTACTCTGTTAGTAATGGATATTCTATCTTTGAAGCCCCCACTATACCGTCAGAGTTAGTGGGGGAGAACGTCACTTGCCTATCCTATAAGAGCAGGCGATCCCATTATATTGAAATAATCTGGATTGACCTTACTCGGTGCATTGGTTTAGTTGGCTTTTCAGTGGTAATCAGTTGGTCTGCTTTAATTTGCAACGCCGCCGCCACATGAATGGCATCCATCGCAGCTAAACCGTAAGTACAGGCAATTTGTTGAGCATTTTGGATAATTTGCTCTAAATCGGTTGCCCAGTGGATGACAGCACTAAAAAAGGTTTCGTAAAATTCCGTTTCGTCTTGTTGCTTGTTATAAGTGGCTTTAGGCAAGACTTCTAACTGAACGAAGCAACTTGAAGCCAACTCCCGATTTTCATCGTTAAGAATTTGATTGGCTCTGATGCCGAGAGGCTGAATCCCCTGAAAAGCGGTAATGAGTACACCAGAGTCTATGTAGGTCTTCTTACGACTCACTCAGTCCACCTCGACGTGCAGCAAGTTCAAGTGCAATTTCGTCTTGGTTGAGCAGTTGCAAGCCAGCAGCTATAGCTCGTTGTCGGATTTCCCATAATTTTTTTGCTAAGGGTGTTTGTGGCACAAAATCAGATTCGGGGGGTGTTGTTTCTGACTCAGATTTAAGTAGTTCAACATACTCCAAAACTTTTTCTTGCTTTTCTGGTGTGAGTTCTCGCCAGTGTTCAAGTAGTTCAACTTCATTACCCATAAACACCTCACTATTGAATGATGCTTCTATTTTAGTCGGAAGTTCTCCCGCTCATCTAGGATACTGGTGGTCATTTTGAAGCTTTTGTAGTGCTGCGATCGCCCTAAACAGAATACCTATGAAAGTGGGGTGCCATAACACCTTAATTGTGGTATAGGAGGCTACGACTACCTCATATCGATCGTGCTGGAGGCGATCGATCTCACGCCCTCTCACTTTTTCGCGTTGCTCCCTACCGAAGTGCCTTGATTCGGGAGGCAGAGCCTCGTTTATGCGTTACCAGGCCCAAGGCTTGTAACGAGAAAAAGGGGGTAGCTAACCCGGATTTGGTATCATAGTATATTTCAAGAGTTTGATATTTGTTCATCAACTGACAATTACTTTTTTCAATTCTTGAATGAGCTTTTTGGGGCTACCCGTTAAGATGGGGGTGCCTAGCTCTTTGAGTCGATCGCGGAACCATTCATTTATACTAAAGTATCCCGAACTGGTGACTGCTCCGACAGGAATAAAATGCACGCCAGACTCTTTCAGCGAATTGATATAGTCAAACAAAACTTGGTTGCTACCGCCTTCATAAAAATCAGAAATGAGCACAAGAGCTGTATTTTGTGGCTCTGCAATTTTCTGTGCCGCTGCTAACAAGGCTTGATAAATATAGGTGCCTCCCCCAAGCTGAGTACGCAACAGTACTTCAAAGGGATCGTGTACCCACTGGGTTAAATCTAGCACCCTGGTATCGAACGCCAGCAAATGCACGTCCACATTGGGCAGCCCAGCAAAGATGGAGGCGAGAATCGTACACTGTACCATCGCATCTACCATTGAGCCGGATTGATCGACAACAACCAGCATCCGAGTTGGCGTTTTCTTTTTGCCTGTATGGTGATAGTAAAGGCTAGATACCAGTAACCGCCGCTCTTTTGGACTCCAATTGGTGAGGTTTTTCCAGATGGTGCGCTTGAGATCGAGATTGCGAAAAACTCGCTTAGGGGGTACTGAATAGTCAATCTTGCCAGCAACCGTCTGAGCTACTTGCAGTCTGAGAACTTCCGCCAGTTCGTTAATATACTGCTGGATAAGCCGTTTAGCATTTGTCAGAGCATTACCCGATAGATTCGCTTTATCGCGCAGGAGTTGTTCAACCAACGGCATTGATGGGGTGAGCTGACTGGCTAATTGGTCATCTTTTAGCACCTCCCGCAATGCCATGCGATCGATTAATTCGCCTTCCATTGCTGTGAGCGTGGCGCGTAATTGCTCTTCAGAAACAGTAAAACCTTCTCCAGCACCACTGCCCGCACCCATACCACTCCCCTTGCCTGCACCAGCCCCTGGCTGTTGCCCGCGCAGACTGCCGGGGGTATAGCCAAGCCCTCTTTCTAAATAGCCCACGTCTTTAAGCCATTGGGCATATTGTTGGGCGGTAATTGCGCTAGTTTGGGTATTGGGACCGAAGGAATTTAGCAGCATCTTGGAAAAAACTAAGGCGCGGCGTAAGGTAGCCGGATTGTTGCCTTCCTCTAGTGATTCGGGTACTATTGGCTGGGTGAAGTCCGGTGCTAATTCTGGGTAGCGATGCAGTAAGTTTTCAATACTAATGTTGGGATCGAGAATCAGCGATGGTAAGCCTAACTCATCCACGATTTCAGTTGACATTTGTTCAAAGTTTGTGCCTTGTTCAGTAAAACCGAACATGCAACCGATCAACCGCCAGTAGATAACTTGACGGCGCTGGGCAATCTGGTTAATTTCCATCTTAACTTTTGCGAAGTAAACGGCTAGCTCGTTCTTGTAAGATGCTGACTGTACTGTTACTGGGTGGTTTTTTCAGAATTTTAGCAGCTTCCTGACCTGTAAAAATTGTTTTACCTTTTACAGTAACAGCTAATGGTTGCACAGCCCAACGTCCGGCATCAAAACGTAGGAGTCCAAAAAGTTGAGTCGAGTCAGCTATCGCTTCAAATACGAGCTTTGAAGAAAGGATGTGTTCGGTTGCGATTGGCAGTACTCCAGCATCTCCCCAACTCAGGCTTAGCGTCCCGTTGTCGCGGGAAATTTGGTAATCTGTGAGGAATACGGGTTCGGCAATTTGAATCGGATGGCGATCGATAGGTTGGATGAGGCAGGGATCGGGGACGTTGGAAACATCAGGAGCAAATAATTGAGCTGCTTTCTGCATCAGATTATACTTAACGCCCACTTTACTATCACCCTGCCAAAGCAAATCCCCTGTTGGTAATAAAGCAATATCGCTTAGGTGCAGTGCCCGATCTTCGACAAAGGCATTTAGTAAAGAGGTAGCATTAGGAAATAGCAGCCAGATTTCATCGTCAACGATCGCATTGACTTTGTAAGCAGATAGGGTAATTTTCACCTGCTGCATCCGTTCGTCGTTGGTTAAAACTCCGTAGGCGGTGAAGCTAACCAGGTTGGCATGATGTCGTAAATCTAACCCTAATAGTTCTAGAGTGCCAGAAACTTGTTTAGGGGTATGGTTGGCTGTGGAATGCAGGGTTCCGATTGTTGCTTTCGTCCATAAATCTGTCCAGCGGTAGGTAGGAATGGTATTACTGTCAGCAACCGGAACCTGACTCATCAGTTCATTAAAAAAGCCTGTCAAAAGAGCGGCTTGGCGTATCAGTAGCGGCTCTGCCTGAATTTGCTCTAGTGTTGCCATAAAGGGCAGCAATGTTGAAGCCTCCAAGCGGGCATAACCCACCAGAGCAATTTCCATCAGCCAGTGGCGAATGCTTTCTAGCCAGATTTGATGGGGAGCCGGAACTTGGTTCGGCGTACTTTCTGCGTAGCTGCTAGGGGCGGCATCCGGTATTTCTGGCCGTTTTAACGCGCTTCTTAGTTGTTGCTTTAAGGTATCAAACAATGACCCTAGGATTGCAGCACGCACGGCAGCTAATACTGTAAAGTGTCGCTCGACAAATTCATGGCGTTGGATAGCAGCGCAGGTATCGACAAGTGGTTGCTCTAGAGGTGTCCCTGCAAATATTCGCACCAGTGTACCTAATGTTTCCTGGTGCGGGCGATCTAGATTGGCGAAACCAACTAAAAAACATTGGTCAAATTCATCAATTAGACTTAATGCTGCTTCAGCACCATTAGGTAGTTTGTTCAGTAGACTAGGGAAAGACATAGGTATTTATGATTAGACGAACCAACTCATTTCAGGAAGCGGTTGATTTGAAGGCGCTAGTTCTAGGTAGCCCAGGTAATTAAGAAAACGACTAAAAACTTCGCTAGCAGCTTCTTTTTTGACTGCACCTTTACGGGCAATAATGTCATTTATTCCGTGCATTTGGCTGAGGTCGCCTGGAACTTTGAGAAAACGAAGGACTTGCTCTATACCATATTGAGCGATCGCCTCCTCAAGCAATGCTTGCAAATGGTTGCAAGGATAACCGCGCAACCCACCACAAGGACGGTTGTTATTGGTGCTGCAATAAAAGTCGATCGAACCAGCCTCCCAAAATGAAACATATACCCTTTCGATATCTGAACCACTAGAAACTACTCCTTGCAGGCGATGGTTAAACAATTCGACAAACGGTACTTTTTTAATATTCCGTTTGCCATGAAGATTATTTTCAGTATTCTGGTTGAATGACGATCGATACATGCCTTTTAAGTCTTCATACAAGGTTCAAACGAGACTGGCGCTCTAGTCTCTTTATACATTACCATTCTCGATCGAGTATATTTTAATGTACCGACTTTTTTAGGTATAATCAAAAGTAAAACTCTTGGAAGCCCAGAATGAATCAAGTTGATTTAGCTTTTGCCCCAGCCCTGGAGTTGGCACGACTGGTTCGCCGTCGCGAAGTGTCGCCAGTAGAATTAGTTGAACTTTACCTGGAGCGCATCCAGCGATTAGATGGGCAACTGGGTAGCTATTTTACTGTAACTTCAGAACTGGCACTGGCAGAGGCCAAAGCTAAAACCGAGTTACTGCTTCAGGGCGACTCGGATTTGCCGCCGTTTTTTGGTGTGCCGATTTCCATCAAAGACCTCAACGCAGTTGCTGGTGTCCGCTATACCTTAGGTTTAGCGGCGCTAAGTAACAACATCGCCACCTACGATGATGGAGTGGTGGTGCGACTGAAGGAGGCTGGGTTTATTATTCTCGGCAAAACGGCAACATCTGAACTGGGATCTTTTCCCTACACGGAACCGATAGGGTTTCCACCGACTCGGAATCCCTGGAATTTGGATTATACTTCAGGAGGTTCGAGTGGTGGGGCGGCGGCAGCAGTGGCGGCTGGGTTGTGCCCTCTAGCTCAAGGTTCTGATGGCGGTGGTTCAGTGCGCGGTCCTGCTGCTTGTTGTGGAGTGGTGGGGATCAAACCTTCGCGGGGTCGAGTATCTCATGCGCCAGTGGGCGATCGACTCAATGGTATCGCTATTAACGGTGCGATCGCTCGTACTGTAGCAGATGCCGCCGCCCTACTCGATGTCATGTCAGGCTATATCACTGGCGATCCTTACTGGTTGCCAGATCCCGATCCATCCTTCTTAATAGCTACCCAACACAGTCCAGGAGCTTTGCGGATTGCTTTTTCGACGACAGTGCCACCAATATTAGAGGTGTCATCTGTGTGCTCCCAAGCGGTGTTAGATACTGCTGAACTGCTATCAGAATGGGGTTTTATCGTAGAAGAAGCAAGTCCTGATTTTACAGGTTTGATCGAGCCATTTGCCAAGGTTTGGCAGACTGGGACGGTAGCAAATGGCATTCCTATCGAGGCTAAGAGCCCGATGAATCGCTGGCTAGCAGAACAAACTGGTTCTGCAGGTGAGTATTTACAGGCAGTGGCAGCAATGCAAATCATTGCTCGGCGGATTGTCGCTTTCTTTGATATCTACGACGTTTTAGTGCTGCCAGTATATCTACAGCCGCCGATTCGTATAGGTGAGTGGGCTCAACTTAGTCCGGAAGAAACTTTTCACAAGATTATTAACTGGGTAGCTCCCTGTCCGCCTTTCAATGCTACTGGGCAGCCTGCTGTAGCACTCCCCACTGGTTTTAATCCTACTACAGGTTTGCCCATAGCCGTCCAACTCATCGGACGGCCAGCAGCAGAGGCTACCTTGATTTCTCTAGCGGCTCAGATTGAAGCTGCCAAACCCTGGAGTCAACACCGCCCAGCTTATGCTAGCGCTTAGAGCCTAGCCATTTTTTATCGAAATCTTGGCAGGAGTACCCCCATTTAAATTTATTTTAGGTGGGGATGAGAACCAAGAATATGCTATATTAGAGAATAAAGATCCAAAAAACATCGATCTTACTTGAAAATTGTGAACCCTATGAGGCACTTTTGCGTAGCTAGTCTAACCAACAAACTACCGTTAGGGGCACGAGTTAACGGCGCAGTAGGGGAGTGAATCAAAAAATGGATGTGGTTGAAAAAGTAGCTACAGATGCCTTGCGAACGAGTGAGTAGAAGAATATGGGCTCTGCTAATCTCTTGTGCGATCGCAGTGTGGCTAGAATTGGGAACAATAATATTAAACCCTTGTATCACATGAAAACCCGATCAATTATGTTTACTAGAAGTAATTTTACATATCTTGCCATTCTAGCATTGCTGTTTATCAGTCTTGGCGATCGCTTCCTTCCTCCACCTCTAAGTACGGCGAGTCTGCAAACCAGAACGGCAATGAATAATTTATTAGTGGGGGCCTTTCCCAGTTGGAGGCCAAAAACCAAGCCTTATGAGCGAACCGAGAAGGCTATAGATGAAATAGAGAAAAAACAGGACCCAGCCAATAGGTGACAAGTGCTGACGTTTGACGGTTAACTGAAGACTCGATCGCGGTTTACAGCCAACCATCAATTGCCTTATCTAACACCGAAAAATGGGGGAGTGTGTTAGCGAAGCGGGACGTAGTCCGGGGGTGAAGCTGGTAGCCCCTAAATTCATTTATGGGGCGGAAAGCTTTACCCCCTCACATAAACAACCGAGCGACGCGAGATCCTTATAATTAGACCTCTTTCTGCAAATGAATATATTGCTTGGCTCTTCCGTACTTAGGTTTATAAGTTTTACTAATCAATTGCCTGAGAGCTTGAATTGAAGATTTATTACATATTAAAGCTAAATTCGATCTCCGCCAATATGCAATTATTTTTAGTCTAACTGATCGCCTGGGTAGGACAACAACAAGGGGATTGCCCCTACATATGCCCATTCTGGGTAAGCTGACGGGGTTGTCACCCCGTCAGCCATGGCCCCCAACTCCAACCTTGGGTTGGAGTTGGGGGTGCGTAATGTGGGATATAATTTTAGTATTGCCGTGCATGCTAACGGTACTTTGAAGCTTGCAACCCCCTTCTTAGGATTTGTAGAGTAGCAATAAGTTACAGGAGGAGAAAATCATGATACTTGAACAATACACAGTAGTCCAGCTTCTCACTAATCGTTACCAGGATAGAGGGGTCTTGGCTGAAGCCATAGGAGTCATCCTTGATGTGTATGGTGATGAGGCGTAACGTTGTTGAATTTTCTCGCGAATCCGGTACAACCGTTAATTGGTTTGCAGTTGGACAAATCAATTATGCTCAACTGAAACGAGATATACAAATGCTCGTCGATTACTGGTTTGAAGTGACAACATTCCCCGAT
>CASBRB010000432.1 GCA_949127975.1 Oscillatoriales cyanobacterium PMM_0019 | reverse complement strand
GGACAGGAATCTGTTATTCAGGTAGTTGAAAATCAAGCAACTGGTAATGAATGGAGTTATTACCACAAAGCCGAACTAAATCTTAATGATTTTCTTTTGGCAGATAATGAAGGGGCAGGGGGTAAAAACGTAAGGAGTTCCCCTCCTCCTGTAAGCTGTCATCCTCCAAATTAGACAACACTCAAAGGTTTGCCACTCAACCTAAACTACCTCCAGCCATTCAGTCTAATTTCTCATTTGATAATTTAGCCTTCTGCCTGTGATATCGTTCCCGCTGCCTAGCCGCCAGCTCCAGCTTTCTGCATTGGTCCGAGCAATAGCGCCTTAATAATCCCGTACTGGGGGGGATTGCCATCATGGGGAAAGTCTCACCACAGTAGGGGCATTGTGGGCGTATCCACTCAGGCTTGAGGCGTCTTTGATGACCCTTTTGATATCGATATACCGTAGGCTCTGTAGATTCTTCCATATTCACCTTGGTTTTCCTTAATCCTAGCCAAATTTAATGTAAGCTTTTGGGGGTGCTTTGTGCTTTGTGATGGGGATGAGTACAATTACCTCCCAAACTTTCCCAAAATAAAATAAACTCCACTGGAGCGTTTCAATCCCTTCAAATTTAAGCTATAAGCCCCCTGAAAACAGTTGTATGAAACTAAGCCAGCGCGGGTTTAATTGTGGCGCTCGTCGTCATTTTCGTGGTCATGGACAACCCTAGCCAGCGTTCCAAAATACGCCGCGATTTCAGAAATGGCAGAATTCGTTCTAGCAGAGTGTTCGGCCATCTGGCTGCCAGAGATTTTGTACATAATCGCCAGCACCTCCCCAGGGGCTACGCTGGCTGTAACCATTCGGCTTTTGCAGAATACTCTCTCAGCCAAGCTTCACTGGCATCGACTTCGAGCTGTACTTGATACCAAGGAATCCCTCCCTGAACTTTTATGCCCTGAACCGTGCCTAGCTTCCCATGTGGCTTATATCGCTCTCCGACGTTCACCCGTACCCGTGCCCCTACTCTGGGCAAATGCCTCATTCCCATTGGTTCCTCCGCGTCCACACCCCCCTCTAATTTATTTATATAGGGGGGTGTGGACGTAAGCTCCTCGGTAGGTACTTGTACCGTCTCCCCAACGGGTGTGGACAGGCTCTGTTCCTTAGCCTTCAACAGTTCCCAGCGTTTATCGCGGATTGCCGCGTACTGCTGGAATAGCTCCCAGCGGGTAGGGTCAAGCTGATAAGTCCTGACGCGCTTCCCAGCCGCGTCCACACTCCCCCGCTTAGAAATGGTCTTCAGCCCTAGCTGGTCGAGTAAGATGCCGACTATCTGGCATCCAGTCATTTTTTTGGTAAAGAGTACCCCTAGCTTAACTTTCAGGTTTGGCGCGTTATGCTGACAATAAGCTTTAATCTCTTGTACTTCTGGGCTATCCTCTACCCAGGTAAACTCAGGGTCTAAGAATTTGTCCAAGTCCATAGCCTTACGCATATCGCGTTTAATCGCGTCATGACGGCAATCAAATATAAACTTGTTTTCTTCTCTGTTCTTTTTGGAATGATAAGCAACTACGTCAAAGCTACGAGTTAGATAATAAAGTTGGCTATAGTTAGCACGTAGCTTACCATTATCATCAGCTTTCACTAACTCTGGGGTTACGTCTGTATCAAAGTCCTCTTTTAGTCTATACTTGAGTACCTTGTCCCTATCTTCTTCTGATGTGTAGGTTTGATTCTCTAAGTTGATAGCGGTAGAGGTATCAATCAGTTCAGCGTTAGCTACTGCTTCATTATGCTTCTGCTTGCGCTCATCCCTGATATCTTTTTTTAGGTCTGTTAGGTAATCATCTTTCTCTATTTCTCTGTAAGTGATGTTATGCCCTTCTTCTTCTAGGTGAACTATCAAGCCCTCCCTGAAATTGTTTAATGATTTATGTTTATCTGCTTTACACTGGCAGTGTAAGTCAATAAATGGCTTATTTTGTTCTGAAGCTATCCATTTCAAAGCTTCTGGGTCAAAATGGCTAATCGTCAAGCCTTCGTCTTTCCAGTTATCCATTGCATCAGATTTAATTTTTAATGGATTCTCCTCCTTATATGCCCCTATCCGCTTAGGATTAATCCAGAGTATTCTCTCGCAAGTACCGCGATATCTATCAAGGGATTGTGAGAAACTCCAGTGGGGAGTTGACCCACCCATTGCTATACCATATACTCTATCTATGTTTGCAGTTGACTCTATACTGACACCACAATCTACAGATGGAGAGATTAATAAACATTGGATGTTAAGTATTTCCTGATTCAGGTTCTCTAAGAAATGTTTGCATTCTGGGCTACCAGAATTGTCCCCATGAATTGCATAGTACTTAACCTGTGGTAGCTCCCTACCTATAAAGCTACATATATCCTTGATTACTTCCTTAGAATCAGATGTAATTACTAATCGTTTACCTTCTGCCAAATCCTTGATAATCATAGGAATTAAAGCAGTGTAATTAGGTGCGTCGATTACGGTGTAGTCACCTTTCCTCGGTTTTGCACTATTGAGGATGATTGTTTTCTCTTTATTCCCAGAGATAGCGAAAGCATAGTTAATCTGGGTATCAGAGAGATTAGCATCTAAAAATAATGACATCCCTGATACTTTGACTATTGCTTCTAGAACTGCTTGTATAAGGTGTCGAGTCTTCTGCTTTTTGATAGTGCCGCTACAGGTGTAATGCTCGAAACCCTGTACAGCCTCATCAAATACTATTAATGCTCCTACCCAGCATTCAGGGCGTAACTTATACAGCGAGTCGTATGTAATCGCTAACCTATCAAATTTGTTATAATCTCCTTCATAATCCAAGTGATGTACTAATCCTAACTCTTTCGCTATACTCCTGAGTAAATTGTTCCTTGCAGAGATGTATAGGATTTTAGGGAATGGTTTCATTAACTCCCTAAGCAAGAATGTCTTACCCGTTCCTTTGGCTGACTTGAGGCATATCAGAGCGTTATAGATATCCTTAGTGTATTTCTGGATTATCTCAGGGGTCACATACCTTTTATGGATTCTGTTGAATGGTTGCGTGATTGGGTACAGAGTAGAGTTATTATTGTGTAACTCCTCTACTTCTTCTAGTGTGAGCAGTTCTATGTACTCATCAGTTAATTCGTCTCCATCTGGTGAGGTTTTGTCAAATTGCCCCCACCAAGCTATTTTTACAGTATATCCCCATTTTTCAGCTAATTTAATAGCTCTAACGTAATTACGTTTAATAGCTTTATTACTAAACCCCGCGCCATCTGGGAATAAGGTTATGTTCTTGCTGCCAGTGATGTTAGAAGCAGCCTCTAGATATTCCTTAAATTGTTCAGGGCTACTAGCAAAATTAGCAGATGGACACCCCAATACTATCTGCTGTTGTTTTTGTGCAATGATAAAAGGTTTTAGTATGCCTTCAGCTAAACCTATGGATTTACCTGATGGCTTACCTAAAAGGCTAAACGGATTACAGAAGGCTATAGGTAATTCACCATTAGGTAAATGTGGTCTAGCGCCATTGGGGCGATTTTTAGTTTTGCTGGAGAGCCATTTATATTTACCATGTTCGGTACTATGGAACCTGATTTGGAATCCTACTATCAACCCCTCTGGGTTGAAGATTGGGCATAAGTTCCCAGCCTGAGTATTCAGGCTAACTCCATCCAGGTTGACCCCTGGTAGGGTGTGGGGTAGCTCCGTTTCTAGCTTCTGCCACTGCCTGACCGTCCTAAACATCCCCAGCTTAATCTGCTCTGGGGTCAAGCCACGACGCTCTAAGTTGTTCCTGTCAAACTGCTCCAGGGGCAGTTGGTCGAGCAGTTGCCGATACAGCCTATCTCTTTCTCCTGCTGGCGGGGATTCTGCTCTGTGCCTAGTTTCTTCTGCCTTCCTAGCTTCCCTGCGTCGTTCTTGGTCGGCTAGCCAAATTTCTCTATCAAAGTTATTATCTTTTAAATGGAATATATAACCTTGCCCATCTTTGGGCTGACTGCCCCTTATCCAGCCTGGGGGGGCGATATCAGTTCGGCGACATAATACTGCTTTCCCGTCTGGGCTTCTCCTGCACCAGTCTGTCCCGCCACAGTGGCAAGGATTATGTTTTGTTGCTAAAATCCAATCTCTCATTTTGCACTCCTGAAGGCTATTTGTTCCCTCAGAAGTTCTTTTGTGTATACTACCTCTCTCTTGTGCTACGGTGGAAATATAAGTTTTTGTTATTAGCTTTGAGAGAGTGTGGGAAGTGCTACAATAGGAACTTCTGAAGCTATTGTTTCTGGATTTCTTAGGTTTTTCCCCCTGAATAACGCTCAAAGCCTCATTCTTTGGAAAACCCTATACCCTCAACCCCTACGGCAATCCTAGGGGTTTTGGCATTTTGACGATCATGCTGCCCTCTCTCCATTAAGCTGGGCTGCGATCCACTCCCGCAGCAGTTGTCGCGGCTTTCGGTTTTGGCTGGCTGCCCTGACCTTTATCGTTTCCCAATCCCTAGGCTTCAGTCTGAGTGAGATGTGCAGGCTCAGGTTTTCCCGTTTGGAGATCCGCTCCACTTCTCTTACCATCTTTTTATTAATGCAACTTATTTGTTTGTGCCCCTAGTCTATCAATAGCCTGAAGTAAACGTAGTTCCGATTAGTGTTTACTAATCCAGATAGTGCGCCATTACCTCCCAGGACGGACGGCGTGGACGTTGGGCAGTGAGATTCCTTGCCACAGAACGGAAAATTCTAGTAAACACTAATCTGAATCAGATTTATTTTGACGCTCCTTTACTGCTCTCCGAAGCAAGAAAACAATTAATCCACTAACGGTTCTAGAGTCTTCGGTTGCCCAAGTCTCCAACTCCCTCTTGAGGTCAGGGGGGATGTAAGCCGTTACTGCGTCCGATTTCCGTCTGTGGGCCATCAATCTTAGATCTGAGTCTACAACTAGCATCTTACCTCTAGATAATCTTGTTCCAGTATTGTTATACCATAGCATGATATGTTACCGTAACAACAAGTCCTAAAAAGTCAGCCCGTGGCATGGAAACTGGGGGCTGACTCTGACTCCACAACTCGCATGGAGCATCTATATATGATCTCTTTTCTGCTGTTGATCGCACTAGCCACCCCACCCCTACCCCCACCTAGCCCATATCGAGGTGCTGGACGACGGGATCTGCTG
>CASBRB010000431.1 GCA_949127975.1 Oscillatoriales cyanobacterium PMM_0019 | reverse complement strand
GGAGGGGCTGGGGGTGGGTTAAGCCTGTGGCGCAGAAAGATGAATTTCGATCGCCTTATTATTGCGCAGTTAGGTTTGATTTCGTTGCCACAATAAGAACGGGCTCTAGCACTAGCCCTAAGCCAACCCACCCCCAGCCCCTCCCAGGAGGGGAGCAGGATGTCAATGTCAACTACCTAAAGTTAGAGGCACGTTGGCGTAGCCTGCGCTTCGGGGTGCTACTAGGACGCTACTGGAGTGGGGGTATAAGACAATTATTCCACCAGCAAGGGTTAGTGTTAACAAAATCTGTTAGGGATTGATATTTAGGTGTGCTGTATTTTGAGTTGAATTGAGATACATATTCTAAACTTCCCCAACTTCCCCATTTAATAAAAGAGCCTATGTCATAAAACTGAACAAACAGTTCACTCCCAGGAGTATTTTTCCAATCGGTTAATAAAGCTGTATAGGCGTCATACATTCTGGGATCTCGATTAGCCGCAATAAACAAATCGGTGATTTTTTGATTATTTTCTAATCCTCCAACTCCAGCTAGAGCTTGTCCCCCTTCATATGCAATTAGCTTTAAGTTTCTTTGATTAGCAACTATAGCATTTGCATCTAGGAAGCTCTTAGTCAGCTTTAATGCACCTCCACTTGGTCCACCAACTAAGACTCCGCCGACATTTATTTCTTTAAATAAATCATCTAGTGTCCATTTTTCTACCTGAGATGAAAACTTAGGATCGGGATCGCCTACATACCACGCAAAATAGTCTACAAGACCAACGGCATGAATTCCATGCTGATAACAAGGTTTTATTGAGGATAATTGACAATCTAAAGATTGAGTGACAACCGCAGCATTCGCCGCTTGTCCAGCCATTACACACAGTACTCTTTCTTTACCTGGTTGGTCGTTAAACACCTTCTTCCAAATATCACATATCTGTGCGCTTCTTTCTCCATATTTGTTGAGTCGCTTTGTATAATCAAGTGATAACACTATTCCAGATGGAACAGACGTCGGCCATTCTTTTATGGCTTGTTGTTGTACCCAATCTCCTTGTCCCAGCGCAGAATTCCAAACTTCGTTGGAATATTCTACATACACTTTAAGATTGGGTGATAAGCTCGCTTTAACTTGCTGAGCAAACTGGGTGATATAGTCATCGTCAGCCATATGTGGCATATGAAACCACGGCTCAGCTTGAGTTTGATTTGACAATTGTACCATTACTTCTAATGGTACTCCTTTTGTAGAGTAGAAAGCTGTTTGTGGCAATGGTCTGTCACTCCAATGTTGCTGTGTGGAGTTATCGGTAAGCATCCAATCCTTGAATCTGAATGCTCTAAACTTCCGCATTCTACTGATAAAACTAGGATTAAATGGCGCAGATTTAAAAGTAGTTTCATAATTAGCAGGTGTTACATGTATATTACGAATGTAATTCCCTGTATGGTTAGGATCTGTGCTAGTAATAGACAGTAATACACCTCCTCCTTTTGTAGAATCTACAAAAATAATATCTCTACCAGGAGTGGATTGGATTTTTTTGGCATCAAAATTGTATGTTATAGTACCTTCACCGTCATATGTAACCACATAATTACCGGAAGGATACTTATTTTGCATTTCCCTATACATTAGAACGCTGACCTTATTGTAGGTAGCACCATTGTTAGGTAAAGATTTGACCCAACCATATTGATCTAAATCTAATTTAGCTTCTTCTTGTGTATCCCATACACTATTGCTTTGAGTAAACCATCCGTAAGCAGTTTTAAAGCCATCTAAAAAAGGTAACTCAGTTGAAGTGTAGGAAGGTGCAGCAAGATTAGTTCCAATAGGGGATTGAGAATTAGGAGCATTTACAGTTGTAGCGATCGCTGCTTGGCGGTGACTAGAGAACATATCCAGGGAGGAACTTGCCACTACAAATAAAATAGAAGCCATAAAATAGCAAGCTTTTTTATAAAAAACTTGATTTTTTCCCTCGGCTTGAGATTTAGATGAATTGCCAAAATTTGGCTCGTTATGTTTGAATTGGTAGAGCATGCCTGACCTCTATTTATTTATTCTTTACTTTCTGACATTTATCAGTATAGCAAATTTTTTAGATTGGTCAATAGCAATATGCTTTTTTTTTTGGGGGGAGGCTGGAAACCTCAATCTGTCCTTTCCGCTTAGAGGCTGTATCCCGCATTCTCTCGTGATTGTCAATCATTTTACAAATGGCGGATGCCTTGAATTAAGCCGCGACAGACGCCTGTGAGAAAATCTATATCTAGGGTATCGATCCGATCGCTACCCTGATGATAATGTGGATTCCTGAGAAAAGCCGTATCCGTCACCATAATTGCCCGATATCCCCGATCCCAAAACGGCGAATGATCGCTAAATCTCGTCTGCGGAACGATTAACCCTCTATTAGGCACTGGCAACCACTCGCTAGGCGTTCCAGTTTTGCGGATGTGGCGACTCAGGTGCATTAAGTCAGGAATTGTCGGTAAATTACCAATCAGAGCAATAAAATCACCCCGATTGGGATAGAAATATTTTAGCCCAACAGGGTAGTGTTGCGAACCGGGGGTAGAATCGCAATAGCCCAGCATTTCTAAGGAAAGCATCAAACGCAGCGGTTGCCGTTGTTGTTGTAATTCAGTTGCATATTCCCTACTGCCTAGCAAGCCATATTCTTCCATATCAAAGGCAAGCAGCCGCACTGGATATCTGGCAGGTTCCGCAGCGAATGCTTTCGCCAACTCTAGTAGCACGGCAACACCAGTAGCATTATCATCTGCTCCTGGCGATCCGGGTACGGCGTCATAATGAGCGCCGATTAAAATTGGTGCCAACCTCCCTTCTTTCCCTCTGGTTGACAGGGGCGGTAGATTCAAAATCAGATTCTGATGGGTGTTACCCCGGATTTGAAATTGATGAGTTTCTACCTCTCCCCATTGTTCTAACTCTAGGCGGATGTATTGTTGGACGTAGAAATGTCCAGCGGTGGCGAGATAGGGATCGCGATCGCGCACCAACTGGTTAAGGTGACTTTGCAATCGTTCTTTCACCGATTACCTCTTGCAGCCTAGAAATCACAAATGGTTTCTCTAAGTATGACAGCAAAGCGCCAGCTTTGGGACCGCGTTCTTTACCTAAAAAAGCTAAGTACACAGCCTGGAATGCAATAGGCAGTTGAAGTTGCAACTCTTTCGCTGTGGAAAATAAGGTAGTTTGTAACTCTTCACCTTCCCAAACTGGAGCAGTTTGTAAATTTTCTACCAATTTCTCCAGGTAAGCAACCTGCTCTTGAGACAAGTTTTTAGCTTTCTCAGGCACTTCTTCGAGATAAAGAACTAGCTTTTCTTCTTCATCTGCGTAATCCTGTAACCACTTCTTAGCAACAGCAATTCTTTGATTTACCATCTGCCAGTCATAGTCACTCAAAGGCTCAGGGCTACGTTTTGCTACTTCCTCTTTAATATTAATATGTGGAACTTGTAGCAGAGAAATCAGCGTACTCAAATCAAAAGAATAGTCAGGCTTAATTTCCTCACCTAGCTGTGCGTAGAATAGAGGCATTAACTCTTCCGTCAAGTCTGGCTGGGCTTGATATTTTTTGCTCAAAGTTTCATAGTCGCGAAACAGACGAGTAATGGTTTCATAGTTAGGAGCAAAGTTAATCACTGTTCTCGGCTGTGTCCGCAGCATCAAAAAGCGTAACAGTTCAGGAGGCAGTAATTCGGCAATTTCTTTGGCACTCGAACCGACTCCCCTAGATGAACTCATCTTAGTGCCATTTACCAGGATAAATTCATAGGGAGAATGGATTGGAGGTTGCTTTTGCAAAACCTTACGGCAGATAGCATTTGCCACATCTCTGGAACCGCCTTTTTGGGAGTGATCCTTACCTGCCATTTCAATAGTTACACCTAGCAGATCCCACTTAGCAACCCATTCAACTTTCCAAGGTAGCTTACCATTCCCATCAAAAGGAGAAATCCAGCCTGAGTGCCCACAACCTTGCACCCAGTCGGTAGCATCTGGCTTACAGGTGTAAAAAACTTCTGAACCGTTGTAATCAGTGACAACGGTGGTAGCTATTTTACCACACTTTTCACAAATTACTTGAAATGGATACCAGTTATCGGGGCGATCGGCCTTACTCACTTCTTTGTAGACTTGCCTTACCAGGTGAGCATTTTTGAGAAAAATATCGATATGACGGTTAAGTTGTCCTGTACGATAGTGCGATCGCAGGTAGTATATTTCTGGTTTAATACCCAAATACTCGAAGACTTCCAGAAACTCACCCATGAAATACTTAGCGTAATCACTGGCTGTATCTTCGGGAGCAGGGACGTTACAGAGTGGAAACCCAAGGTAGGGCGAGAACTTGTCCTGGTTTAGGTACTTAGGAACAGTATCCAGTGCGTCGTAGTCATCAACGCCATACAAAAACTTTACGGGCTTGCCTGCATGTTTCAAGGCTCGGTAAATAACGTCATGAATAACAACTCCTCGCAATGACCCCACATGCACCCTTCCAGAAGGAGTTTTTGAATCATTGACTACCTGTTCGCCTTGTGAATCCGCAGCTATCTTGTCAGCCCAAAACATTTTTGAATTTAAATCGTTTACAGCCTTTCTATTGTAGCTGTTGGATGTTGGATGTTGGCTGTGAAGTAGAACACTGGCATATATAGGGGCAACCACAGGGGGTTTGCCCCTACGAACCCGCTATAGCAATTCCATTTGAGATGTAAAAT
>CASBRB010000430.1 GCA_949127975.1 Oscillatoriales cyanobacterium PMM_0019 | reverse complement strand
TCATCTAAAAGCCTCACGGGAGCGTGGAAACCACCATCTTTTAAGTGGTGGAGGAAACGCGACCGGCTAATTTATTAGCCGTCCCCCTTTCGGGGTAGATAGAAAGAGGTGCAGTTTCTACCCATTCCTGTTTTGCTCAGCCGGAAACGCCCTATCCTACACGATGTAATGTTAGCCGTAGCCATTGTTATCGGTCGGTACTATCCAAGCCGCACTGTCTTACCCCGTGCTAGCGCACCGCGTAGCGTGTACGTAAAACTGTTTAACTGCTCGGTTCTAGAGCATGGAACTGGCTACGCATTGTCCTCGGTAGGTCTGGAACTCTTGCCGATAACGTAGTTTTCCCCATTCCTGGGCGATAGCTGGTCAACTACCTAAAGTTAGAGGCATGACGCCCCGTCTATGAGAGAGCGGGGTGCTGACTGTCTCCATCCTAACGTCGTGCTTAACCTCTGCCGTCATTGGAAAAAGGTACGATGGCGGTTTCGCATTAGCTCTAAGTTACATTTTTACACATAAACAGGACTTACGCATAGACCCTAAACGCACGGGTGGGCAACGCCTGGAGCTCTGCGGTTCGGCTGAAGCTCACCGGAAGCCCGAACGGTTAGCTCTCTTCGCGTAACCCACCATCCACACTGCGGTGTGCGTGCGTAAGTACTGTTCATTCTTCAAACTTCGGTTGACTGGCTGGCAAACACACAGTAAAAGTAGTTCCCACACAGACTTCACTCTCAAAGCTAATACTTCCCCCATGTAACTCTACGGCATTCTTGACAATTGTCATGCCCAGCCCTGTGCCAGAGATATTGCCGACGTTAGTGGCTCGGTGGAATGCTTCAAACAAGTGTGACTGCTCTGATGCTGGAATGCCAATGCCTTCGTCTCGTATGTGAAAAATCGCCTGTTCATCTTCACAAACCAGATTAAAATAAACATTCCCGCCTTTAGGAGAATATTTAACCGCGTTGGAGAGTAAATTGCTGAGGATTTGTCGCAACAGCTTGGGATCTATTTGAAAAACTGAACATCCGCCACTCTGACATCTTCTCTGACAGTCAAAAACCAAGGTATGGGTTTGAACGGATGTCATTTTGATTTCTTCTAAAATTTCTCGGCAAAATGCTTCTATGTCTAGTATCACTGGATCAACTTCAAGCCGCCCTGATTCAGCTTTACCAATAAACAGAACATCATCCAACAACTGAGTCATATTTTTGACCGCTGTTTGAATTTTATTCAACTGGTGTAGTTGTTTATCTGCACTTAACTTAGAACCAAAATTTTTGAGTAGGTCGCTAGCTAAAAAAATAACTGTTAAAGGGGTTCGTAAATCGTGAGATGCCATTGAAATAAAACGAGATTTCAAGTCGTTGAGTTCTTTTTCTTTTGCCAGCTTCTGTTTAGCTTGGTTGAGAGCTAATTCTACCTCCTTGCTTTGGATGCCCAAGGCTATCCCGTGTGAAACCGTTCCCATTGCTTGCAGGATAAAGTCTGCTATCGGTTGGCGGGCAAATATTGCTATGACACCCACCAACTGCTCTGAGACAATTAAGGGATAACCAGCAAAAGCAACTATTCCCTCCCGTGCTGCCCATTCTTGATTGTGGATGCGGGGATCGCCGATGACGGCGTTAGTGAGGTGCGGCTGCCGTGCTGCCGCAATCGCCCCAATTTTAAACTTGCCAACGGGTATCCGGCTATGGGTACCATTGATTTGGGTGTACATACCCGCACTAGCTTGCAACTCTAGCACGTTTTCATCTTGGTTGAGCGTCCAAATCCTGGCAAATGCTGCATCTAGATGTCTGACTAAAGCTTCGGCACACTGTTGCAGGATATCCTGTAAACTTCCCCCCCCGATCAGAGCTATACCAATATCTGAGTTTAATTCTGCTAGGCGGATACGCTGCTTTAGCTCCTCTTCTACCCGAATTCGCTCTGCAATTTCGTTTTGTAATTGCTCGTTGGCTTTCTTTAATTCGGCTGTACGCTCCTCTACCTTGATTTCTACCTGCTCGCGAGTCTGAAGCAGTTCCGCTGCCGCTTGAATTCGCTCAGTTACATCACGAAAGCTCATCGCTGTGCCCACAATTTCTCCTCTTAATCGCTGAGGTTGGGAGTATAGCTCGAAGTATCTGCCATCCTTAAATTCCACCACGTCGGAGCTTGAGACATTAGGATGCCAGTTATTCTCCCTGATTTTTTCTTGAAACCATTCAGGATCTTTCAACTGCTCTAGGACGAACTCTAGCACCAAATTATGATCTCGTGACTCTAAAACTTCATCGGGAATCTGCCACATATGGGCATATTTTTGGTTAAAACTAACTATCTTTCCATCAAGATTCACGATGAGAATACTGTCAGTAGTTGCGTCAAGCGTAGCGCAGAGTAGAGAATGGTATGTTTCCATAATTTCCTCTGCCATTTTATCTTCTTGTTTGGTGCGGATTATGTCCCAACCTTCCGATAGCAAGTGATTAAAATTTGCCAACATATTTTAATATTTCCTACAGAGAATAATTAAAAGTAGTTTAGGGGTACAAGCTTGTAATTCCTTGACGCTCCCCCGGTTTTAAACCGGGGGATTCTCAGATCACCGAGTCCACTTAATCTAAGTCCCTTGCGGTACAAAGACCAGAGGTGGTTCTCTCCTTGAGCGTTACTTCCTCTGCGCCCCAAAGTAGTTGATTCTT
>CASBRB010000429.1 GCA_949127975.1 Oscillatoriales cyanobacterium PMM_0019 | reverse complement strand
TCAGGAGTCAGGAGTCAGGAGTCAGGAGTCAGGAGTCAGGAGTCAGGAGTCAGGAGTCAGGAGTCAGGAGTCAGGAGTCAGGAGTCAGGAGTCAATTAGTGGGGTTTCGCTCCGGCACAGCCGGAGCTTTGATCTTGGTCTACAATCCTTACGATCGAGCAATAATCAATAGATTGATTGATTGTGCCGCAAATGTACTATTGATTGCGCCATTACTGATAGGTAGATCGGCCTGTTTTCCGATTGAATGGAGATTGGCAGCACTATAATTGTAATAGTGGGCACGTTGCCCTGCTTTTAAGCCACCAAGATCGATCTGGGCTGAGAGTGCGGTATCAGATTTATTAATAATCATCAGGGTGATGGCACCATCGCTACTGCGTTGGGCGGCATAGATTGCAAGCTGCCCCTGATCGGCACTATTAGCCGCAATGCTGCTATCACCAAATTTGCTCCCTTGACCATCGTAGTTCTGGTACATCCGAAAGGCAAATGCCCCTGGTTGGTCGGCAGTTGGTAGGCTCCAAAGGGTTGCTAGCCCCACATCTTCACGCCCAAAAATCCCTAGTACATCGGCTTGGGCTAAGGCTCCATTCATAGCATCAAGGGCACCCCAATTATACTCCGAAATTGCTAACTTTAGGCCAGGGTAGTGCTGATTAACCCAAGTATGCATACGCGGGATCAGTTGCACGGCGGTATTGCCATTTTCAGTATCCTTGATCCAGCTTTCATCGACATAACTTGCATCCCAGAGGGCGCGGGTACTACGGAGCCGGAGTGCCTGGGTTGCACTGTTGCCAACTGGTGAAAGTGATACACCTTGTGCCTGTGGATAATAATGGAGGTCAAAATAGTTAATAGTATGCTGGCCACTCTGCCGATCGTGGGCATAGAGTTGATCCAGATACCAAGCCACAAATGCCTCACCATTATGGGCATTGCGATCGGCTTGGGCGTTGGCATCGGGGTAGGAGCCATATGA
Organism: Oscillatoriales cyanobacterium PMM_0019; assembly: GCA_949127975.1. Classification (GTDB taxonomy): domain Bacteria; phylum Cyanobacteriota; class Cyanobacteriia; order Cyanobacteriales; family CASBRB01; genus CASBRB01. The sequence continues at coordinate 8,293 of CASBRB010000429.1, read as the reverse complement.
TGAGTAGAAGTAGCGTGCCCAGCCATCCTGTACAGGCCCTAAAATCTGGGCATTTGGATCGGATTGGCGGATGGCAGCCGCATAATCGATATTGCGCTGCACTAATTCTTGGTAGCTTAAATAGCCAGGAAAGACATCGCGGTGGGTTCCGTCCCAAATCCCTGGTTCATTATCGAGTGCATAAAAACGGACACCACCAGCCGAGGCTTTGCCAAACTTCCCAACCAGATGAGCCACCCAACGGCGTACAAAATCAGGGCCAACTGCAATGCTAGTATCGGTTGGGTTATTCCCAGTAATCAGTGAAGAATTAGAGCGAATCCCATTGCCACAATCGCGATCGTATGGGTCGATTGATTGTTGCTGACCATAGATACTGACCTTAAAGCCACAGTTAAATGGGTGCTGGAGTGGGTTTGGGGCAGTTTTTGCTTTAGCAACCCAGCCAATTAGTGGAACAGTGATCAATGATTGAATTGCGGCAGTATGGTTACGTTGCACAAAGCGATCGGCAGCAGAATTATTGGGAAGTTGTGAGCGATTCGGGTTATCGGAGGGGATATTTTCATAATAGTAGTCATTGCCAGTATTATAAAAATCATTCTCCCAATTGTAGCGGGTTGTGGTATTACCACCCCAACGAGCAACTGATGGCTTGATTGCCTGGTTTAGTGCGGCAAAATTGGTATCATTAAGGCCATAAGCATTAATACCATAGATCAGTGGGCTAATCGTATGCCTAGTCGCCGCAGGATTGATACGAAGTTGAATGGCACCAGCGGCTGGTGCCCTGCCTAGAGCAAGAATTAATAAGCTACCAGATGTCACCAGAGTAATCAAAAGCCTTTTCATGATTCTTTTCTATCCTTTAATCAGTAAATGTCAGGAAATAGGAAAACCTTAGCTTTCTATATCTTCCCAGCCATTGCCCCAGTGCCAAAAGTCTATTTGCTCTGTATATGTTTTGGTTGACTCTGCCATGTATGGTGTCACCTCCCTGCCTAGTTAATTAGGTTTGATATCCGACCTATCTTGTTGATCTTAATATAGGATACAATCCAGTACATAGGCATTCCCGAAAAATTGCCAAGATATGCCCATATATTTTTATTCAGCTACCTGCCCCTTCAAATCTCAAGTACCATCCCCATGTATAACTTCATGTATACGCAACGTATAACTTACTGAAATATGAATTTTGTCAAAATTTTATGAGTTTTAACATTCTCAGTACTGTAGTACTGCCTCTACATATAGCGGTACTGAAGCATCAACAACCCGATCTCGGAATCTGAGAATACGATGCCGAATGTCAAGGAATTTGATGGCAATGTGATAAAGACTAGGGTGCCTTGGGAATCATTAATGATTGAGGTAGTGCGTAAGTCCTGTTATGTGTCGCTCCATATTTAATTAAATTGGGATAACACGTAGCGCGATACGGATTTGGGTCCATTTTAATGGACTTTAGCTATTAGCCCTGCAATTGATTGCAGGGCGGGCTAGGATACCAACCAATCAGCCTACAAACGCTTTGTTCTGGAGCAAAGGGCGTCGTTTCTGCCACCGAACTCAGCTCAATCTTATCATGACGTTGCCAGCTATAAAGAACCCGATCTAATTCTTCCTTAGATAGTGTTGGTTTTAATTTTTCGCGCAGATGAAAAAAGGGTAAATAATTTTCTGTACCCAGTTCGCGATCTAAATCCTAAATCGTCTGCAAAATCTCCTCGTCACTAAGCTTGCTCACCTGGGAATTCCCTGGGCTTTCTGGCGAAGCAGCCCCAGTACCCACTGTTGTCTGCTTGACCGTAGGTGATTTTCGTAAAAAGCTGATATAATTATTCAGCAAATCTAAGCTGATCGCTGGGTTAGTGCCGTTGCAGGTATATTCATCTCGTAGATACTCCTGCCCTTTTTCGGTTAGCCATACCTCAGCTTTAGTTCTTTTTATGCTGGTTTCAACTTCAATCAGCCCCCGCGCACCCAGGTTTTGTAAAATCCCGTCTCGTTCACCTGCCTTCTTCACGTTAAGTTCGCTGGGCTTGATTTTTCCCTCAGCCTTGCTTATCTTCTCCAGCAGTTTCAGTTCTTTGGCCCCTAGAGGCAATTCTTCTTTAGCCATGTCGAGCAAAGCGCTACCAGGTGGTAAAATCCCGATAGCAGTAATCTCGTGGGAAAATCCTACCAGCTCGCGCTCGGCCAAAGCTAGACAAGTTTTTGTTTTGTTCTTTAAGCTATCAAAGATAGATGCCGACAAAAGGGTTTTATAATCACTACACCCCAGCAATTTCAGTAGAAACTTCAGCTCATTAGATTCCATGTAATCTCTTACCTGACTCTTACTCAAAACTAATCTACCTTGTTAGGCTAGCACCTGTGGACGTTTTTTGGTAAGATAAGTCTTCCCAAAAAAACAACTGGACTGCTCAAATGCAGCCCAGTTGGGTGTGAAGAAGTCATTCTGAAACGGCATCACGAGTATCGTCCCAGCCAAATGTATATTTTGATGTATACGCAAATGTATAACTTAGCAGCCATTTTCGCCACCAGTATCCGGGCGGGCACCTTAGCGGTGCCCCTACACCCCGGCAGGGCGGGCACAGGGGCACCGACGCTACAGGCAGGTTCCCTGCAAAAAAAAATTTCAAAATCGAGTAAAAAAGTCTTGACAACCCGCTAAAGAATATGCATAATGGAAATTGGCGCGAAAATTGGGACTGTAGTTCAATTGGTTAGAGCACCGCCCTGTCACGGCGGAAGTTGCGGGTTCGAGCCCCGTCAGTCCCGTTAAATGAGAAACGTTGAGAGAGAGACAATTATAGTGACTGTTCGTGTTCGGATTGCTCCGAGTCCTACTGGCAACTTACACATCGGTACGGCTAGAACTGCTGTATTTAACTGGCTGTTTGCTCGTCATCATGGCGGACAGTTCATCCTCAGGATAGAAGACACGGATGTAGAGCGATCGCGCCCAGAATACACCCAAAACATCCTGGAGGGTTTAACTTGGCTAGGAATGAGCTGGGATGAAGGACCAATTTTTCAATCTTTGCGCCTGGAACTCTACCGCCAAGCCATTCAAACCTTACTAGATAAAGGTTTTGCCTATCGCTGCTACACCACAGAAGCAGAACTGGAAGAAATGCGGGCAGCTCAAGTGGCGAGAAAAGAAGCTCCCCGCTACGACAACCGTCACCGCAACCTCACACCAGAAAAGCAGGCGGCTTTTGAAGCTGAGGGACTGCGCCCAGTAATTCGCTTCAAAATTGAGGACAACCGCGAGATTGTCTGGAACGACTTGGTGCGGGGAAAAGTAAGCTGGCGGGCAAGTGACTTGGGCGGCGATATGGTGATTGCCCGTGCTTCTGCTGAAACCTTGGGTCAGCCACTGTACAATCTGGCAGTGGTAGTAGATGACATTGATATGAGGATTACTCATGTCATCCGAGGAGAAGATCACATTGCCAATACTGCCAAACAAATTCTACTTTACGAAGCTTTCGGGGCAACAGTGCCGGAATTTGCCCACACACCTCTGATTTTGAATAAAGCTGGGCAAAAATTATCGAAACGCGACGGCGTTACGTCGATTTCTGACTTTAAGCAGATGGGCTATACTCCTGCTGGCTTAGTAAATTATATGACGCTGTTGGGTTGGTCATCGCCCGACCCCACTAAGGAAATCTTTACTCTGGAAGAAGTAGCCAAGGAGTTTGGCTTTGAGCGTGTCAACAAGGCGGGAGCGAAGTTTGACTGGGATAAGCTGAACTGGGTGAATAGTCAGTATCTACATCAAATGCCCGTAGCTGAGCTGACAGATGAGTTAATTCCTTATTGGCAGCAAGCTGGGTATGAATTCGATCCGGTGAACTCGCGCTCTTGGCTAGAAGAGCTTGCCAGTCTAATTGGACCGAGTTTGACTCGCTTACAGGATGCCGTCGAAATGAGCCAGGTGTTTTTTACTGAGACGGTAACTTTAAACGAGGAAGCAGCCTCTCAGCTACAGCAACCTGGCGCTAGTGATGTCCTCAAAGCGATTTTGTCCGCTCTGGAAAGTTATCAATCCCTGACATCAGATGATGCTCAAAATATTATCAAACAGGTGACAAAGGAGAAAAACCTGAAGAAAGGTGTAGTGATGCGATCGAGCCGTGCCGCCCTGACTGGCGAGGTACATGGTCCCGATTTAATCCAATCCTGGCTACTACTGAGGGCGCGAGGATTAGATAGGCTCCGCTTGCAGCAGGCGCTAGAACACTCTTGAACATCTTCCGCCCCGCATTCCTCCTCCGAATCTTTGATTTGGGAAAAGAAATCCAAAACCCTCTCCCTTTCCCTTTCCCTCTATGACAAGCGACACCCTTTTGCGCCAACTAGAGTCTCTGAGTCACGATCGAAGAATGCGGCAAATAGTTGAGATAGGTCGCAATAGCACCAGTTCGCCCACCATCGCCGCTACACTGGATATTTTAGAACAAGGTAGCATCTACGATCGCTTTTTAGCGCTGTTCTCCTGCTATGGCAGTTATGATGGTGGGCGCGTACTGAGATCGCTTACCGATCCCTCCCGCTATATTAGATCCCTCGGTATCAGCTTGCTGCCGTACATTGGCGACGATAACCAAGTACTTGAGGCACTAGCAACTTTACCAAAAAAGCAGTGTCGCGGCCTAATACGAAAGCTTTACCAGCATCGTCGCCAGACTGTTATTGATGCTTTTCTCGATCGCATTGCCGCCCAAAAAGATCCGCATTTGAGTACCCTACTGCCTTTCGGTTCGCCTAAAGTTGTCAGTCAGTACTTAGAGCAAGCACTAATTCAGACAGGACAATCGGATTGGCAACGTCTAGCTCGTCTGCATCCCCATATTATTGTCAAGCACATACAAACCCAAGCAGAAGCTGCAATGGACTTCGATCGGCGACTTATTTGGCAGGTGAATGCAACACTGCCAGATATAGCTGAGTTTTGTCCCGAAAAAGCGATCGCTTTAGTAGGCATCCTAGCACGACAGATACCGCTAGCTCAACTCAATCTGCAACGGTTAGTTGAACTTCGCCCCAACGAGATGGCTGACTTAATTTTAAATTCTAGCGATCGAGTAAATATCAGTTTCAACAATGTAGCCCACAAATTAACCCGCGAACGACTGCTGGCACTAATTGAGCATCATCCTAACAACATCGACGCCTTCAATATTTGGTTGGAAAAGCTTACTCCTGGGCAGCGAGAAGATATATATACGGAATGCAATCATTATTGGCGTAACGCTGATGGCTGCATAAATAGCTCTTTAGTAGAACTACTGCCCCGCCACTTGCGCGAAACAGAGGGGCGCTACCACTTGGCTAACAAAGCACTTGCCACTCGACCGAGCGATCGCCTGCCTTACGCCGCCTTCTTGCCTTGGGATGAGGCACGCACGATACTCGAACCTTTTATCCGTAATCCTGATGCCCAATTACGTGCTGTAGCACTGGCAGTCATGGTAACAGCGACGAAGTTTCAGCGCCACCGCTTACCAGATTTAATGGCTATGGTACGCGCCCGTAGCAACGAGCAAGATCCGGTACGTGGCGCGATGCTGATGGCTTTAGTAAAATTGCCACCCAGTATGTGGCGGCAAGAACATCTCAATGACTTGAGTGAGATTATTAGGGATACTCTTAATGCTGCCGATCTTTCGCAAGCTACCGCTAGTAGTGCCGAACACTTGATTATAGCATTGGTGCCGTTTCATCCGGCTTGGGCTGCTGAATGGTGGGCTTTTTTAGTGCGTACTCGCGGACGAGTGAGTTTCGTTAATTTGAGTGATCGCCTATCAGATGTTGACGTGCTGCGGATTGCCCCGAGCCTACTTCCCGTTCTGCAATCGTGGAAAACACGGGAAAGTGAAGGGCAGATAATAGAAGCAGCACGAAGTCTGGGGAGACGCTTGCGCGTATTTGACGGGTTAGTGGATATTTTGGAGCAAATTATCTACGATACCAGCGATTGTTGGACTGCATTGGGGGCACTAGATGTAATTGCCGAGCATCGACGCGATCGAATTGCTTCTCTGATACCAGAACTAATCAAAAAAGATCCTAGTTGGGCAACACTAGGGGTTGTTTATCGCTACCTGCATCGTTGTCGTCAAGATTTGATAACACCATTCTTGGGACAACAATCTTACACAGGTCGCTTCAGCACTGGCAAAACGAGATTTGTGTTACCTATTTTCACAGGTTTCTATCGCTGGACAGAGACGCAGCAAAAAATTTTCGCCCAAACGCTGAATCAGCTAACCTCTGATGGCGATCGGGATACTCCTGCCATACTAACTGCAATTACCCAACTAGCGGCATTACCAGCAGTGTTGCCGACTCGATTGATGGAATTAGCAAGCAATCTTAATTCCAACATAGCGGTACGCGATGCAGCACTGCGGGCGCTAGGAAAACTGGATGCAGGACAGGGGGTGCCGACGTTATTAGAAGCAATGGGTGACGATCGCGCTCGAATTGCCATCTACGCCCTGCGTCGCTCTATACTTAATATGCCCGTGACTCAGGCACTGCCACTGCTGCAGGCAGTACCATTAGAAAAGGTTACAGTCGCCAAAGAAGTAGTACGCTTGGTAGGTGAGTTGCAGTCTGAAGAAGCGTACCAATATTTGTTAGAACTAAATAACCGCAATTTGCACCGGGACGTGCGGGTGGCATTGCTGCGAGGGTTATGGGATTATTTAGAGCGCTCTAGCACCTGGGTAATCTTAGAGAGTGCTGCTGAATCGCCCGATGCAGCGCTAGCAACCTCTATAGGACATATTCCAGCCGAAAGGCTATCACCAACAGCACAAAAAAGGCTAGTGAGACTACTTGCCAAATTGCTTGCCCACCCAACCCCGGAAGTGCGAGTGGACATGTTAAAAGGCTTTATATATGTCCCAGTATCAGATAGCGATCGAGTTTTGCTGCCCCGATTACTTGAATTGATGAATTCATCCCTGCCAGACGAAAGTAGAGCAGCAGCTAGTGCAGTTTTTGCTATTTATAGTGAAAAAGACGCCCAGTTGGTGGGAGAAGCAGTTAAAAGTTTAATTGCCAATCGTCGCGCCCTTCTCACTAGCATACAAGCGTTGCATGCAGCAATCATTAGGAGTCGCAGACAACTTCTACCAACTGCACGAGCAGTAATTGAGGCACTGGCAATCGATCGACTTACCGTCAATTTGCGCGTTCAAATCGCAATTATTGCCCTACCTTGGGACGAAGTAGCGAGATTTTTTGTCGAGCTAACGGCATCGGGAGAAATGCATGCCGAGGCGCTAATGACAGCAGTTGTGGCAATGAAATCGGCAAACCACCGCCGCACTGATGCTCAAGACTTAGCACAGTTGGAAGCGACGCTAGCTACTACAAGTGATGAAAGGCTCCGCCGTCTTGCACTAGCCGCATTGGTAACACAATCTCAGCGTGGCTGGGACGATAAGCTACTAGCAAGGTTAAACTCTTACCGCAGAGACTCTTCCCCCTTAGTAGCTGCTGCCGCGCAGTTTACTTTTCCCCCAGCAGAAGTCGATCCCTAAGAGACTAAAACTCGCCATGACTACAACTACTAACCGTCTAACTCTCGCCGAATATATCCGCTACAACGACAGTACAGACACCCGCTACGAACTGGTTAACGGAGAACTCATACCCATGAGCTTAGGAACAGGAAAACATGGTGAAATTGCCGATTTTCTCAATAGCGAATTTCGGGCAGAAATCCAACGCACCCAACAAGCCTGGGTTTCTAAACAAATGGTCATCGGCATTCAATCCCCCCGTGCAGGCAGATGGGACACCGTGCGCGTTCCCGATGTAGTAGTTTTACCCCTAGAACAATGGCGCAACCTGCAAGACAAAGAAGCCATCATCACCCTCAACGAAACAGCACCTTTACTGATAGTTGAAGTAGTCAGCGAATCCACCAAACGCACCGACTACCGCGCCAAACAAGCAGAATACAGCGTCCTCGAAATTCCCGAATACTGGATAGTTGACCCCCTAGATAGCAAAGTTACAATTTTGACCCTAGTTGACGAGTGGTACGAAGGCGCAGAATTCACCGGAAGCAATCAAATTAAATCAGCAACTTTTCCAAATCTACAACTAACAGCCGAACAGGTTTTAAGAGGAAACTAATGACCTCAGAATTATTGTACCTTCCTTTGCGCCCTTTGCGTAAACCTTTGCGCCCTTTGCGTAAAAAAAAGGACTTACCGCAATCCTTTTTCTCGTAGCCACATATCCACCCAAACTT
>CASBRB010000428.1 GCA_949127975.1 Oscillatoriales cyanobacterium PMM_0019 | reverse complement strand
TATCTTTCCCCCCTTCTCCCTCGATGGGAGAAGGGGTTGGGGGATGAGGGTGATAACTCCTGATGGGGTCTTGCGTACTAAGGTCTGCTAATATACCTGAAAAAATATTTTCAAGTCCTTATACAGCAACAACCAGTTACGATCGATATGATTTAAGGAACCAGGAAAACTAGCAATGGAAGTCATCCCAGCAATCGATTTACTAGATGGTCGGTGTGTGCGACTGTACCAAGGAGATTACGCCCGATCGCAAGTTTTTAACGACAATCCAACAGCAGTCGCCAAACAGTGGTTTGAACAAGGGGCATCGCGGCTGCACGTCGTCGATCTCGACGGTGCTAAGGTAGGCAAACTGGTGAATTTAGATGCGATCGCCGCCATTATACAGGCGGTGCCAGTGTCGGTGCAAGTGGGCGGTGGCTTACGCAATTATAGCAGCGTTTCCCAGTTGCTGGGGATGGGCGTAGAGCGGGTAATTCTCGGTACAGTGGCAGTGGAACAGCCGACGCTGGTGCAACAGTTGTGCCAGGAATTTCCAGGACAAATTATCGTTGGCATCGATGCCCGCAATGGGCTAGTTGCTACCAAAGGCTGGCTAGAAACTTCTGTTATAGGGGCAGTTGAACTCGCTAAAAAGATGGCGCAACTGGGGGCGGCTGCTCTTATTTACACTGATATTCATCGTGACGGCACCCTTTCTGGACCAAACTTAGAAGCCCTCAGAGAACTTGCCAGTAGTCTTACCATCCCAGTAATTGCTTCTGGTGGAGTTAGTTCTATTACCGACTTGCTCAGTTTACTTGCTCTGGCACCCCTAGGAGTAAGTGGTGTAATTGTCGGTAAAGCTCTTTACACTGGAGCTATCTCGCTGAAAGACGCCCTCCGAGCAGTTGGTTCGGGACGCATCCAAGATGTGCCGCCTGATTTTGGCACATTTGCTTAGGGGGAATGGGCTATGGCATATATAGGGGCAACCACAGGGGGTTTGCCCCTACAAAGCACTATATGTAGTGTAGTTGCGTAAGTCCTGAGAGAAACTGGGTTTTTGGATGTGACGTTTATTTACGCCCACCTACTTAGCGGACAACTTTCTGAAGCAAAGCGACAAGCTCAGACAACTGCTTTTTATTAAAGGCTTGCATCAGAGCTTTTGCTGCTGCCCTTGGTTCTACTGGCACAGTAATTTCCTTAGGTTTAGCAGGGGGGGGTGTTTTTGCCACCTGAGGAGCCGGAGCCAGTTGCTTTAAGTTGGCACTCGGAGCTAGAGCTGTGGCTTTTCCGGCTGTCAACAGTGTACTACCTTGCTTAATTTCTTTAATCACTACAGGGGCTAAAGTGCGATAAGAATTATCCGGATTAGCAATGGCTCTGTAAACGGTTTTTACCAGTGTTTGCCAGGTTTCTATATTGTTACCCAGCGGCAGTAGACGCTTGCATAATTCTGCAAGTTGTTGACGGCTTTGGGGAGTTTCTTGTTCTTTAAACAACTGCAACATTTGTTTCAAAACTTCCGTCACCTGAGCCGCCACGTTTGTAGCAGGAGTCTTCGCACCCCTTGAAACTGTTGCTTTTGGAAGCGGTGACGCTGGTTTTTCAATTTCTCCCCCACCGCCGGCTACCAGCTTGTTGAGATAAGCCTGTAGTTGGGCAAAATTTGGCTCTGCTTTTTGGACAATTTTGTAGGCTTCCTCTTCCCGGAGACCAAATGGTCCTTGCAGACGTTCTACTAAGTCGTGAAGGGTGTCATAGCCTATTAAAAACATGGACACCATCTTTTGGTCAACCTTGACTCTATGATCTTTGAGAATTTTGAAGCAATCCTCTAATCTGTGGGCAGTTGTCATAATACTGTCAAAGCCGAGCTGAGCCGCTCCTCCCTTAACAGAATGGGCAGCGCGAAACATTTCGTTAATCCATTCTTCATCTGCCATAACCGCTGCCAGATCTACAAGCCCTTTTTCCAGGGTATCGAGGTGCTCTTTTGCTTCCTCAATAAAATAAAAGATAATTCTTTGTCTTCCCGCATCCACGGTAGTTTACCTCAAAACGATATTTATGCACCCTAACCCTTGAACAGGCAGTTGGTTCGGTAAGATGTTTCTAGCTATTTTCATTTTGGCATTACTCAGGTGACATGTGATATTTCGTTGAAAACTCAATCCTGAGAAAATGGTATAGCCATAACATAGTTTCTCATCGCACCAGACCGACGGCTGGTCAACTATCTAAAGTTAGAGGCATGAAGCCCCGTCTATGAGAGAGCGGGGTGATGAAGTATGCTTCGATCGTTTAAAATATATATTTTAACCTGAACTATAGTTTATGACACTGCTAATAGTAGCCACCAGCAATCCGGGAAAGCTGCGGGAAATGCAGGCGCATTTAGCTGACTTGGGATGGGAATTGCGGCTCAAGCCAGATGAACTAGAGATAGAGGAAACTGGTGATACGTTTTTAGCCAATGCTTGCTTAAAGGCGTCACAAGTGGCGCTCTCTACAGGAGAGTGGGCTATCGCCGATGATTCTGGCTTAGAAGTGGACGCCCTTGGCGGTGCCCCTGGGGTATATTCAGCCCGCTACGGCAAAACGGACAGTTCGCGGATTGAGCGACTCCTAAGGGAGTTGGGCGATAACCAGAATCGGCAAGCTCAGTTTGTCTGTGCGGTGGTTCTAGCTAGTCCGGATGGCAGTATACGCGCTCAAGGGTCGGGTGTCTGCCGTGGGGAAATTCTTTACACCCTTCGTGGCAGCGGTGGCTTCGGTTACGATCCGATTTTTTATGTTCCGGAGCATCAGCTCACTTTTGCAGAAATGACAGCGGAGTTGAAACGCTCGGTTAGCCATCGGGGCAAGGCTTTTCAAGCTTTATTGCCCCAGATTAAGGAAATAGCTGGTTAATTTGGACGGCAATTTCTGGAAAAGCTAACATGAACAATGTTGCCTCTTCATTTAGTAGGATACTTTCTTGTTGATACCTTTCATTCACGATTTCCCGGAAAACTCGGACTTGTCGAGTGTTGACATCTAGTATCCAGTAATCAGCAATGCCTGCTCTGGCGTAGGCAGCAGCTTTTTGTTTGCGATCTCTTTCTAAGGTAGTATCGGAAATTTCTATGAGTAAGAAAACATCTGCTGGGGTGGGGTGACTTTCTGCGTAGAAGTGGCGATCGATCCGAACAACAGCAATATCTGGTTCAGGTTCTGAAAAAGGATTAAGATCGATCGGGTCTTGAATTCTGATTAATGCCAGTCCGACGAGTAGAGTTCTCAGGTATTCTGCGGCGCATAAGTTAGTGGCTGAATGGGGAGGATTTTTGGCAGCCATTAAGATAATTTGTCCTTCGAGCAGTTCCACACGTTCGTCTATAGCGAGAATTCCTGTTTCTGCCATGCGATGGTATTCGTCTTGCGAAAACAAGCGTACACCTGTTGAAATCATGGTACTATCCAGCAAACAAAAGAGAAATTAGGGAAAAATTGAGCTTGTGGAAGAGGGATCTCGGAGAGGGAGAGGAAAAGGGTTTGTATTTTCCCCTCTCCCTTTGCCTTTCTCTTACGCCTCACGTAGAAGTTCAATTTGTGAAGCCTGCACAGATTTGAGGTTGTTTGGCGTACCCCTCAGCATTCGTTGACTACCAACCTGGTTAGACAGCCTCCAGATTTTTTTCTCCGGTACGAATCCGGATGACTTGTTCGACGGTAGTCACAAATATCTTACCGTCCCCAATTTCGCCTGTTCGGGCAGCAGAGATGATTTTTTCCACCACCATATCAACCTGGCTGTCTTCCACGACGATTTCCACCTTGAGTTTTTGCAGGAACTCAACAGTGTACTCGGAACCGCGATAGCGTTCTGTCTGTCCTTTCTGACGTCCGAAACCCCTAACTTCAGATACCGTCATGCCGACGATACCAGCATTGACTAAAGCGATTTTGACTTCGTCTAGCTTAAAAGGGCGGATAATCGCTTCTACCTTTTTCAAAGCTGTTAACTCCTCAGTTTGTTCTTCTATGGGTTTATTTATAGTTCCATTTCTCATAGCCAAAGATAGACAGGCTACTCAATCCGGGTTTAAGCAACTCCAGGTTGGGCATGGACACGCCTGAAAGCTGGAGTTATACGCCTTGGATGTACTACCAGACATCCCCTATCCCTCTGTACATTTGACTTGAGAGTGTCAAATGTCCTTGGGATTACTTTTAAAAAGAGCGCTCACACGTAGCACTCGCGGTTGAGATGATGTCTCAATCCAATATAGAATACCACTATTGCCCATTAAGGACTACAGGTTGGTGAAGTTTTGCAATACATCTAAGTTTGCTCTGTTGTATCACCAGGTTGAGCAAGCATTTGGTAACTTTTAATACATTGTGCCTGAAAGTATCGATGCTAGTTCCTTCCCGCTCTAAGATTATGTATTAACGAATAGGTTTACTTAGAGTGCTAAACATAGAACACATAAAACTAAGCATAAGTAGCAACAATGTATCTCTACTTGGGGATTGATTTCGGCACTTCTGGGGCACGATCGGTGGTAATTGACGCTGAAGGTAATATTATAGCTCAGGCGCAATACTCATTTGCCGAGTCGGCGGACTTGGCAACCAGTTGGCAGACGGCTTTGTTTGCCCTGATGGAACAAATACCCCAGGAATTAAGCAGGGAAATCAGAGCTCTGGCTCTTGATGGCACCTCATCTACTATACTGCTATGCGATGCTACAGGTAAACCAGTTGCTGCCCCGATAGTATATAACGATGGGCGAGGAGCGGAAGTAATTGATAGAGTGAGAGCCATTGCACCCCCCAACCACATAGTATTAAGCGCTACCTCCAGCCTTGCCAAACTCCTCTGGCTGACTCAGTCGCCTAACTTTACTGAGGCTCAGTATTTCCTGCATCAGGCAGACTGGCTGGGATTTCTCCTGCATGGCAACCTGGGCATTAGCGATTATCACAATACTTTGAAACTGGGCTACGATGTCGAGCAACTGTGCTACCCAAGTTGGTTGACAAATCTGCCGATAAGTGGATTGCTACCTAAAGTCCTCGCTCCAGGTACGCCAGTAAGCGAGGTGACAGCAGAGATTGCCAGTCGCTTTGGGTTACGGCGAGACTGCCTGGTGTGCGCTGGTACTACTGATAGCATTGCCGCCTTTCTTGCTAGCGGTGCTGATAACTGGGGTGAAGCTGTTACCTCTCTCGGTTCTACCTTAGTGCTAAAGCTATTGAGCCGCACCCGTGTCGATGATGCCCGCTACGGAATTTATAGTCATCGGCTGGGTGAGGAGTGGTTAGTTGGTGGTGCTTCTAATACTGGTGGGGCGGTGCTGCGGCAATTTTTCAGTGATGCTGAGTTAGTAAGTCTGAGCAGCCGTATCGATTTGGAAACGGTTTGCCCCCTAGATTATTATCCCTTGTTGCAAGAGGGCGATCGCTTCCCAATTAACGATCCTCATCTACCACCACGCCTAGAACCACGCCCAGATAACCCTGTAGAATTTCTACATGGTTTATTGGAAAGCATCGCCCGGATTGAAGCACGAGGTTATCAGTTATTGCAAGAGTTAGGTGCCACTCCACTCAGTCGCGTTTATACTGCTGGAGGTGGTGCTAAAAATCCTGCTTGGGCTGCTATTCGTGCCCGTCATCTGCAAGTGCCCATTGTAACACCGAGGCATACAGAAGCTGCTTATGGCACAGCCTTGTTAGCGTTGCGGTGCTTGAGCTAATATTATATAGGAATCCTAT
>CASBRB010000427.1 GCA_949127975.1 Oscillatoriales cyanobacterium PMM_0019 | reverse complement strand
ATTACAGTTACCAAGTGGTGCAAGATGTGAGAAAAGCATATATAGGGGCAACCACAGGGGGATTGCCCCTACAAACCGCTTTATTTCTCGTTCCCAGGCTCTGCCTGGGAATGCAGTCTGAGAGGCTCTGCCTCCACCTCCAGGGAACCCCACCGCAGGAGCAATCGATGTTCTTTCTCGTTATTTCTCCTTTTCTCGTTCCCAGGCAGAGCCTGGGAACGAGAAAAAACCTTAATGTTGGGTTTCGTTCCTCAACCCAACCTACAATCCTTACTTTATTAATATGTCATTAACAACAACAGACTACCAATATCAAATCGGCGGAAGTTTACCAGAGGATGCACCCACCTACGTAGTGCGACAAGCTGACTCTGAACTTTATCAAGCACTGTATGCTGGCGAGTTTTGTTATGTACTCAATTCCCGACAAATGGGTAAATCTAGCTTGCTAGTGCGAACCATGCAAAGGCTAAGATCTGAAGGAATCGCCTGTGCTAGTATCGATCTTTCAGATATTGGCAACCAGCAAGTATCTCTAGATAAGTGGTATGGAGGAGTTGCCTACAAGCTGCTCAGCAACTTCAACCTGTTTAACCCAGTCGAGTTTATGGCTTGGTGGCAGGAGCGCGAATTAATTTCACCCGTGCAGCGCTTAGGTGAGTTGATTGAAGGAGTGCTGCTGGCTAACTTAACTGAAAAATTGGTGATTTTTATTGATGAGATTGATAGCGTTCTCAGTTTAAAAGAACCACTTGATGACTTTTTTGCTTTGATAAGGGCTTGCTATAACAAAAGGGCACAAAAATCAGAATACCAGAGACTTACATTTGCTCTATTAGGAGTTGCCACGCCATCTGATTTGATTACTAATCCTACTCGAACACCATTTAATATTGGTCGAGCGATCGACTTGCATGGCTTTAAATTAGAAGAAACCCAAGTATTAGCTTGGGGATTGACAGGAAAAGTAGACAACCCTCAACAGGTAATCAGAGAAATTTTAGATTGGACAGGTGGGCAACCATTTCTGACGCAAAAGCTATGTCAATTGGTGATTCAGAGTAAAGATTCTGATTTTAGTTCCCTCGTGCGCTCGCATATCATTGAAAACTGGGAATCCCAGGATGAGCCACCGCATTTGAGGACAATACGCGATCGACTCAAAATCAATCACCAACGTGCCAGTCGCTTACTAGGATTATACCAAAAAATCTTAGAAAAAGGTGAAATTTACGCCGATGACACTCCCGAAAAAACAGAATTGCGGCTGTCAGGTTTAGTCGTGATGCGTGATGGAAAATTAAAAGTCTACAATAGAATATATGAATATATTTTTAACCAAACTTGGGTTGAAAAAGCACTCTTTGACTTGCGCCCCTATGCCGAAGCCTTAGCAGCTTGGGTAGCTTCCAATTCACAAGATGAATCTCGACTGCTGCGAGGGCAAGCATTACAGGATGCACAACGCTGGGCAAGTAGTAAAAGCTTGTGCGATCGAGATTATCAATTTTTAGCTGCTAGCCAAGAAGCCGAATTAGTTGAATTACGCAAACGAGAACAACAAAGTCAGGTTGAGATTGAGCGACTGTCTAGAGAAAAAGAATTATTAGAAGCACTGACAGCAGAGCAAGAGCGCCGAAAATTAACTGAAGCGCAACTGCGACGAGAAAAATACCTGCAAGCAAGAATGCTTACAGGAGCCGCAGCAGCAGCGATGTCAATTTCTACATTCCTGATTGGGGTATTCTGGGTAACATTATCTAACAACAACTTCAACACCAAACTTAACTCTCTCAGTTATTACTCAGAAACACTCTTAAAATCTAATCAACGGCTGGATGCCTTAATCCAAAGCATCAAAGCTGGAAAAGAGCTAAAACAGTCAATTGGGGTAAGCTCTGAAACTCAAATTCGGGTTTTGACAACACTACATCAAGCTGTTTACAGTTTCAATAAGTTACAACACCTACAAGGGCATACCAGCAAAGTTACCTTTGTCAGTTTCAGTCCTGATGGTGAGATGCTAGTCTCGGCTAGTGATGATGGCACTGTCAACCTCTGGGGACGCAAAGGCACTTTATCTGCCACCTTCAAAGGGGATGGTGCTGCGAGTTTCAGCCCAGATAATCAGACGCTTGCCTTGGTTAGAGATGATAACTCTCTCGAATTCTGGCACCGTCACGGTAAGGCATGGTCAAAAAATTTACAAATCTTTAAGGCGCATGACAGCAAAATAACTACAGTAAGTTTTAGCCCAGACAATCAGATCTTAGCTACAGCTAGTGCCGATGGGATCGTCAAGCTCTGGAAATGGAATAGCGAGGCAGGTATCCAGGCGCTACACACTCTCAAAGGGCATCAAGGAAGAGTGACAAGTGTGAGTTTTAGCCCGAATAGCCAGACGTTGGTTACTGCTGGCGAAGATAACACTATCAAACTCTGGCGCAGTGATGGCAAACTGCTGAAAGACTTAAAAGAACATCGCGGCAAAGTTTGGAGCGTCAGTTTTAGTCGAGACGGAGAAATATTTGCTTCTGCTGGTGCTGACGGAACCCTGAGACTTTGGAACAAAGATGGCACAGCACTTAGTATTTTACAAAATCCAGGAGAGGTTACTAGCGTTAGCTTCAGTCCTGACAATCAAACCCTAGCCTCAACCAGTACAGATAAGATGGTGAGACTCTGGCACCGAGACGGCACCTTGCTGAAAACTTTAAAGGTTGATAATCAGGTATGGAGTTTAAGTTTTTCTTCTGTTGGTCAGATGTTCGCTACAGCGAGTTCTGATAATACTGTAATATTGTGTAATTTAGATCTTGATGAGTTGTTGCGGCAAGGTTGTGCTAGCTTACAGGCTAATTTGACAATTAACTCTGCTCTTAAGACTAGCCAATGTTCATAAAACTGTTAAAATACTTTCAAGAGGACTAATTGTTCAGTGCATTTTAATGGAATTTAGCCACTCGCGGTGCCACTTGAGTGGCAGGCGGATTAGTGTCCTAGCACAATATCTCTAAAATCCAATTATTTCCTCAAGTATTACCCCATGATTATAGAGCGATCGCACCTGGTAATGTTGGGTTTCGTTCCTCAACCCAACCTACAATAACCTTGCTAACGGGGCACTGCCCCTACTCCTCTTGGTTCTGAGGCAATATGATTTAAACCAATAGCTTTGAGGAGAGCATCCCATTCATGACTGTTCGGTACCAGGCGCAGAAGTTCGGCTGAAGCAGTAAGCGCATCGTACCAAATACCATTTGCAGCATAAAGGGCAACTCGTTGCTGTGGTGTGGCTGTATCTAATTGACTTTTTATCGTGGAGTTCAGTGTAACTTTTTGAATCCAGCCATGAACAAAAATAGGTGGTTGTTGTGCTTGACAATAAATGTTGAAATACCAATGATACCGCTTGCCAACTGCTAACGGTGCTGCTGTGGATGGCAGAGTTATCCTGACAATCCCTGGCGTTTTAGACAGTGTGACTGGGCTGTTGTATACGGTTTGCTGTGCTTCATCTTGCAACACAAAGTCTGCGGAAACTGTAGGTGAATCAGGAACATAAAACCAGAAAGTAGGATGATCTGCGGTGGTTAATCCTAAGACTAATTCAGAACCGGAATAGAAGGGTACTAAGGCAGTAAGTCCAGCTTGGATATCATCCTTACAGTCTCTTCTTCCGCCGCCAATTCGATCGCCTGGTTCCCCAATATCATCTGGTGGCGGCGGGAGGTTGAAGATTGCAGTTGCTCCCTTGAGCAGTCTGTGCCCATACAGGCATCAAGCCGAACGATGCCAAACCTAGAGTGCAGGTAAATGTGATTAGTGAAATAGTTGACGCTCCCCCGATTTAAAATCGGGGGATTCTCAGTTCAATGAGTCCACTTAAATTAAGAGGAATTGCGGTACAAAACCTGCGAGGTGGTTCTCACGCTTGCGCGTTACTTCCTCTGCGCCCCAAAGTAGTTGATT
>CASBRB010000426.1 GCA_949127975.1 Oscillatoriales cyanobacterium PMM_0019 | reverse complement strand
TGATAGACCTTGGATGACAATTCATTCATCCAAGCAAACTCTGGCTTTTTCTTGGTGTAGTTGGTCAATACCTTTTTGATCGTGGTGATTTTCTTGGATGAGCCTCCCAAATATTCTTTGTGGTCGAGTTGACTGTACAGTGACAGCCCGTAGTTATAGACCACACGGGCAAACCCTGCGTGTCTCGCCATCAGCGTTCGTTCCAAGTTATTCAGTTTCAACTCGCGCTTAATGGCGTACATGGGTCAACCTCTTGAGGTAAAGTCGAGCATAACATATTTTTTGAGCAAATCCCCGATTCCGCAAGCAGTATATCGGGAAGTGGCAATGTCCAGCGATGTCCGGTAATGTTATGTAAATCTGGTACTAGGAGTTTACTCCCCGGTCGTCATACACAGATTTATATAGATTTTTGCCAACTATTCAAACCGCTTCAAGGAGAGTGCCTGTTGCAGGGCTGCCAGTTCATCACGATGAGCAGTGACAGTAATCAAGCTACCGCTTTGATTTTCTTCATCGCCGATGAGTTCCACTTTGAGAAATACCTGTTCCAAACGCCCCGCTTTTTGCCAGTAAAAAACTCCTGCCGCTGGTGCCAGTAGCACCAGTGCGGGAAAAAAGCTGCTTCCGGTTGGGTAAAGCAGCAATAAAACTAGATCGAGACAGAGAATGCCGCAACCCGCCAATAGGGATAAGAAAATAGCCAGAAACCAGCTAGGGCGGACAAACCCTTGAAAGATAACTTGAGTTGCCGCCGCATCAACGGCGGCAATCCGGTAAGCCCTCTGCTCAAAATACACCTGCAACTGAGTCAAAAGCGATTCTTCTGGTTGAGAAGAAATTAGCTTGACTTGTTGAGTGCGCTCTTTGACAGAAGCGCGGATAAAGAAAAGCAAACCGACAGCCAACAACAATGTCAGCAGCAATGTTGAGGAGAGAACCGGAATATTCACAGAGTTATCAAAAACAAAACCACTCTAATGATACTGGATGAGACGGTTACCTTTGGTTGTGTACCCATACCAAAAATTAGCTAGTTCCTGAGCCCGCTCTCGCCAAGATGTTCGGATTTGATACATCCGGCGAGGGCGTCCTCTTCCTTCTACTTTTTTCCAATATCCAGTAATCGCTCCTGCCTCGTCGAGAAACTTCAGCGCACTGTAAAGAACGGTGTCAGAAAGTCGATAGGTTGGCTCCTCGCTCTCTAAACGCTGGATAAGTTCTGTACCGTAGGACTCTCCTTGCAGCAAAATAGCCAAGATGTAACACACCGCTAGCTCCTGGTTAAGATAAATAGGAGGGGGATTACTAAAAAACTGATAAATATCCTCAAATTTCATCAAACTTCCCGCTGAATACGGCGATACGATCAATTTTAGACACTGAATTCGGGGTTGAACCGCCATAATGCATGAGTAAGCTTACTTGCTTTATCAAATTCCTCCCAACGGCGGATAAGCCTACCACCTTGTGGCTATACTGGGCATTAGGATGATTCTTGTCTTTAGCTGCGATCGCGCCAGCCTGTTGTTCACCCACAGACAGCGGTTTGGTGAACACTCTTTGGTAGAGCGCCAAACTGCACACTAAAGCAACGGCGTAAGCGCCGTAAGTCAAATGCTTCCTCAAAGTTGGTCTAAGAAACTTCATGGCAGTGCGGCTCGCTTACTGTCGAAACTACTCCGAAGTCGATAGCAGGCAGCAGCAAGTGCCAATCCGCAGCCTGCACCGATTACTGTGACGACCAGAGTGAAGAAAAAGTTCTTTAAAGTTTGTATGGTTTTTTAATCTGGCGATCGTTGGTGCTAAAAACTCATTTTGAGAGGGTGTGGTACAGTTGCCATAATTTCTAGATTTTTCTAGAAATTATGCATTAATCTCCAGATTTTTATGGGCGCAGCTAAAAAAAGCTGATAAATTTGGTTGCAAAATCTCTCTTAATCTGGTAGAATAGCTTTCATGAGTACGATAACCTACTGCAAGGGATTACCGACACCAGCTTCAGAGATGAACGCTCTAGGGTTTACCACCTTTGAGATGTTCCTAGATGCGTTTGCGCCCATATTCCACAAAGCCACCTGTGAGACAGCCAACCACCTGCTCTCGGTTAAAGAATTTGATAAGTCTAAGTGGAATACCTATCTCCAAAATACTCATGGGATCAGTAAGCGCCACGCTAATGGAGTTATTAGTCATGCTAAAAGAGCCGTAGAATCAGCCAAGGAATGCAGGATTTATCACCTTAAAATCCTGGCAGGCAAGCTCAAGTCAATTGAAAAATGGATTAAAAAAGAAGAAACCAAGCTAAAAAATGCTAGAAAGTTCTACAAAAAGAAGAATTGGCAGAACAGCAAAACGGGTTGTAATTTTCCTTTGTCAAGTTCGCTGCAATACCGAAATACTAATTGGCAACATTTACGGTTTCAGCTCCACAACAAGAAACGCCGTCTACACCATCTCAAGAAACAGATAGAACATTTAAAGGCTGCGCCGATTCGAGTAAGAGTACCTCGCCATCAAGTTTTCATAGTTGGTTCGTCAGACGAAAGTTACGGGAATCAAGTATCCCAGTGGGATGGTAATACGATTACATTCCGCGTTCCTGGTTGCTTAGAGCCTCAGTTTGGCAAGAGTGTCCAGACTACGATAGGCAACTTTGATAGAGGTATTAACCGCTTACCAACCACAGGTGCTAAAACTTGGCACTTTTATTATAAGGATGGTAAGTGGTGCGTTGCGGTACAATTCACGCCTTCGACCATAAATCCAGTCAGTCGTCATTCCAGTTATGGATGCATTGGCATTGACATGAATCCTGGTTCAATTGGCTGGGCATACCTTGATTTAGACGGTAATCTAAAAGCTCATGGTCAAATCCCTCTACAGATGGGATTGCCCAAAGGACAACAGAACGCTCAAATTATCGGCGCTTGTTTGCAACTAGCACAATTAGCTACTGCTTTTGCTTGTCCAGTTGTCTGTGTTAGCGAAGCGGCGCGAAGCGCGGAATTGGATTTCTCAAAAAAGAAAGAGGAACTTAGGGAGCGTGGCAGAAAATATGCAAGAATGCTTTATGGCTGGGCATACAGCCAATTTTATAAATTATTGTCAAGCATTCTTAGTAATCGCGGTATTTATTTAATGACCATCGATCCGGCTTATACCAGCTTGATTGGCTTGGTCAAATATGCGAGACAGTACGGGCTAGCCTGCGATGAAGCCGCAGCTATAGCTGTTGGTCGTCGTGGAATGCGATTAACTGAAAAATTACCAAGCGACCTAACCGCCTATCTTGATGTGAAATCAGGGAAGCACGTAGGTCGCTTGTGGTCAGAAGTGAATAACCTGATAAAGAAATCCGGTAAAGTTAGTAGCCGTCACAGCTACTATTCTATCACCGTCTCTAACGGGGAATCCATAGTCAAGCCGCCAGTCGAGGTTACTAAGGCTGGTAGCAAGCGCAAGCGCTAAGGATGATTCCTTTGGACATATACCGCTAAGTCCCATCTATAGATTTCTATAGGTTTTTAGAAGCGGTTTTCCCTCAACCAAAGCTAAAACTCCCCAATTTCTAACTCCGATACCAGAAATGTCTGATACTCCATCAGGAACCTCAACTATCAAACGAATTGCCTTCAGCCTGCGTTGGGCAGGCTGGATTGGCTTCTGGGTTCAAATAGTGTTAGCGGTAGTTTCCACCCTGATTTTTTTGTTTGCCTTACCGTTTGCCCAGCCCAGTAGCAGCATTTCCAGCATCAACACTCCCAGCATCGGGGGCAGTATATTTTTCGCAGTCTGCGGTCTTTTAGTCCTATTTTTCAGTGTTTATCAAGCTTTCCGGTACACGCGGTTAGCTAAACAGTTGCAAGATGCTAATCCTAACCTCCGCCCTAAAAAGGCAGACACGATGCAAATCTTGCGGTTCGGGTTAATAGTTAGTTTGGTGGGAATGTTACTGACTATTATGGGAGCCGAAGCGGTTACCGGAACTCTACTGGCTAAGGCTCTGGCTCAAGGATCGGGTGTATCCATCGTGAGCGAGGCATCTATCAATCGCCTGATTCAACCGTTGGATATTTTTCTAGTGCTGGCAACTACCCACACCATCACTGCCCACTTTGCTGGTATGGTAACTTCTATTTGGCTGCTCAATCGCATGAATCGACAATAGTTATAGCAGGAGTCAGGAGTCAGGAGTCAGGAGTCAGGAGTCAGGAGTCAGGAGTAGGGAGTAAAGCCCTTACTGTGACAGGAGCGTGAGATTGAGAGAATGTCCTAACCGCCTTGCGCGGTTGCTATATAGCTGGGAAAAATAGGTGCTAGACCTCAAGCAAATACGTGAAAATCCCCAAAGCGTCCAAGAGCGACTGAACCGACGCGGTGTGGGTGAATATGATATAGAGCCGATTTTGGAGTTAGATCGGTGTCAGCGGGAGTTGGAGACGAGACGATCGCATCTCCAAGCCCGTGGTAACGAAATCGGCAAGTTAGTCGGTCAAAAAATGAAATCTGGTAGCGTTGAAGAACCAGAAATTATAACTCTCAAGGATGAGGGCAATCTGATTAAAGCCCAACTAAGCGAACTGGAACCGCAGGAAAAAGACCTCAAAGCTCAGATAGAAGTTTTGTTGTTAACATTCCCTAACCTGCCTTTGGACTCGACTCCCATAGGTGAGAATGAAGAGCAGAATGTAGAAGTTTGCCGCTGGGGTGATGAGTACATACCCGAAAACCCTAACATTCTCCCCCACTGGGAAATTGGCGAAAAGCTAGGGATTCTTAACTTCGAGCGATCGACTAAAGTAGCTCAAAGTAGGTTTGTGACTCTCATCGGTGCTGGTGCTGCTTTAGAACGAGCCCTAATTCAATTCATGCTCTCACGACAAATTCAAGCCGGATATCTCGAGGTGAGCCCCCCATTCTTAATCAACAGCCAATCTCTTACTGCCACTGGGCAATTGCCCAAGTTTGCCGAAGAAAGCTTCAAATGCGATCGAGATGACTTGTGGCTGACTCCTACGGCTGAAGTACCTGTAACAAATCTTTACAGGGATGAGATTATACCAGCCGAACAGCTACCAATTTATCACTGTGCCTATACCCCTTGCTTTCGCCGGGAAGCTGGTAGCTACGGGCGAGACACCCGGGGATTAATTCGACTGCACCAGTTTAATAAAATCGAGTTGGTGAAATTTGTCCATCCCACAACATCTTCTCAAGAGCATGAATCCCTGCGGCAGGATGCTGAGGCAATCTTACAAGCTTTGAAATTGCCGTACCGAGTAGTGGAATTATGTACAGGCGACTTAGGCTTTGGGGCTTGTAAGTGCTATGACCTAGAAGTGTGGCTGCCTTCGGCTGGCAAATACCGGGAAATTTCCAGTTGCTCGAATTTTGGAGATTTCCAAGCACGACGTGGCAGCATTCGCTTTAAGGAAGCTGGGAAGAAGGGGACGCAGTTTATCCACACGCTCAATGGTTCTGGTTTGGCTGTAGGACGGACGATGGCAGCAATTCTGGAAAATTATCAACAACCAGATGGCACAGTCAGAATCCCTGATGCCCTGCAACCTTACCTAGGACGCGAGGTGCTGGTTCACCCAGGTAGCTGAAGCGACCATTAAAATGAAGAAGTGTGTAGTTAAGTTACTTAAAATACATTTATGCCAGTTATAGCGGCGATCGCAGTCTTAGCGCTTTTGATAGTGGTACATGAGCTGGGCCACTTTATGGCAGCTCGTCTGCAAGGAATTCACGTCAATCGCTTCTCAATTGGCTTTGGTCCAATTTTGTTAAAGTACCAAGGGCCAGAAACAGAGTATGCCATCCGGGCGTTTCCGCTGGGTGGATTCGTCGGCTTTCCCGACGAAGACCCCGAAAGCACTATTCCCCCCAACGATCCCAACCTCCTACGCAATCGACCGATTTTAGACAGGGCTATAGTCATTAGCGCTGGTGTGATTGCCAATTTAATCTTTGCTTACTTAGTTCTTGTCCTGCTGTTGGGTATTCAAGGAATACCAGACAAATTTAACTACCAGCCTGGGGTTTTAGTGCCAGAGGTGATTTCAGAAACATCTCCCGCAGCGCGAGCAGGTATTCAACCAGGAGACATAGTAATAGCCGTCAACGGAAACCAACTGGATGCCTCCCCAAAAGCAACCGCATTGTTGAAAACGGAAATTGAAACTCATCCGCAGCAGCCAATCCAACTAACAATTGAGCGTGACAAAACCAAATTTTCCCTCACTGTAACCCCGGAACTGGTATCAAACGGCAAACAAGGGCGCATCGGGGTGCAGCTAATCCCTAATGGGACTCCCATCTTCCGTCGTCCTAACAATGTCTTGGAAGTTATTAGCCTTGCCGCCGACAAGTTCCAATATTACGTCGTCATGACGGTACAAGGGTTTGTACAGTTGATTACCAACTTTGGAGAGACGGTAAATAAAGTTGCCGGACCAGTCAGAATTGTAGAGGAAGGAGCTAAGCTTGCCCAAACTAATACTATTAGTTTGTTCCTGTTTGCTTCCATTGTCAGCATTAACCTGGCTGTGATCAATATTTTGCCCCTACCAGCCCTTGATGGTGGCCAACTGGCTTTTCTATTAATTGAAGGCATCTGGGGTAAACCCTTACCAACCAAAATCCAGGACGGCATTATGCAAACTGGTTTGATGTTGCTGCTGGGACTAGGAATTTTCTTGATTATTCGGGACACGGCTAGTCTGGATGGAGTACAGCAGTTTTTCAAATAAAAAATGAGCATTACTCGTAAGTTGTCAGCAAAGCAACAGCGTACTATAGAGATTCTAGTGCGCCTGAAGCGACTTTATCCAGAGGCATCTTGTACCCTTAACTACAAAACGCCGTTACAACTACTGGTGGCAACTATCCTCTCGGCTCAATGTACCGACGAGAGGGTGAATCAGGTGACACCAGCTTTATTTGAACGGTTCCCTGATGCCCCTGCCTTCGAGTCGGCAGACTTGGCAGAGTTAGAAAAATTGGTGCATTCCACTGGCTTCTATCGAAGTAAAGCTAGGAATATTAAAGCTGCCTGTCAGATGATTGTGGAGAAGTTTGGCGGCGAGGTGCCTCTGCAAATGGAACTACTGCTAGAATTGCCAGGGGTGGCACGTAAGACTGCAAATGTAGTTCTCGCCAACGCTTACGGAATTATCCAAGGCATTACTGTAGATACCCATGTCAAGCGCCTCAGCTATCGCTTAGGGTTGACAGAACACACCGATCCTACCCGGGTAGAGCGGGATTTAATGAAACTCCTGCCCCACGAAGAGTGGGAAAATTGGTCAATTCGGCTGATTTATCTAGGTCGAGAGGTGTGTAAGGCAAAAAAACCAGACTGTCAAGCTTGCGCTCTTGCCGAGCTATGTCCTTCTGCCGAATTGAATGAACCTAGTTTCTTGCCCGTTGTATCAGATACAATAAAAAACAGTGTCTTGAATCGTGGGAAATAAGATTATTCATGGCTAAAAAGAGTATGATTGAGCGCGAGAAAAAGCGCCAGAAGCTGGTAGATAAGTATGCTGCCGAGCGGGAAGAATTGAAGGAAGAGTTTCAAAATGCCACTTCCCAACAACAAAAACTGGCAATTCATCGGCAAATACAGCAACTGCCACGGAACAGCGCTCCTATCCGCCTGCGGAACCGTTGCTGGGTAACTGGACGTCCTAGAGGCTATTACCGGGACTTTGGTCTTTCTCGCAATGTGCTTAGGGAATGGGCACACCAAGGTTTGTTGCCTGGTGTGGTGAAGTCTAGCTGGTAGTTGATTTTATATGCTATAATGTTGGATTTTGAATTATAGATTCAAGATCCAATCTAAAATGTAAAAAATCATTGCCCGCAGCAACGATCGATGCCGAGACTTTCTAAGAGCAAGTCACTGACGGCGTTGGCGATCGCAAACTCGCTGTAAAAACTTTCTCGAAAATCAAACGCCTGCATCTCGGTGACAATGGCAATTACCAGTGCCCCGAGGTCATTTTCTCCTTCCATCCGCTGCCGGACATAAATCTGGGACGCCCGCTCGGCAATCCACTGATTGACCTTTTCCGGGATGAATTCTCGATCGAGCCACTGCTGCAAAGCTTGGCGCAGCCATTGACCCTCTATCTGTGGATTTTGTGTTGGTGGGAGTGCTAGAGGTGGAATCGGTTCGGACATAAGCTTTAGTGCTGAATCATGGAATATAATCTTTCCTCAATTATCCAGGGGTATGCCCAAGGTTATTTTCTCATGGCTGATGACACTGGTTACTTGGAGTGGTATTCCAGCCGGAAGCGGGCGCTAATTCCCCTAGACGAGCGGTTTTGCTACCCTAAGTCGCTGCGGCGTGTCCTTAACCAAGAGCGTTTTACCATTGCTGTTAACCGAGATTTTAAAAGTGTAGTTGACGGTTGTGCCGATAGGGAAACTACCTGGATTTCAGATGAGCTGAAAGAAATTTATTGGGCACTATACAAAAATGGCTATGCTTATAGCTTCGAGACATGGCAAGGAGAAGAGCTAGCGGGGGGTATTCTAGGGTTGGTGATGGGAGCCGCCTTTATTGGTGAATCCATGTTTTACCGGATTCCAGAGGGGTCTAAGGTGGCTATGGTGAAGTTGGTAGAACGGCTGCGCTCGCGCGGTTTCCACTTCTTCGATGCTCAGATGAACAACCCCCACTTAGAGCGCTTCGGTGCTTACATCGTCGCAGAAACCCAGTATCAACGCTTGCTGCGCAAAGCTGTGCGATTTCGATGTTATTTGGAATAGTCAAACTCTAATTGCCATCCCCCTATAGGCATAAGTTCAGCTAGGCGACCTGATTCATCTTGGTAGGTAAGACAGAGGCGGAGATAGCTTATTGGTTTGTAGGGCAAAAGTTCAGCCCATTCGATCGCCACAATTCCTAGGGGCATATCAATTCCTTCCCAATAGCTTTCCAGATACAACCCTTCTACCTCTTTCGGTTGTAAGCGGTACAAATCCAAGTGATACAGAGGTAAGCGTCCTTCTGTGTATTCGTTAATTAGGGTAAAAGTAGGACTGACAATCGGCTCTGTGATTCCCAATCCAGAGCCAATGCCTTGAACAAGCGTAGTTTTGCCGCTCCCTAAGTCTCCCTCTAACAAGATCGCACTACCAGCCGGGAGGGATTGTCCTAGCTTTATGCCCAGTTGGAGCGTTGCTGCCGCATCTCGAAGGAAAATCTGAAGAGATTTAGCTGAAATATCAACCATGCCGCTCCTTGAAACCATGACAAAACCTGACATGGCACGAAAGCCCTCGCAGTTCTACTTACGGTTTGCTCGTGGGATGAGAAGCCCACGAGCAGAAGTACCTTTCGGTTTCCTGCCACGTCTATGAGAGTTTTTCACGCTCTTTCTCGCGCAACCGGATGACCTCTACTATCCTGTTAGGATCTCTGAATTGGTAATAGTTGTGACGGCGTATACCTTTCAACTTCTTACCTAGAGCATTCCAGAAACTCCAACTGTGCGCGGTCTTCAAACCTGTAAACATGAGGCAGTTTTGGCTGGAATTCTCTCACTTTTCCTCAAGGCTCTACGAGCTAATACAAGTGCAGCAGCAGTGTCACTCGATAGCCCATAAAGCCCTCTACTACTATATAGTCTAGCAGAAAATCCGGCTTAATGGTACTTGTTATGCTAGTGAACAGGTTTAATCTTGCCAGGGTCAGACCACCTGAGTAGGGTTCTAGTCGTGTACCCCATAG
>CASBRB010000425.1 GCA_949127975.1 Oscillatoriales cyanobacterium PMM_0019 | reverse complement strand
GCAACCACAGGGGGTTTGCCCCTACGAACCCGCTATATATAGTTGTAGGTTGGGTTGAGGAACGAAACCCAACATTGTATTAGTTCAGTACTGTAGCACACTGGCATATATAGGGGCAACCACAGGGGGTTTGCCCCTACGAACCCGCTATATATAGTTGTAGGTTGGGTTGAGAGCAATGCTGGTGGCTGAGGAACGATAGATGGCACGGGGAGATATTTTGCTGGTGTAATTGCCAGAGTCGGATGGGCGTGAGGAAATCGCCCAATAAAAAAAGTTGGTTTGCCATATTTTACTGACAACTATTAGGCATTGAAGCGATAAGTAAAAACCTACCATCAGGTGTTTTTACTAACGCCTGAGCTTCTACCATTGAAGTTGGCTGAAAATTATTAGCAGATGTTCCTGTAGTACCCAAATCATCTAAAACCGGATTACTACTTAACGCTTCACCAGGAGTAGACGGCAGCCCACCACTCCCAGTGATAGAAAATTTGCCCTCGACTGGCTTGCCAGTAGCAATACAGCCATTAAATTGTATAGAATTTTGAGCTTCAATTTTCGCTTTTAAAGTAGTTATCGAGCGAGTTGGATTGTCTATAGGATTAATTTTCACCACCCCATTAATGCCCAGTTGCGAACTAGCATCAATAGCACTATCTAGAGAGCGAAAAATTCCTGGAGCTTTAACTTGGATATTACCCCCCTGTCCGCGAATAGCATTAGCTCGAATGTCGCTATTTTCTAGGGCAACTAATGTGTTAGTATTTAATGTAATATTGCCACCGTTAGCAGTACCAAAGGCGTTAGTTTCGATTTTACTGCCATGTCGCATTTGGAGAGCGTCTGATTTGACAGTAATATTACCTTGGCTTCCTGCAAAGGTTCCAGCCGTAATCACACCTTGGTTATCGAGTAAAATAGCACGAGAGGTTATCTGAAGGTTGCCAGCAGCTCCTGTACTTGGTCGAAAGAAATTGCGACTTTGGAAGGTGTTTACACTCACATTTGCTCCATCGCGAACAATTAATTTCTCTGTGTCGATCGTTAAGTTGCCAGCATCTCCATTAGCATAGTTGGCATTACTATTTAAGCTGCTAGCTCCAACAGGTCCTTGTCCAATTATCTCCACAGATTCCCTAGCATTGACGATCGTATTTCCCCCATAACCCGATCCCGAAGTCCCACTGCCTAACTGTGCCCCATCCCGAATAATCAATCGTCCCGTGTTAATCTTTAAAGTCCCAGCATCCCCAGCACCAGAAGTGTCAACACCTATTCCACTGACAAAACCTTTCTGCGACGAAACACCAATCACTTCCACCACAGAAGCATTTACGCTTAAAGTCCCTCCTTGTCCCTGAGAAAGAGTCGTAGCTGATACTGCTGCCCCCATTCCGGACAATCAGTGACTTGGTGTTAATCGTCAAGTTACCCGCATTTCCAGCACCGAAAGACATCGTAGACAATGCACTGTCAATTGCTGGGGTTAACCCAACGACAACCACATTGGGGGTTAAAAATGGTTTGCCACCAATCAATTCTATTGATGAGGCATTTACAGTTAAATCGCCCCCCTTACCTGTAGCGGAGGGCAGGCTAGACGTCGATGCAAGTGCCGCATCTCGAAAAATTAATGACCCAGTGTTAATCGTTAAGTTACCCGCACCCCCAGTACCATTGGTTGTAGTAGCCAAGGCAGATGAACTCAATTCTACTGCTTTGATAGCGTTGAGAGTTAAATTTCCCCCGGCACCAGAACCCAAAGTAGAAGCCAAGACAAATGCCCCATCGCGAGCTATCAGCTTAGATGTATCAATATTTATGCTCCCAGCGGCTCCAGTACCAAAACTCACACTGAATAAGCCAGTGAGTTTGTCAGTCGGAGTGAAAGTTCCATTGATAAACTGTAATACGGTTTCGCTATATCT
Source organism: Oscillatoriales cyanobacterium PMM_0019 (assembly GCA_949127975.1). Taxonomy (GTDB): domain Bacteria; phylum Cyanobacteriota; class Cyanobacteriia; order Cyanobacteriales; family CASBRB01; genus CASBRB01. The sequence continues at coordinate 978 of CASBRB010000425.1, read as the reverse complement.
GCCAGTTCCCCTCAGTTCTAATGATTCAGAGGCATTGACAATCAAATTTCCGCCTGGTTGTGAGCCAAAAGTAAAAGATGCGATGCGGGAATCCTCAGTAAGCGTGACGCGCCTGCCTTGTACATGGATGGTACCGCCATCACCACTGACATCAACTAAAGCTTCCTTAGAAAGCTGAATATCTCCGTAGTTTGACACCCCTTGGTATCCCAAAGCCAAGCCAGTGACTGTTGGAGTTAGGCTAACCAAACCCTCACCTTGAATACTACCTAGCTCAATTCGTCCCCCTGGTGAGGTCATCTGTCCACCCTCTAGTAGAACATTACCGCCTATGAGCGCCAATGTTTTCCCTGGTGGCACTTGAAGCCCAACGACTTCTCCACGGCTATTAGTCGCTCTAGATTGATTGCGAATAGTGCCTGCACTACTCTCAAATTGCAAGCCTGTAGGCACGCTAACTGTCAACAAGGGTGGGGCTTGACTAGATGTGGTAGCAAAATTACTGCCATCAGCAAACTTGACAAAACTCGCTGTACTAGCCACAAACGAGCCTGCAATATCTAATTTGGCTCCTGCACCAAAAATAATCCCATTGGGGTTGAGCAAAAATAAGTTAGCTGTGCCGTTAGCTTGGAGTGAGCCATTAATATTGGATACTGAGCTACCAGTTACTCGTGTAATGATATTCTGAATTGAGGATGCATTGTTGAAGAAAGCGGTGCTACCAGTGGTGACTGAAAACTGCTCAAAGCTGTGGAACAAGTTGTTACCTGCTCTGGTGCCGCCATTAATGATGCTGTTTTTACCCTGTAGCGTCACCATCGAATTAACGGGTAAGGTGGTATCGGGTTTGAGCTGCGCCTTAGCTGCATTTCCTTTGAATCCGCTAACCCCACACATCAGCAAACAACTAGCTAGCCCTAAATTCCAGCGCCAACAATTTTTAGCCATCTCGTGAAATTGCACCCTCTTCAGCGG
>CASBRB010000424.1 GCA_949127975.1 Oscillatoriales cyanobacterium PMM_0019 | reverse complement strand
TTCCCAAACTTAGGAAATAGCGACGCTGTGAGAGATAGTAAGCCGCTACCTGAAACACCAATTAGAAAGTATCCTGCTAGTAAATAAATTCTTGACATAGTTTTTACCTTTGGTGCATGATAATGGCAGAGGACTGGATACCTCTGCCTGAATGAGTAACTAGCTGCCGTAGCTTTGACGGATAGCATTTATCCGATTAGCAGCATTGCTTTCCGCGATGTCAACTTGGCTTGACAACTGTTGATATTGGGGGCGTAAGCCGTGAAGTTTCTCAGCCAACTTGGCATTAGCCGTTAGCTTTTGTACCTCATTCCCCGCCAACTTACCCTGATATTGTCGGTGGGTTGTATGCAGTTCAGTATCAGCAGCATCGATACCGCGTAAAGCTTTATATGCTGTACGTGCTTGCGCTAATTGCTCCTGCTTGGTGCGTGACAATTCCTGTAACGCCGCTGCTTCCTTTTTGTTGAAGTAGCGGGGCTTGGCTAATACAGGCACACTTTGGATTGAGGTGAAATCACAGTGGGTAGGCGAGATAGCTTCGAGCGAAGTATTCCCCAGCACGTTCTGCTTGCTGATACTGTGGGTGTCTGTGTTGGCTAGAGGTCCTGGAGCTGACTGATTAATTTCCGACTTAGAACCACCGAGTAGTTTTTGCATCAGTCCCATGATTAGATTTCTCCTTCTGGTAGATAATTAGTGGTTGATTGTTGTAGAAGCAGTTCGGGGTTAGCTGCCTTTAGTCCCATTTGACTGAGTACCGATACCCGCTCGTTAGCGGTCATCGGTTTGGTTAGGTGATGTTTCACTCGGACCGTTACTGTCGCGTCAATCCGTGATAAGATTTGATTTGCGATCGCGTCCGAAACCGTCTCGATAATCGGCGTGTACCTGTTGGTAAGGTCGGTTGGATCATCTGTTTCAGGTTGAAACGATGCTGTTTCAGTTGTTGAAACGCCACCGTTACATAGGTGTCGCAGCATTTCCACACCCGTTTCAGTCCACAGGGTGCCACCATCGCCGGACTTTACCCAATGGGTATTTTCCTGTATTTGCTCGGACTTCCTAGCCTTCCAAGTCCGTAAAGTACCTTCCTTGATGCCTAGTAGCTCGGCTACCTGTTGGTTGGAATAAACATCTGACATTAGCGCCGTCCCTCCAATAGTCGTCCACGCATTTCTGCCAGGTCTAGGTTGAGTTTATTGATCTGCTCTTTTTGAGTTTGGAGTAGTTGCTGATCGCTCTCACCGCTACCAGTAACCCTTCCTGCCCAAACTCCTAGGGCAAATAAGGCCGTTGCTAAAACCACCACAACAATGCCAGCAACATCCGTCTGTTGTCTTGACTCCTCACTCATAAACTTACCTCCACATCTGCGGATGTCCGAAGATGTAATCCCCGCACTTCATGCACAGATAAGTCACGCCGCCCCTCTCCTCGGTATGGTGAGGGTGGAGGTACTGCTATGACCAAAAAAGCTAGAAAAAATGCCATGATCATTAAGCTCCATGAGACATACTGGGTGAAATGGATCATCTAATCGCCTCACCCAGCATGATTGAGTTACTATAATATAGTAGCACATAGCAGCAGATAGCCGCAACCTTGATGAAACAACCCCGTGTATCAGTAGATATCAGAGATATGAGGGAAAGGCTTGAGCGTGAGAAAACTGATCCAAAGCAGTCGATCGCGTCACTCATCCGAACGCTCCTTTTTGAAGCGCTCGAAGCTAGAACCAAGGCAAGAAGGGAGAGTATAGAGAAGGAGAAAAAGAACTTTGAGTCCAAAATATAAATTATCTCTGTTGCTTCTATTTGGCTTAGGTCTTGTTAGTTTGCTTGTCTTTGGCTATAGCCAAAATATTCAAACTCGAAACCATAGCCTATTGATAGATTATTCAAAAGATGGCAAGCTTTTGCCCCCAGATCCTAATATAAGAATTCGTCCTCGTTAGTTTGTTATAGATATTCCCTGAAAATTCTAGGGGATTTATTTAATTTTTTAAGTTTGACTAAGCTTACTAGCGATCGCTTCACGCACAAAGTCCTGCCAATTTTCTTGCTCTTGTAACTTTGCCAGTAAGGATGGTTGAATCCGCACTGAAAGCTTTGCTGTACATGACTCTACTCTCTCAGTTGAGAATTGATATTTAGAAAAATCTGGGTTTCCGCCTGGTCGTGACATATCTGTATGACTCTCTACATCCACAATATAGCATGTCCACAGGCAATTAGACATAAGCAATTCTTATATAAAATACTTGTATATAGCGTGGGGACATGCTATATTGAATATATGGAGGATAAGCGCCAGGAAGGAAATCACCAGAGTGTTAGCACCTCCTAAAAAGTAAACACCCCGCTACCAACGGGGCGACCATTAAAAGGATATCAACATGATACACGCAGAGACAAGTTTTCAAGACGAAGCAAGGTTTTGGTTCGTCGAGGGTGAATGTGATGCGATCGCTATGCTCGTCGCATCACATCCAAATAACTGTTACTACATGATGGGCTTTGCAAATGCCAAGTATGAGCTTTCGTTAGGACGTATTTGCTCGCGTTGGAGTGATGAGAACGAGCTTGAGCCAGCAGGTGAATACGAGTTTTAGGAATAAACCTTAGTATCCCCGCCAAGATAGCGGGGATAACACGAAATGAATAGCATTGAAAGAATGTTGATCCAGGGAGATTTAGGGACATTATCAGAAAGCGATCGTATCTCTTACTACTCCAAAGTATGTGAATCACTTGGGCTAAATCCGCTGACTCAACCCTTCGCATACATTAAGTTGAATGGCAAGCTCTGCCTGTACGCAAAACGAGAGTGTACTGAGCAACTGAGGAAGATTTATGGCGTGAGCATTAATGTCACCGCGAGGGAACTTGTTCAGGACACTTACGTGGTAACCGCTAGAGCCACACTTCCGTCAGGTCGTTGCGATGAGTCCATTGGTGCAGTAGGTTTGGGGCAAACCTCTGGAGACGCTAGAGCTAATCTGATAATGAAGGCTGAAACCAAAGCTAAACGAAGAGTCACACTTAGTATCTGTGGCTTAGGTCTTTTAGATGAAACTGAAGTTGAAACAATACCAGGTACATCTTTCGTGCCGTTACATGATATAACCGCACAACCCTGGAAGCAATGGAAATCCGAACAGGACGCTTTAACCTGGGCGGCTAGCCAGTTACCTGATTATTCCCTAGAAAAATTGCAAGCTGAGTTTGCCTCCTTGTCATTAGTCAATGGGAAGAAATCTCCTGCCTGGGTAGATCGG
>CASBRB010000423.1 GCA_949127975.1 Oscillatoriales cyanobacterium PMM_0019 | reverse complement strand
TTTTGGTCACAAATCTTCGGGATTGCCTTCTCCAACAAGCGCTGGCTGCACTTCTTCATGTTGTTTGTGCCTGTAACTGGCTTGTGGATGAGTTCAGTAGGGATTGTCGGTTTAGCCTTGAACCTGCGGGCTTATGACTTCGTGTCCCAGGAAATCCGGGCTGCGGAAGACCCAGAGTTTGAAACTTTCTACACTAAGAACATCCTGCTCAACGAAGGCATCCGTGCTTGGATGGCTCCTCAGGATCAACCTCACGAGCATTTCGTCTTCCCTGAAGAAGTTCTGCCTCGTGGTAATGCTCTGTAAAATTCACCTTCAAAATTTAATTTAGTCATACCCCCCTTGGATTAGGGGGTTTTTTGTTTGCAAGGGGAAAAAGAAATTTTACTGTTTTCGGCGTAAGTGCTAAATTTTTTTGTTTTATGCTATAGTTAGATTGTCAGAGGTAAAAACCGACGACTTTGGAAAAAACACGCGCTTCTAGCCGTGTAACTGTTTCATAGACCGCTTAGGCAACCAGGAGGTGATGCTCATGCAAGATAGTAGTAAATGCATGGGTCACCCGATTGGAATTAGCCGACTGTGCGCCGGGGCTATTCTCTAGTAGTCAGCCTTAACCTCTTCGGAGGTTAGTAGTTGATACTGAAAGCCTGGCTTGGAGTTTCTCCCGGCAGTCTGGTTTCGATCGGAAGACCCGCTAGACCGCTCTCAATGGATGTGTAATGGCTTTGACCAGAACGCTTCCATTGAGAGCGGATAGTTTTTTGGGATAAAATTTAAAAAATTGTCAAACGCCTGTTATCGTAGACTTAGCTCTAGAGACTTAATTTTTCGGCTCTCCCATACTTACAAAGAGGGAGAGGTGAGGGCATAGGCTACAGGAAAGAAGCCAAATTTCTGCTTAACGGAGGAGGGGATTTCCGGCAATCCTATCTAAAGTATAAGTAAATTAAAACACATTATCGATAAGTTTCCCGGAATGGTGACGAAAGCCTTGTTATTATGTGTTAGATTATAACACATAATTTATCAAAAGGATGCGAGAACCTCAAAAAGCTGAAATGCGCCAAAGCAGTAGCAGCTTTTTGAGTGGGATCGAATTGCACCAGAGGACAGGAGGAAGAAACCTAAATAGGTTAAACCAAGCTAGCACTTGGTTATTTCTGTTAAATCTATCGTCAGCTGTTGTTTTTTCGCACAATAGCTTAAAATAGATATGCCCTTGAGCGGTGCGGGTTAGTAACGCTCTGTCATGGGTACACTGTCAGCACCCCGCTCTGAAGAAACGGGGCTTCGTGCCTCTAACTTTCGGTAGCTGACACCTTGACGACTGCTCGATATAATGCCAAGGATGGCTAGTTTTGAACAGGTTTTAATGAGCGGAAAAAGATGTCATTCTTTCTGTAAAGGTGTGAGGAGAAGAGGAAAGATGTCTAGAATATTGTGGAAATCGCTGTTAATTAGTCCAGCAGTTTTGAGTGCCGGCTTGCTCGTATCATCTGGTGCGATCGCCGCTCAAAACCAAACAGTTAAGGAAGTTGCTCAAACCCAAAGTGTAGAAGCAAAATCCATTCAAACGCCCGTGGTAGCAGTAGCTGCAGTTCCTGAAGCACCAGCCACCACATCAATAACCACCGCTGGCAAAGCAGTAGCTAACGAAACTAAGGTAGCCCAAGCAACTCCCGCTGGGACAACACAAGCTGAACCCGTTAAGACGCAGAATTTGGATCAAATCCTGCGCTACAGCAAAGAAGGTAGTGGCAGTAATGGCGCAGATCCCAAGCTAGGTCAAGTTACTAATGTTTCCCAATTTAGCGATGTCCAACCGACAGACTGGGCATACGAAGCATTGAGGAACATTGTCGAGAAGTACGGCTGTTTGGTAGGGTATCCGGATGGTACCTATCGGGGGAACCGGGCGCTGTCACGCTATGAATTTGCTGCTGGTTTGAACCACTGTCTCCAACAGGTAGAAGCATTAATTAAAGCGCAGGGGGCAAATGCAGTCTCCAGGACAGACTTTGAAGCACTGCAACGGCTGGTTGAAGAGTTTCGGACAGAACTAGCAACCATAGGCACACGGGTGGATAACCTGGAAGGCCGGACTAAATTTCTGGAAGAGCATCAGTTCTCAACCACGACCAAATTGGGTGGTGAGGTAATTTTTGCCGCCACTGATACCTTTGACAAGTATCCAAATGAAACTATTTTCGGCGATCGGGTGCGTTTAGACCTGCGCACCAGCTTCACTGGTCGAGATACGTTACACACTCGTCTTGCTGCTGGCAACCTAGCTGCCTTCTTCCCTGGCACTTCTGTTGCTAATTCTACTTCTGGATCGGTGACAAATAATAGGAACCCGATTACCTTCGAGGGGAACCAGACCTTTAATATCGCACCCGACAACGCCAACACCGTCAAGCTAGACTGGTTGGGTTATTACTTCCCATTTGGAGCGTCGAAAATTTATCTTACCGCTCAGGGTGGTATTCACAGCGACTATGCCGCTACTACCAACCCCTACTTTGAAGACTATGACGGCGGTAACGGAGCGCTCTCTACTTTTGCTCAAGAAAGTCCGATTTATCGGCTTGGGGGCGGTTCAGGTGGAGCTATCTCTCTAGGTCTTGGCAAAGGCGGTGTCCTCAGACCTACTTCACTCACTGTAGGTTACCTGGCATCCAATGGGAATGACACTTTTGCTAATGGTTTCGTCAAGGGCAGCTACTCCGCGTTGGGGCAATTGAACTTTAACGTTGGCGATCGCATTGGTTTAGCTTTTACCTACTCTCACGGCTACACACAGCCACTGACTGCACCTAACGGAATTTCTGATGCTGTACCTGGAACTGTATCAGCAAACGGATTAGCCGCCCAACCTCTTTTCGGTATGGGTCGGACTAGCGGTCAACTAGGGATTAATGGCAGACCTGTAGTAGGTACCTTGCAGGCTAATTACCCGTCATATATTGCTGGGGCTCCTGGGCAAGCTGTAATCACTAACTCTTATGGAGTAGAAGCAGCTATCAGGCCAGCTAATTTCTTCTCCATCAGTGGCTTTGTGCAAGAAACTAACGCCAGAATCCTGAAGACTGGAGATGCCAACATTTGGAGCTATGGAGCTGGGGTTGCCTTTCCTAACTTTGGTAAACAAGGTAACGTTTTAGGGTTTTTTGCAGGTGTGGAACCCACTTTAAAAGGTCTGAGAACCAACGGTACAACCACTCCCCTGCCCTTCACTCGTGATAATTCCTATCACATCGAAGGTTTTTACAAGTACCAGCTGACGGATAATATTTCAATTACTCCCGGTGTGATCTATCTCACACATCCTGGTCAGAATGATGACACTGACAATGCTCTGATCGGTACGCTCAGAACAACGATGACCTTCTAGAGCCTCGTTTCGGTAATATTCAGGTTCAAAAGAAGCCCCGCCCCCCGGTGGGGTTTCTTGATGGTCAATTTCTAGGAATTATCCTGATTTTGCACCGCCAAGCGTCTGGCATTTCCTCGTTGACGCGCCTCATCAAAACGGCGATGATTGTCCGCTTCCAAACGCACAATAAATTCATCTAATTCAGCAATATTCTTGTCCATGCGCTGCACCAGTTTGCGCAACTGGGCAACAGAACGCGCCCTGGTTAGGGCATCGGGAATTCTAGGTTGATTGGTCATCGTAAATTCCAGTTCGTTTTAATATCGTGACGTTCTCCCCCTGTAGCCACGGGCTTCTAGTTGTAGTTGTAGGTTGGGTTGAGCGATAGCGAAACCCAACATAAACACACAGGGGTGATGTTGGGTTTCGTTCCTCAACCCAACCTACAAATATAGAAACCGCCTTGGCGTTTGCTATATTTGTAGCGTATCACGATCAGCCACTCAAGCCCCTACTTAAAATGCCCAAACACCAGCGGTTAACCGGAGTATACTAGAGAAAATAGTGTAATTTATATTTAGTGTGGAACTTTCTTGCAAAACGGAATACGCGCTTCTTGCCCTGTTAGAGTTAGCCAGTCATTACAACGGAGGTGAACCACTGCAAATCCGTCAGATAGCAGCTCAACAAGATATACCTGACCGATATCTGGAACAACTGCTGGCAAATCTCAGGCGCGGAGGTTTGGTGAAAAGCCAGCGAGGAGCTAAGGGAGGTTATCTGCTAGGACGGGAACCCTGGAAAATTACACTATTAGACGTTGTCAGTTGCCTAGAAGGCGCGGACTCAAAATCGTCTAAAAATGATAACACACCTAAAACAGTAGAAAGTGCTGTAATTGAAGAAATCTGGCAGGAGGTGCATCAAACCGCTGATTCAGTCTTGCAAGGCTATACTATCCAGGATTTGTGTGAGAAGCGAAATGCGAGGCGTCAGTTGGACATAATGTATTATATCTGATTGAAAATAAGTACTGAAACACTCAAAACTCAAAATTGTTATGCGGATTGCCAAAAATATTACAGAACTCGTAGGTCGTACCCCTCTAGTCCAGTTAAACCGGATTCCCCAAGCGGAAGGGTGTTTGGCGCAAATTGTGGTGAAATTAGAGGGGATGAACCCAGCCTCCTCAGTTAAAGATCGCATCGGCGTGAGCATGATAAATCAGGCAGAGCAGGAAGGGCTGATTTTTCCAGGAAAAACGGTGTTGGTGGAACCGACATCTGGCAACACTGGGATTGCTTTGGCAATGGTGGCTGCAGCCAGAGGCTACAAATTGCTCTTGACAATGCCGGACACCATGAGCATGGAACGCCGATCGATGTTGCGAGCTTATGGAGCAGATTTAGAGCTGACGCCAGGAATAGAAGGAATGACCGGTTGCATTCGTCGAGCGCAGGAGATTGTAGACAAAACACCCAATGCTTATATGTTGCAGCAGTTCCGCAACCCAGCCAATGTGAAGATTCACCAGGAGACAACGGCAGAAGAAATCTGGGAAGATACAGAAGGGCAGGTGGATATCCTGGTGGCAGGAGTCGGCACCGGCGGAACCATCACTGGTGTAGCTGAAGTAATCAAGCCACGTAAACCAAGTTTTAAAGCAATAGCTGTTGAACCAACAAATAGTCCTGTACTTTCCGGTGGGCGTCCGGGACCACACAAAATTCAAGGCATTGGTGCTGGTTTTGTTCCCCCAATCCTGAAAGTGGACTTGCTTGACGAGATCATAACTGTGGCAGATGAGGATGCGATCGCTTACTCGCGGCGTCTAGCTCGTGAAGAAGGATTGCTTTCCGGCATTTCCAGTGGTGCTGCTCTGGCAGCCGCCATTCAAGTAGCTAAACGCCCTGAAAATCAGGGACGCCTAATTGTCATGATTCAGCCTAGCTTTGGGGAACGCTATCTCTCTACCCCCCTATTCCAAGATTCAGAACCACGAGTAGTACTCAATCATTCATGAAATGCATTATTAACCGTCGCGCTCAGTTTTCAGCGAGTCATCGATACTGGTTACCAGAGCTGAGTGAAGCCGAAAACCTTCAGCGATTTGGTTCCGGTAGCCGGATTTACGGACACGGGCATAACTACGTTTTGTTCATCTCCCTAGGTGGCTGTCTAGATAAGTATGGAATGGTGCAGAACTTGTCTGATGTCAAACAGGTGATAAAGCGGGAAGTCACCAGTCAGCTAGACAATTCTTATCTCAACGACATCTGGCAAGAGTTTCAAGAAACTTTGCCCACCACCGAAAACATCGCACGAGTAATTTGGCAGCGCGTCGCACCGCACTTGCCGCTAGTAAGGATTCAGCTATTTGAACATCCCCAACTTTGGGCTGATTATTTAGGAAATGGCATGGAAGCATATCTTAGTATCGGTACTCACTTCAGTGCTGCTCATCGACTGGCTCTTTCTAACCTGAGTTACGAAGAAAACTGCAATATATACGGCAAATGCGCTCGCCCCAATGGGCACGGACACAACTACCATCTGGAAGTGACGGTTAAGGGTGAAATTAACCATCGCACTGGGATGATTGTAAATTTAGTAACTTTACACCAATTGGTAGAAGAGCATGTGGTTGAGCTTTTAGATCATACCTTCTTGAACAAGGACATTCCCTATTTTACAGAAGTTGTTCCCACCGCCGAAAACATTGCCATTTATATCTCTCATCATTTGGAAGAGCCACTCCGCAAGCTTGGTGTTGAGTTGTACAAAATTAAACTAATTGAAAGTCCCAACAACTCCTGTGAACTTTACTGTGCTAAAGCGACAGTAGAATCAGCAGCTTCTCAACATAGCGAACCAATTCTGCTCTCTGTTTAACTGGTGTCCTGGGAAGGGCTTGAGCAGGAGGATTGCCTCTACCGTCCGTATTATGTAGGGGCGGTGCCCCCGTGCCCGCCCCCACCATAGATATATTGCTACCCTCTGCGACTTCGTTACGAATTTTGATTACGCCCTTGAATCTGGCGGCGGAAAATTTCTTCCATTTCTTTCAAATCTTCCTCAGTCTTGGGCATTGGGTAGCGCTTGCTGTTGGGATTGCGCCTACTGAATAGAATCCTTACTGCTTCATCGTCATCTTGGTGAGCCAGCACGTAGGCTTTTAGCTCCTCTCGGCTCATTTGATTAAAATCTGGTTTCATATAAACTCCCAATTCCCCTCTGAATATATAACTATCTCAAGAGCGTCCTATTGAGTAGGGTGTGTTAGCGTCAGCGTAACGCACCGAAAATTAGCATAGAGATGGTGCGTTACTACAAGAGCGGCGATCGCACTACGCCACTTTGTGCTATTCTAATCCTACAGACTGACGACGTTTAGACCAAGATTTAGACCATTGCTTCTCTAAGTCTCGTTGGAGGAGTTCGTTGATTTCATCTAGCTTTCGATTGAATTCTTGAAGTCCAAGACGAGCTTGACGAACGTTATCAAGTAGTCGTTTTGACGTTTCCGGATCTGGGAGGCGAGGTTGTTTGGATGTCATCATAAATTAAATTCCTGTTTTACTTCTTCGATACTACGAGACAAGGCGGGGATTCTAGCTTGGTTTTGAGAAATCGTTTTACTCATCAATTCTATCAGATCTCTAGTTGCATTTGGTTGACTTTTAGCAATTCTTAACTGAATTGTGGATAACCGATTAAACGAATCTTCGGCATCATTAGCAACGCTACTCATTTCATGGATGTAATTAATTGCTGTCTCTGATTCTCCGTAATTATCAAAGATAATGAATTCATTGGCTGTTGCCTCTTCGATAAGATTCAACAATTGCTGTTTCAAACTATTGATAGTTTCAGTTACTTCATTTGGTAGTTTTGCCAACTTTTTATCTCCTCTTACATTTCAAATCATCTCTCTACTCCAGGACTTACGCACACTGGGCATATATAGGGGCAACCACAGGGGGATTGCCCCTACGAACCGCTATATATAGAGGCAGTGCGTAAGTCCTGATTTCAAATCATCTCTCTACTTCAGGACTTACGAACACTGGGCATATATAGGGGCAACCAGAGGGGATTGCCCCTACAAACCGCTATATGTAGTGTAGTTGCGTAAGACCTGCTACCATTATAAAAGCACCAGCTCTCTTTGTGGTTCTTCTGTCTTTGCAACCAAGTTTTGTGATACCGGAATTTCAACCCAAAATTCTGTGCCCATACCTGGTTCAGAGTGACACCAGATTGAGCCTCGGTGCTTTTTCACCACAATAGAATAGCTAATAGATAGCCCTAATCCTGTTCCTTTGCCTACAGTTTTGGTAGTGAAGAACGGATCGAATAACCGTTTCCTCACTGCTTCTGTCATTCCCGGCCCATTGTCATAAATTATTACTGTTATAGTCTCAGGCTTCAATACCGCAGTGCGAATGGTAATGGTACTAGGGTTTTCCTTGATTTCCTCAATACGGCGCTGAGTGTTGTAACATTCCAAAGCATCAATGGCATTGGCTATAATATTCATAAAAACTTGATTGAGCTGTCCGGCGTAGCACTCCACTTTAGGCAATTCACCATACTCTTTGATGACTTGAATAGTCGATTGTTCACCTTTGGCTTTCAATCGATTTTGCAAAATCAGCAGAGTGCTATCAATCCCTTCATGGATATCAACGGGTTTCATTTCCGCTTCATCCAGACGTGAGAAATTCCGCAACGACAGCACAATCTCGCAGATGCGGTTAGTACCGATTTTCATTGATGCCAGCATCTTGGGTAAGTCTTGGGCTATAAACTCTAAGTCCATCGCCTCAATCTCGTCTTCAATCTCAGGAACGGGATTGGGATAATGCTGCTGGTAGAGGTGAACTAGGTTCAGCAAATCTTTGATGTACTGACTAGAGTGGATGATGTTGCCGTGGATAAAGTTAACAGGATTGTTGATTTCGTGGGCAATGCCAGCAACCATTTGCCCTAAACTAGACATTTTCTCAGTTTGAATCAGTTGGCTTTGGGCTTGTTGTAGTTCTTGGAGGGCTAGTTCTAACTGTTGGGCTTGTTTTCTAAACCTTGCCTCTGATTCCCTTAGTGCTTCCTCTTCCTTGCGCTCTGTAATATCAAAAATCGCCCCATCCAGCCAACTGACATTACCATTTTCATCAAATATAGCTTGACCTTTGTCGCCAACCCATCTGATGCTTTCATCCATTAAGCGATAAATTCGGTACTCGATAACATAGGGCTCTCTGTCTGCTATGCCCAGGCGAATAGCATTTTCAACTATCGGCTTGTCTTCGCCATGAATTAAACTGCTTAAAGTGCGAACTCGGTTGTCAATAAAGTCTGCAGCTGGATAACCAGAAATTTCTTCAATTACATCGCTAATAAATTCTAGTTTCCAGTCAGAGTCATATCTATAGCGATAAACTGCACCCGGAATATTGTCAACCAAAGAGCGGAATCTTTCTTCACTTTGCTGCAACGCTTCTTCTGATAGCTTACGTTCGGTGATATCTTTAACAGTACCTTCGTAGTAAAGTATTATTCCACTGGCATCGCGAACAGATCTCGCATCCTCTGAAATCCAGATAATGCTGCCGTCACCGCGATAAATTTGTGACTCAAACTCCGTTACCACGTCGTTTTTATCCATTAACTCTTTGAATTCTTGGCGACGGTTGGGGTTAAGGTAAAGTTGTTGCCCGATGTCGGTAACACTTGCCTTTAGTGCATTTGGTGAAGAGTAGCCATAAATTCGTGCCAGTGCAGAATTAGCACTAATATAGTTTCCGTCTGGTGTAGTTTGAAAGATGCCGTCTGGCGAGTTTTCCACAATACTACGATATTTCTCTTCAGCTTCTCGCAAAGCTTTTTCTGCTCGCTGACGTTCGATGAGATTGCACGTAAACGCTATTAAAATCCAAATAGCGATTACCAGTACCAACCCTGAAAATACCTCAATCAGCAGTTTTTTACTAGAAAACTTGTCTATCCGTGCCTGTAACAAGCCATCCAACTCTTTTAGCGCTGCTTTCCAAAAATTGTCATTAGCTTGTATTGTCTGAGTAAATAGTAAATTGTAGTTTCGATCGTCTACTTTTATCTCCTGGGCATTAATAATTTCTTGCTTAAGTTTTTGTAAAACTTCTTCAGTTGCCGCTACTGTGTTTTGAAGAGGTTTACTTAGAACTGGCTGGATATTTTGGGCAGTATTATGTCCAAAAGCCACATCCATTCCCTTGTTAACGGCTTCCATATTTGCTGCAACTAAACCAGCCAGCACGATCAATTTTGCTTTTGAGTCAGGAGTTATGCTCTGCTCAGTTACAATGTCATCGCTGAGGATTCTGATTTGCGCTAACTGCTCTTGAATATCGGGGAGCTTGAGCATTACAGAGTCCATGAGATAATAGCTATCTAAGTCAGGATCGAGGATGAGATTCGAGTTATCACCTACATAGGAAATCAATCCCCTAAGTTCATTAATTAGTTCATTGTAAAGTTTTTGAGTATAATTATCGCTAGTATTACTAGGTTGAACAGTTTTTTCTTTAATACTTTGCCAGTTTTTTTGCAGCGCGTTTATTTTATCAGTAGTTTTCAATTTATTTTCAAGCTGACGATCGACTTGGGCGAGTTCCTGAAAATCACTATCGATTTTAGCTCGATCGTTGAAAAATTCCTCTCGGTAAGTACCTTGACTTAAATAACGATGTCCCAGCAGTTGATTTTGTGGAATATCCTGTAACAGCTTCCATAGAGGAGGTAGATAGGCATCTCCATATATTTCTTGCCGTGCAAAGTTTATCTGGGTATCAATCTCCGAGATTAATTGATACACTACTCCAGTAAACGGCAGAATAAAAACGAGAAGCAAGCCTAGTAAGACAATTAAGGCGGTTGCTTGCTTGCGGATTAGGGTTTGCATAGGGAGAATCCCTGCTTGGTTGAGGGTTGACTAAATTTTCTAATTGTGTTTAGAGCTAAAAGGATGCACCTGTATCCAATAAATTTAGCTCCTCTTAGTAAACACTAACATAATTAGCTTAAAGGGTTATGATTCAATTTATCTATTTTTTAAAGTAAAAATTGGTAAATTAACCTTTTCTTTGGGATCGTCTACATTATTTTAAAATTAGCTCATTTAATTGGAGCGTGCAGTATTTTTAGATACATTTTTACGGTTTGGTGCGTGTTATGTCGAATTCTTTGGCATTAAATATTTTTAATCGCATTGCGGCGCAAAGGGCGCAGAGGAAGCGGAAAGTTGTATTGCTTTAGTGGAGGTGTTGCCTACCAACTGCCTCAGATATGGAAGCTAATCCCTGTTCCTCTAACTTTAGTAATAGCCCTTCTAAGATGCGGCGCACTACCCAGGGACCTTCGTAAGTCCAACCGGTGTATACCTGAATTAGGCTGGCACCAGCGGTAATTTTCTCCCAGGCATCAACAGGAGTGAAAATGCCGCCAACGCCAATAATCGGCAGTCGCCCTTGGGTGTGCTGCCAGATAAAGCGAATTACTTCTGTTGAGCGTTCTCGCAGCGGAGCGCCACTAATACCACCCGCTTCTTCCCGGATGTCTTTACCTGTTGTCTTAATAATTTGGGTTTTGAGGTTTTCTCGGCTGATAGTGGTGTTGGTAGCAATTATCCCTGCTAACTGGTATTTCTTTGCTACATCCAGCACTTGAGCTATAGCTTCCCATTCTAAATCGGGTGCAATCTTGACTAGGAGAGGTTTTTGAGCTATGTTATCCTGTTGTAGTGCATCTACGATCGCACTTAGCTGATCTGTTGACTGGAGCGATCTCAACCCGATGGTGTTAGGTGAGCTAACATTAATCACAAAGTAGTCCCCCCAATCTAACAGAGTGCGAAAACTACCCAGGTAATCAACCGCAGCTTCTTCTATTGGAGTTACCTTAGACTTACCCAGATTAATCCCGATGGGAATTTTTCGGGAACTAGATTTTAGTTGTGCCAACTCAGTTGCCATAGCAGCGGCACCGCGATTATTGAATCCCATGCGATTCAGCGCCGCTTTGTCAGCAGGCAAGCGAAATAAACGCGGGCGGGGATTGCCCAACTGCGCTTGTAAAGTTACTGTACCTAGTTCTGCATAGCCAAAACCCAGCAGTCCCCAAATGCCAGCGGCGACGCCATCTTTATCAAAACCCGCAGCCAAACCAACAGGGTTGGGGAATTTTACTCCCCATAGAGTTTGTTCTAAGCGCACATCTGTCAGGCATAAGGATTGCTCTAATTTAGCTTGCGCCCAACTAGGAGCCTGCTCTAAATTCCGGAAAATGCTCATCGTCTGTTGATGTATCCATTCAGGATCGGCCCGCAATCCAGAAAACAAAATCGGACGAATGATAACTTGATAAATATCCAAGTTGACTCCCCCAGTTCAAAGATTGCTGACGCCATCACCCTCGTCATACCCACCGTCCCCCATCACCAATCTTGTCCTCTATCTTTTGGGGCATCGTAGATAATAAAAGTAAGCAGTTTTTTTTTACTCGCGCTCTGCAATTACGATTTAAACACATGGGACAGCAAGAACCAAATAAAAACTACGAAACACAACTTGTTGCCTTGGGGCGCGTTCTTCAGACTTTACAGGAAAATGAGAATGCCGATGTCCTGATTGAGACGGTTGTCAGTTTCCTCAAGACAGAGTTTAGTTATTCCCTGATTTGGTTAGGTCTGTACGATCGCTTAGAACACCGTTTGGTGGGCAAGGGTGGCGTTGTACCAAAAGGCGATGCTACGTTTCTCAAGCAGCGGTTTTCCCTCAACTCAGGTGATTTGTTAGAGCAGGTGGTGATTCAGCAGCGCTCGATAGGAGTTCCCGATTTGCGGGCAGAATCGCGAGCTGGGGAATGGCGTGAAGCTGCTGTCAAATTTGGCATTCAGGGTACACTGTTGTTTCCTTTGCTGTGCAAAGACAGGTGTGTTGGCATCGCTATGCTGGGATCGCACCTGTGGGGCACCACCCCCCGTACTTTGGAAAAGACACTGTTGTCTATGCTGTTTGGGGGATTAGGCTCCGCCCTGTACCAGCTCGAAGTAGTATGGCAGCATGCTGCCGTCAAGCACGCCGACAAGCCTATGTTCCAGTTGTTAGATCTCCTACAACAGGTGGATGGCGTGGAGAAACGTCTGGAAGTGGTTGTGCAAGTGTCCCACGACTTCATCGCACCCACCCGCACTAATCTCTACTGGTATTCTCCAGATCGACGCTATTTTTGGCAACGGTTAGGGCATAAGCAAGCAGCCCGGAAATTGCGCGACACTGAAAATAGTGCCCCAGGCTTGAGTGTATCGGAAGTAGGCGACTTTTACCTGGCTCTTGCCGCCGGACAGATAGTTGCCATTGGTACTGGAAGAAGCTCGCTCAAAGCTGAAGTTACTGGTTTACTGCTGGCACAATTCCGGGCTCGCTCTTTACTAGCTGCGCCCATTCAGATGAAAGGGGAAATGTTGGGTTTCCTGGTGGTAGAAGACAACGAGGCTCGCATCTGGGAGGAGACGGAACAGAACTATATCCGTGCTGCCGCTCAAACTATCGCTTTGGTATCAGGCAAGGAGGATATGGAAGGAACACTACAGCAAACTCAGAAAAATGCCAACCTGATAGCTGAAGTTGCCGGAGCTATCGGTGCTGATGCGGAGCCGCAAGCAGCACTAAAGCAGTGCGCTGAACTGATTTTGGATCGTCTTGGTGTGGAACGCTTCCTAGTGCTGCAACAAGAAAAAAATACTTTGAAACCTATTGATGATGAAAAAACTGTATTTCAAACTGCCGCATTCAAAGTAGATAACTATAAAATTCTTTATCAGCACCAGTCGCCCAAAAAATCAGCTTTGCGTAATCCCCTAGAAGCACTTACTAATGCTGAAGAGCAATTGCTAGAAAAAAACGCCGCTTTGGTAATTGAAGACTGGAAAAAAGAGCAACGGCTCTTAAAATGGCGCGAACCCCTGATGCAAGTGGGAGCTAGGAGTTTGTTAGTTAGTCGCATCGGCAGCAAGTGCGATCGCCTATTGGTGATTTCTCAAGGAACTCCCCGAACCTGGCAGCAAAGCGAGTTAAAAGTAGTGGGCATAGTTAGTCAACAAATTGGTTTGTTGCTCCACAATCTCCAGATGCAAACCAACATCCAACTGGTATCTGTAGCGGAGAAAACTCTGCAATCTGGATTAACCAATCTCTTAGCAGCGCCACCAGATCCCGCACAGTTTGAACGCTCTTGGTTGGAATATCTGGCGAAATTACTTGAATGTCCTCTGGTTGCCCTGTTAGGCTGGATGCCCCAGAAGCCAAATGTCCGGACGGTAAATTCAGCATTTGTCCAAGCGACAGTTGCCACAAATGAGCAATTTGCCTTGCCTGCGGAGTTTTCTATCCCGTTGATTGATCCCTTAATCCAGGAAACTCTCACCAGCAGTGGCATCCTCTGCCGGAACATCGCCGAGCTGACTCTGGGCACCCGCAGGTTGCTGAGTAACACCAGCATCGGAACGTTGATGGTAATAGCACTCCAAAGCACTCCCGCTACTCCACCCACTGGTATTATACTACTAGCCGATCGTGCAGAGCGTCAGTGGCCGAAGCACCTGTTTGTAGCTCTGGAA
This sequence comes from Oscillatoriales cyanobacterium PMM_0019, assembly GCA_949127975.1. GTDB lineage: Bacteria > Cyanobacteriota > Cyanobacteriia > Cyanobacteriales > CASBRB01 > CASBRB01. The sequence continues at coordinate 4,374 of CASBRB010000423.1, read as the reverse complement.
AACCTGATGCGGGAGTTCGCGGCGCTACGTGCCTTTCGACGCTTAAATACCAATCTTAGCTACGATGTCAAAAATTTGGAACAGTTGAACTGGTACAAGCACCGAAGTTTGGAGCTTGTACATTATGGTATATCTACCAATGTTAGTCGCCTGCTATCTGACTACAAAAACCAAGGGCAACTTAGTCCTGATGAGTCTCTACGGCAGATGCGATCGTCACAAATATTACACCAAGTGGAACATACCCTCACCAGCCTCAATCCGCTGTTGAATGATGAGCAGTGGCAGTTACAAACATCTCCCGCTCCCACCACTTTGGAAAGTTTGCTCAAGCGATCGCTCCGTCGTGTCGAGTCTTTGTACAATCAGCGCAAACTGTCTCTACAGATTAAGAATACCACTCCCTCTATATATGGCGATCGGCTAAAATTAGAATGTCTACTATTTGAACTTTTGCTGACAGCCGCCTATCGTGCCCAACCTGGAAGCCGGATAGATCTTTGGTGTCGCCCACTAAACGGCAACAATGAAAATCAGTCTCCATCCCAGTCTTTAGTAGAAGTGTTGGTTACCGAGAGCGATCGAAATCGCCCCAACTCAGCCCCCAGAGAAAAGGGTAGCGCTGCCGAAGCCGATACAGATGCCATCATCAGCTCATCTAGCTCACCTCTGAACCAACAGTTAAGCCAGAATATGAGGATTTGTCAAAGACTTGTACGCTCTTGGGGCGGCGAACTCCAGTTTTACCAGTTAGGAAATGGTCGTTTCGCCAGTCGGATGATCCTCAAATCTGAAGCTAATCCTCAGTAGCATTGTTCCTTGAAATGATGCCCTGTAGAACTTGCGCGGTATCATTCAATTGGTCAAGCACCTGGTTAGTCTCCTGTAGGGATGCCACAGTTTGCTGGGAAGCTTCACTTAAGTGAGATATCGCCACACTAATTTGCTGTGCCCCCTCAAATTGCCCCTCCATGCTTTGACTTACTTGTTCAAATTCCGGTGTCAGACTTTGTACTTGGTCGATCGTTTGGGTCATTTCCCCACTGATGTGGTCAACCTGTTTCACATATTGGCTCACCTGAAAGCTAAACTTATCCATTTCTGTCACGCCATTAACAACAGAGGTTTGTATCTCTTTGACCATCCCCTCGATTTCATAAGCGGCATCACCCGCCTTATCAGCCAGCCTCCTAACTTCTCCGGCAACAACGGCGAAACCCCTCCCATACTCTCCTGCCTTCTCGGCTTCAATTGCGGCGTTGAGGGAGATTAAATTCGTCAGATCCGCTATTTTAGCAATCGCACTCACCACGCTATTGATGTTATTGGCTTTTTCATTCATCACCCGCAGCCGATAGGAAATATTGCTTGTGGCAGTTGCCAACTGATGCATCGCACCTGCCATTTCCCTAAGTTCGCCTTGACTATTGCTAGCCCGTGCGGCAGTGGCAGTAGCTTGTTGCGCAATATCTTCCATCGTCTTGGCTAGTTCCCCAGAAGTGGAAGCAATAGAAAGTGCGGTAGCTCTCACTTCGTTGGTAGAAACGGCTTGCTGTACGACGGTGACTTCCAACTGTTTGCCCGCCGTAGTAATTTGCTTCGTGGAGGAGGTAACTTTCATCCCCACTTGATTGGCTTGATCGATTACCTCATTGAGTTTTTCAAAGGAGTTTTTTAGTTGCCCAGCCATAGTATTGAAGGAGTTTGCCAGTTTTTCGAGTTCAATAATCTGGCTGGATTCCACGTTCTGGTTGAAATTGCCGGATGCCATCTCTTGTGATGCTTTGGCAATCTGCAAAATAGGGCGAGTAATCCAGTTGGCAGTAACAATTGCTACGGCTACAGCCAATGCCAACGCCAGCAAACATAGCATTATGGTTGTGCGGGTATTGGCATTAATTTGCTCCATAAAATCGGCTTCTGGTACGACCACCACCACCAAAAGATCCAATCCCTTTTTATCAAAATAAGGCTGCACCAGCACGTATTGGCGTTTGCCATCTATATCGAATGATAGCTCAATTAACTGCTTCCCTTGGTTCAGCTCACCAAGGTGCTGCTGCAAATACCGTGCTGTTCTACTCGTCAAGAGATTTTTACTATCAACGGCTTCGAGCAACTTCTTTTCGCCGTTCACCTCTATTATGGAATTCTCTCCCGTTGATGTTGCCAGCAGCGTTCCCCCTCGATTAAGAACAAAAACCTGTCCTGTAGGGCTAACTTTTAGAGTTTTCAAAAAGTCGGAGAGTACTTGTAAAGGAAATTGGGCTGTGAAAACCGCAACGAGCTTACCCTGCTCATCGTAGTAAGGTTCTGCTGCCGTCATTCCCAAGGTCTGTAGCGTCGTAAACAAATAGACTCCTGTCCAGATTTGTCCTCGCTTCTCTACTACGAGTTTATACCAGGGACGAATACGGGGATCGTAATTAGTCACCTTCACGAGCTTGCCCCGCCTGCCTTGGTTGTCAAGCTCATATAGCTCTCGGCCGGGGAATTTAGTAGTCGTATTTGCGATGAAACTGCCATCGGATTTGTGCGCCACATAAATCATGGTGCCATCCGGCGTTCCCACAAAGAGTTCGTTACTTACAGGGAAAGTCTGCAACTGATAGAAAAAATGTCGCTCCATTGCCTGTTTATCCTGGAGTTTGATCTGGTTAAGCCGCAGTGCGTTAATATTGCTGTGGGTAATCTGGTGGGGTAAGCCGAAATAGTATGTCATGGCTTGCTGTGTGCCAGAGGCAACCTCAAGACGCACTTGAGAGGCAAGTTGGTTGACTGCCTGCTGTCCATTGCGCACTGAGAGATAGCCAACCAGTCCCACTGCTGCGATAATTTGCAGGACGAAGGGAACCACGAGGGCGGTGCGTAGGCGAAATTTGAGTAAGGTGCGCTCGGTCATTTGGTCATGTTTTCAGAAATTATTTATTGAGTCGTTGGAGTTGCTTCAAGGCTTGATACATCTCTGGGAGGCGAGTGTAGATGGCAGATATCTTGAGAAACAGTTTGTGGGGAACGGCTGGAGTGCCAGAAACAATAGTTCCAGGCGCGACATCATTGTGAATTCCCGCTTTAGCAGAAGCGATCGCGCCGTCCCCAATATGAGCCCGATTAGCAATCCCCACCTGCCCAGCCAGCAACACCTGATTCCCAACTTTCACACCCCCTGCCAAGCCAACTTGAGCGGCAATAGCACAATTTTCACCTACATGAGCGCCGTGACCAATCTGCACTAAATTATCTAGTTTAGTATTCCTACCAACCCGCGTTTCTCCAACTGCTGGACGATCGATTGTACTGTTGCTGCCGACTTCTACCCCATCTTCCAGCACTGCGCACCCGGATTGCTCCATTTTAAACCAGCCTTGTCGCGTTGGTACAAAGCCAAAGCCTTCTGAACCAATGACAGCACCGCTATGAATTACACAATCCTCCCCAATCCGGGTGCGCTCGTGGATGGTGCAGTTGGCGTGTAATACGGTACGCGAACCTATCTGAACGTCTGGATAAATTACTACATTTGGATAGATGCAGACTTTATTGCCTATTTTCACCCCAGACTGAATTACCACATGGGGACCAATATAAACTTCTTGACCAATCTCTGCTGAGGGGTGAATTACTGCAGTGGGATGGATTTCTGGCTCTGGGCGGAAGGGTTGATAGAAAAGAGCGATCGCTTCAGCAAATAACAAGCGCGGATCGGATGCCGCCATCCAAGCCATCCCTCGCGAGGTGGCTTGTGCCTGTAGCACTTCATCCTGTGGCAAAATCAAAGCACTCGCCGAAGTTTTTTCCACCATCCCAGCAAACGTAGCTCCTTCTATATAGCTGAGGGTGCCGCTAGTTGCCTCATCGACTGGTGCAACTCCGCTAATTTCTGGATCGTATTCTGTGTAAAATGTCAAGTTATAGGAGGTAGAACCCAATTTTTGTACAAGTTCAGTGAATTTCATTCCAGTATAAATTTGAAAAAAAGTTGTGACTAAAGTTACTGTGACTGGAGCGTGAGATTTAGAGAATGGCCTAACCGCCTTGGCGGTTGCTATAAATCTTTGATTTAGGTGGGGTTCTTCAAAACAAAAGCCTCCTTTCATGCTTGAAAGAAGGCTTTTGCGGAATATTACTCCTGGCACCGCGCTATTTTCCCGTGGGGCAACCCCCAAAGTATCTTCGCCGCAGCAGCGTTTCACCTCCGAGTTCGGGATGGGATCGGTGTGGTTCCACCACGCCAACAGCACCAGGAAAAACAGATTCCCTGAAGACTGCATAGTAACAAGTCGAGTCAAAAATTTGATGAGGTCAAGCCCTCGGTCTGTTAGGACGTCTAAGCTGCACTCATTACTGAGCTTCCACTGAACGCCTATGAACAGG
>CASBRB010000422.1 GCA_949127975.1 Oscillatoriales cyanobacterium PMM_0019 | reverse complement strand
GCGAAACCCAACATTCAGGATGTGGAATGGTTGGGTTTCGTACCTCAAGCCAACCTATGGGAGCTTAACTTTTCCCTCAATAAGACGAAGCATCCACTTGGTTCGACTATCGTAGTTGGTGCATTTTTAGTTCTACGAAAGTGTTCTTGCAAGACTGAATGTCGTAATAAATCATTTATTTCTGCGTCAGGCGATAGAGCTAAATCTATTAATTCTTCATCGCTCAGTAATTCAAGGTTTATATCAGACATATCTTTTCTCCCCAGTTGGATTGATATATACTATTATTCGTTGCTCTGTCAGCTCTCTTGGTTGAATTACGATGCACAAGTCTCTGTTCGGCAGCACATCTATTAACCGAATAAAGCACTTAAGTTCAGCAGTTACATAATGTCCCAACAAATATAGTTCTTTTAGCTGTGATTCAGTTGGTTCCATATTTATTTTAGTTTAACATAAAATGGATTTCTATAGCTACAGGTCATTAGGCACGACGACACCAATTTGGCAACGGCGACAAATAAAGTGGCACGCGACATCTGGTCATCAAAAGAACGATTTAAATGCTGGTATCTACATAAACCCTAATAGCTTGTATAATGGCTTGAGCGGTTGCTGGTGCCAGTAAGATGCCGTTGCGATAATGACCTGTAGCTAAGAGAACATTACTGTAACCGGGAAGATGACCAATAATTGGTGCTGGGAGTCCTTCGGGACGAGGACGTAACCCCGACCAACTTCTAATTATAGTAGCTTCGGCTAAGGCTGGGCAGAATGTATAAGCTTGCTGCATCACCGCATCCAGTTGACTAGCATCTGCCACCACCTCATCCCCATCGGTGGGAAACTCTACTGTCGCACCTACCCAGTATTCTCCCTTACCCACTGGTACGATGTGGACATCATTACCTGTGATTACGGGCTGAAAATCGGTATGTCCGATGGGATGTGGCAGTTGGAGATGTATTGCTTGCCCTAACACTGGGCGAATATCAACATACTGTTTTAAGGATGCTGTCAGCGGGGTAGAACCTAAACCCGCTGCTACTATTAACCAATCACACTCTAGTTGCCCTACTGTTGTCTGAATCTGGCGACAGACTCTAGGGCAGACATCCTCAACTGTTGTTCCCAAGACTGTGACACCAAAATGGCAGGTAACACCGTTGTGCTGTGCCGCCTCAACCAAAGCTAAAGTCAGAGCTACGGGATCTACTTGTCTATCTTGAGGAGAATAAACAGCAGCAGTAATTTTATCGCAATTCAAATGAGGGCAGTTGGATTTGATTTGGGCAGTATCCCACATTTCCAACTGCCAACCCTGAGACAGGCGAATTTCTATCAGCTTTTCCCAACTTGCTAAATTATCCCCTTCAAAGCAAAGCATCAGGATACCCTGGCGATTGAAGGGGATGTGACGAGCAGTGAGGGCTTCTAGCTCTGGAATCAAGGTTTCGTAGCGTTGGATGCTGGTTTGTCGCATCTGCCACGCTTTGCCCTTGACTTTGTGGCTGATAGCGCCCATCAGGACGCCTAGTGCTGCCATAGTGGCACCTTGGGCGGGTAGTTGTTTGTCTAGAACGGTAACCGATAGTCCTGGAACTAAGCTGAGTTCATAGGCGATTGTCGCTCCAACTACACCACACCCAATCACCACTACATGGCTCATCTTACCTAACCTTCTATGCTGAAGCCTTGGGCGGTAGAGCTAAGTAAGCGTCAAAGTCCTGAATCGCTTTTGCATAGCTGCGGATGGCGGCATCGTAACTACCCTTTTGAGCGGCTTCATCAAGCTCGTTGAAGTGGGTAAACACTTCTTTGGCTTTATCTAATGCCGGTTTTTGGGCATTGGGCAGGAGTTCCCGCGCTACAGTATTCAGCTTAAATCGCAGTTCACCGAGGGGACCGTGGATGAAAGACTCGACGTTATTCCAATCCCGGTTTTGGATCATAGTTGCCAATTCGGGCATACGATCGCGCAAAGCGTCAATTCCAGAAACGTCTCCCTGGATCTTTTCTAACTGAGTAGGGGTATAGGTTGGAACCTTAGCCTCTGAAGGGCTACCACAACTAACTACAAACGCAGCCACAAAGGCTAGTATCAAGGCGAGAATGGATCGATGATTTGCCATAATCCTATTTTGGGAATCTGTATAACAAAACTGATCATCCCATATACTATTAAATTATCTGACTGCGCAGAAAGGGGAGAAGTGCTTCACTTACTTTAGCAGACCAATGCTCTTGAGGATAATGCCCTGCTTCTTCCAGTGGGGTCAGTTCTGCTTTCTGGAGGGAACTAGCTAGATTTTCTGCCAGGCTAAATGGTAGCCAGGGGTCTTTCATCCCCCAGATAAGCTTGGTTGGCTTTGTCCACTGTCTAAAGGTAGATTCTAGTTCTGCCATTGATGGCTGGAGCTGGAGATTCCGCACAGTGGCTAAGAGCGATCGACCCGCATCTGAACTTTTTAGGAAGGGACGGCGGTAGACATCTAAGTCCTTATCTGGTACTCTGTAACGGCTGCCACTCTCTAGAGTGCGATCGACCAACAGGGGGTCTTGAGTCAGCATATCACCTACCAGAGGCAATCCTAGTTGCTGAATTTTCCAAGGCAACTTTGCTGCCGATGACACTGGCGCATTCAGGATTGCCAAGCGCTCTATCTGAGTCGGGTGACGCAAGGCGTATTGAATCCCAACAGAGCCTAAGAATCCTTGCACTACTAGAGAAAATTGCTCTAATTCCAGGACTTGAATGAATTCTGCTAAGGCGTTTATAAAGGCATCAGGTGTATAAGCAAAGTCTCGCCGATCTGGTTTAGACGAGAAGCCAAAACCAATCCAGTCGGGTGCTATAGCTCTAAAACCTTTTTCGGCTAAGGCGGGCATAACCGCAGACCAAGTATAACTCTGAGAAGGCAAACCGTGAAGTAGTAGCACCACACGGTTGTTATTACTGCCAATCGGGTTAGCTTCCCGATAAAAAAATTCTAGTGAACCAACTTTGATTAAATGCTCTGTTGTGGACACGTATAAATCCTGCAAATTTCCTGTTATTTGAGCTTACTTCTCAATGGTATTTCCGCGCAAGCTCAGCACAAAAAAGTAAGCTATTGGTGGTTAGATATCAAATTTTGCGAACGCAGATACACGCAGATACATCCAAATTCATCCAAATTCATCCAAATTCATCCACGTTTGCGATGCAGATATTGATGCTCTTAGCACTTCAATGTACTTTCTTTGCAGGCTTATGTGGAAAGACAAAGATACACAACAGGATTAGCACGAGAAGGGTTGCAGATGCTGAGTAACGACTTAACGCCAAGCCACCTTT
>CASBRB010000421.1 GCA_949127975.1 Oscillatoriales cyanobacterium PMM_0019 | reverse complement strand
CCCCTGCAAGAAAGCCCCCCTGCAAGAAAGCCCCCCTGCCTCAAAACTGTCCCGTTTTAGGCTGGTAGCCCAAAAAATATTATTGTAGGGGCAAACCCCCCGTGGTTGTTCTCCGATGTAGGGGCAAACCCCCCGTGGTTGCCCTCCGGTGTAGGGAATTTAGCCATCGCACATACTTAGCAGGGCATGGCGGGACGCGCCCCTACGAAGAACTATACAAAAATTCCTGCCTAAGAAAGCATAAATCACCACCACCCTAGTGATATAGCAATATCAGGCATCCAAACCAGCTAGTGAGTGTGCGGAACCAAAAATAAATTAAATTTCCCTAGCTCACTTGCATAAAACTCTCAAATTGCCTGATTAAAGTACATAAGGCTTCTAGCGAAATAATCCTACACCCTACCCAATTTTAACAGGTAAAGTCAATCAATTTTTTCTGGTTTCTCCTATTATGCAGGAGAGATTGGGGGATTAATATGCAACTTTTGTCAGAAGCTTATATCCACATCAACTTAAGTGGAGAACCCCATGCAAATTAAAGCCGCAATTTTTGGAATATCCGCTCTTGGGTTACTGTCACTAACCAATCCCAATAAGACGGGCTACATTAACTACGCTTACAGCCAAATGTGCGATGACATGGGCGGTATAGAAAAAACCGCTTGTAAAGCTTTTGTATTTAGTCAAGGGAAGCATGTTAAAGAACTTGTCGATCTGAACACTGACACGAAAAATTTTATCTTCTGTAGCCTATACACTACAGAGTTTGTGGGATTTAAATTCCAGACAGTTGCTTTACTAGGTAACTTTTACACCTTCAAAAAATAATCGATTCTTTTGAAATGATAGGTAAGAGCGATGAAACAAAATAAACTGATAGAATTTTTAGCTCGTTGTTCGGGAGCCAATATTCAAATCCTCAGAAAGAAGGGTTGCGATACAGACTGGGGTAAATTTGCCAGAAAAGGAACAACAATTTTATTTACCAGTATTTATGGTTCCATTTCTGGGAGCTATGCTCTATATACTGTATTTAAATCTATTGAGATAGCTGTTCCTATCGGTTTGTTATGGGGAACAACAATCTTCAATCTCGACCAATCGATTGTTACCAACATGAAAAAAGAGAAAGATAACTTTTTCAACCAGCTTGTGGTAGCAGTGCCGAGACTTTTCATGGCAGGTATAATCTCTGCTGTAATCTCTGTACCTCTAGAATTAAGGTTATTTCAGAATGAGATTAATTACCAAATTGCTCAAGAAAACGCCAAAGATACTAAGGAGGAAGAACAGAAGCTAACAGAAAGATTTTCAGATATTCCCAAACTAGAAGAAGAAATTAAACAATTCCAATCTGAAACTGCTGCTAAGGAAAAAGAAAGAAAACTCAGGTACGAAGAATTTAAGGGGGAAGCGGAAGGAACGGATGGTACTCATAAGCAAGGTAAAGGCCCTGTTTATGCTGAGAAGAAGGCTGAGTTTGATGAAATCGATCGAGAATTAACTGCCCTACGCGATAAAAACAATCAACTGATTGAAGAAAATCGCGATCGCATCAAAAAGCTACAAGGAGAAAAAGCACAAGAGTTACAGAAAATCACATCAGCACAGCAAAACGCCAATAGCTTTCTCATGGAATTTAACACTTTAGAGAAGTTAAGCGAGGCTAATCCTGCTATCGGTAAGGCTAGTTGGTTAATCAGAGCGCTGTTTCTCATGCTAGAAATCTCTCCCATCTTAGTCACGATGATGTCTAGTAGTGGCTCTTACGATGTCATTTTAGCCAGGAAACAGAGTCAAGTAATTCTAAAATAAAAACGGAAAATCCAAGATTTAACTTACACAGTCGATCGAGAAGCAGAGGAAAATCGGAGACTGGAAGAACTGATTCGGAATTCCGTCAACGAACAGTTTAACAAAGCAATATCCGAAGCTGCTATCCATCCCAAGTGGCAGGAGACTGTGGACAAAATCGCGAATGAAATCGCTACTAAAGCGCAAGAGGAGTTATTAGAGTATGTGAATAGTTTTCAGTTTGTTAATCGCAATTTAGCTAAAAAGTTGGATCGAGAATACTCCAAGTATCAAGAAGGAATGGCACCAGCTGTAATGGAGAATAAAGTTGTCAAAATGAAAGCTAATCGTGTGGTAAATCGAGGGGTGAGGCAATTAAAAGATTTTATCAGAACTTTGCCGAAATAAGGATCTGATTTCCATCTTGGGGCAGTGCTACTGTTACTGCCCCGACAACAAACAAACATCAACTGAATCAGGAGTTAATTATGTCCGGGAAAATCGAAAGAGTTTACATGAATGGTTCCTTAGCCAAAGTGAACAATGATTTGCAGAATTCCAGCAGCCATGTAGTTGCTCATACTTCTAATTACGTTCAGGGTGTAGTCGATCGATTAATTGACAAGCAAATGAATTTATTCCAAAGGTTTTTCCCAGACGAACGAAGAATGGCTGTAATTAAGGGAGAACTGCAATTAGTTAAAACTGAGTTTGAATACAGGCAGAAAGCTTTTGAGATTGTCAGAAAAACTCAAATTGAATCTCTGGAAGAAATCTGCAATCAGTATCTCCAGCAAGGCAGAGTCGCTACTCGCTCTGATACAGCTCTCTTTCTGATGAAGAAAAGCGCGGAATTGCAAGAAGAATTAGAGCGGCTATCCGATAATTTTATGGAGTCTATGGATAGGCGGATTGAGAAAATCCAACAACTCAATAGCTTAAACCTACGGCAAAAGCGTATGGAACAAATCGATAACGATATCGATACGTTTATGGACTTACAAACTCACATACTCAAGCAATTTCAACAAGTTGTGATGGCAAGCATGTAAAAAAAGTTTACCGATAATCGGGCTGAAAGTTGTCCGACAGCCCGCCTCTGGTTCAAACCAGAGGCTAATAGCTCAAGTCCTCTTAAAGAGGACTATTCACCAAAAAGGCAAAGAAAAGGGTAAGGATTTTAGTCCATTTTAATGGACTTTAGCTAT
>CASBRB010000420.1 GCA_949127975.1 Oscillatoriales cyanobacterium PMM_0019 | reverse complement strand
TAGTTGCCCCTACTACATATAGCGGGTGGTAGGGGCAATCCCCCTGTGGTTGCCCCTACTACATATAGCGGGTGGTAGGGGCAATCCCCCTGTGGTTGCCCCTACATATGCCCAGTCTGCGTAAGTCCTGTTAGAGATCGATCGGAAATTATGTTGAGTAGGTTAAGTCAAGTGAGAAAACTTAACTCTCTGCCGATGGTAATGTTGGATTTCGCTATCGCTCAACCCAACCTACAATCAACCTTACAGGGCTAAAGTAAAAAAGCTTGCTGCTCACGACCATAACCTGATTTATGATTTAGAGTTCTCTTCACTGGGATGACAAATCAACGAATTAACTGATTCCGGCTGTGCTTTTTCAGACACCGAACTTAGTAAAGTACGACCATCAGCAGTACGCACTATAGCTTGGGCTTCTACAATCGGATCGCCTATTTTCCATTTTGATATAGTGATGGGCTGTAGCTGACGGGTGACTGGTGATTGGTTTGAGCCTCCCTCAGCTACCCCACCTCTAGGCAGAGCATACCAGAGATCGAAGTTAGTATAGGGAGTAATGGGTAAAGTATCTAAGCCTGTAACTGTGAACTTACCCCGCTGTCTGTTCCTACTTATCAGACAACTGTTGGCTATAGTTTGGGTTCCATTAAAAAAATTACCCCTAGATATGGTAAAGCTATTTGTGACACCAAACCCTAAATTTTGTACATTAACCACGCCATTAATTCCCTTTTGGGAACTAGCACTAATAACACTATCTGGTGTCAGAAAATATCCTTGAGTCACGATCTGAATATTGCCGCCTGTACCAGCATAAGCCTGAGCTTTTATCGAGCTGTTTTCTATAACGACTAATGTTCCTATATTAAAATTGATATTACCGCCATTACCACCACCATTATTATCTGTCCCGGCACTGGTAGAAATTTGACTGTTGTTTCGCAGTCGCAAGTCTTGTACCTGGATGTTGGCAATATTTCCACCATTACCAGAAGTGCTGCTGGTGATAATAGAGCTATTGTCTATATTCAGAGAGTTGGCAGTTATGTTAAGAATGTCGCCAGCATTCGATATCCCAGAACTGCTGGCTGTTATTTGTGCGCCATTGGTTAAAGAGAGATTATGATTAGCTTGAACGCTGACATTTCCGGCTTTTCCTGTTCCGGCAGCGCTAGCAGATAATTGAGTGTCATTAGCTAAAGAAATATCTTCAGCTTTCAGAGTAATATTACCACCGCCCCCGCTGCCGGTTGTTGTAGTTAAAAGTTGTCCGTCATTCACTGCCTCAATTGTACCAGTAGCATTTATGGTAATGTTGCCACCCTGTTTATTTCCCGTACTGCTAGCGCTCAAAACAGCCCCATTGGCGATTCGGAATCTACCAGTATTAATTATGATGTTCTCAGCTTTACCATCAGCAGCAGTAGATGTTAAGATTCCGGAGGATTTTTTATTTAGAGGATCGCTTCCTGAAATATCGACAACCCCAGCGTTAATATTAACCAATCCGGCGTTGCCTATCCCTGTAGTATTAGCAATTATTTGACCGCCATTGGTAATATTAAGTTGATTAGTATTAATACTCAGATTGCCACCATTCCCTACTGTCAGTAGTTGTTTTTCTACATTTATATAAATCTTACTTCGATCGATGTTGAAGATATCACTGGCATTAATCGTCACGGTGCCAGCATTACCATGTCCTTGGGTTCTGGTATCTATGGCAGAATTATTGGATAATGATAGTGTTTTAGCAGTGATATTAATAGTAGGTGAAATGAGCGATCGCTGCTCTACGCTGTTCAGGATTGAACTTTGGTCAAATGAGACAGTATCAGCGGCAGCGATATTTACATTACCTGCATTCCCATCACCAAGGTTTCTGGTATCCAGGGAAGTTAAATTTGTCGCCAAAAGCGAACCAGCAGTGATATTAATATTGCCGCTGTCACCTCTAGCACCCTTGAGTGCTTGGTTGGAAATTAAGATGCCATCGCTCAGGTTTACTAAATTAGTTACATTAATTTCAATATTTCCTGGCTGACTGCTAGGAGAAAAAACATTTGAACTTATTCCCGCTATCAGTTGACTTCCAAGGCTCATCCGTAAATTATCAGCAGTAATAGCGATACTGCCACCACCATTACCACGAACATTGACATGAGAGTTATTCGCCAGTAATATATCAGCTCTGCCTACACCATTGGGAAAAGTTAAACGCCAATTATTGGTATCATTATTCAGCCCTATTGTTCCCGATGTCGCTACTCCAGCTAACTCAACTCGACCCCCCGGAGCAGTGACAGCGCCCCCCATCTAAAGTAATATTACCTCCCAAAATCAGCAAACTCTGACCATTGGGAACTGCTAGCCCGACATTTTTAGAACCTTGTGAATTAATAGTTATGGGTTGATTTGCTATTTGATTAAACAGAAAAGCTGAGGGCTCAACCGTCAATAATGCAGGGCTATTAGGGAGAGAAGCACTGAAAATACCTTGACTACCAAATTGCATAGCATTTGCCGTAGTACCGACAAAAGAGCCACCAATATTTAACTGGGCATTCTTGCCAAAAATGATTCCATTAGGGTTGAGCAGAAATAAATTAGCCGTGCCGTTAGCTTTTAATAACCCATCAATATTAGAAATCGAGCTACCCGTCACCCGAGTAAATATATTCTGAATAGTAGAAGCATTATTGAATAAAGCCGCACTTCCAGTGGGAACAGAAAACTCACTAAAGCTGTGGAATAAATTATTACCTGCTGTCGTACCACCCTGGATAAAACGAACATTACCCAGTTGTGTAACTTGAGAATTTTGCGGCAAAGTTGTATCCGGCTTGATTTGGGCTACCGTTGGCGCAGAGGATACTAGGCAAAATAGGACACCAACGTGAAACTGGCACAAGTTTTTAATCCAGGGAGTTTTCATGGTAAAATGACTGGTAAATAATCTAATTATAGATTGTAGGTTGGGTTTCGCTACCGCTCAACCCAACGTGAAATATCCCCTAGAGTTGGGTTCGCCAGGGGTTTAAACCCCTGGCTAATAGCTCAAGTCCTCTGAAAGAGGACTAATCATTTTTATCAGCCATCTGGGGGTGAAAACGCTGGTTTCGCCTGATATCAAAGCATTTCTCCTTACCTTGAGTTGACAAAAAAGTAATTCTAACTAAGTGTAGCATTATTTAATGACATTAGGATCAGCCCGTAGCGCGGTACGGATTTCAGTCCATTAACATGGACAACATGGACTGAAATTAAAAGGTAGTGGGCTGATTGGTTGGTATCCGAGGTAAAAGATATTGCCTCTCCGCCTAGGTAGAATGCCAGCGAGTTGGGGGATCGTCTTCACGATCGATTCTTTCTAGAGATGCGATCGTTGTTTTATTTAAATGATGTTCTTTCTGATTTTGCACGTAAACCACAGCTTGTTCTAATTGCTTACTTCCTAGGGAAAACACACCATATCCTTGCTGCCAACCAAAATTGTTTGAATTAGCTGGAAAAGCCTGATTAAGATAATGAGAACTACTACCTTTGATCTGTTTGACAAAATCAGCAACTGAGAGAGTCTGCGGAATAGAAACTACTAAATGAACATGATCTTCTATGCCATTTAAACAATGGACGATACAGCGGAGAGAATCAGCTTTGCCGATTAGATAACGGTAAAGGTCAGCCTCTTGATTAGGATGAATCAGAGGTAGACGCTCTTTTGTTGCCCAAACTAGATGATAATACAGTCGCCAGAGAGCCATCAAGATGCTATCTATATTCGCCATCCTCATTAAACCGCAATTTTCGGTGAAGTACAATCATCCCTCCTAACTATGAGTAGTCCTCTAAAAGAGGACTTTAGCTATAAGCTGCGGGTTTAAACCCCTGGCGGGTTATCGGAAAAATTGCACCCCCTGGCGGGTTATAGCAGGAGTCAGGAGTCAGGAGTCAGGAGTCAGGAGTAAAGTTCAAACCCCTGGCTAATAGCTCAAGTCCTCTGAAAGAGGACTATCATTTTTATCAGCCCTCTGGGGGTAAAACACTGGCTCCGCCTGATATCAAAGCATTTCTCCTTACCTTGAGTTGACAAAAAAGTAATCCTAACTAAGGATAGCATTATTTAATGACATTAGGATAAGCCCGTTGTCTTTAACAATTTCAGTCCATTTTAATGGACTTTAGCTATTAGCCCGGAAATTAATTTCCGGGCGGGATATGATACCAACCAATCAACCTTATTCTTCTCGAACGGTTGCACGATGCAGAAAAATATTTTATTCAATGGTACCATATAGGCGATCGATCATCTTCTGAAGTGAAATTTATCCGACAGTAAAATTTGCCCGACAGCCCGCCTGGGGTTCAAACCCCAGGCTAATAGCTCAAGTCCTCTGAAAGAGGACTAATCATTCTTATTGGCCCTCTGGGGGGTGAAAATGCTGGCTCTGCCTGATATCAAAGCATTTATCCTTACCTTGAGTTGACAAAAAAGTAATCCTAACTAAGTGTATCATTATTTAATGACATTAGGATCGGCCCGTTTTGTTTAACAATTTCAGTCCATTTTAATGGACTTTAGCTATTAGCCCTGCAATTGATTTCCGGGCGGGATAGGATATCAACCAATCAGCCTAAAAACCATTAATTTCAATCCATTATTGGCATTTTCCTCAAAATTTAGCACCCTAAGTACACAAGACTTACGCAAACTGGGCATATATAGGGGCAACCACAGGGGGATTGCCCCTACGAACCGCTATATGTAGAGGCAGAAAAATCATTCTATCCCACAATATCCCAATTCAAATCACCCACCGATAACATATCCTGCGCCGAAGTTAATTTCGTACCATTCATAAACCAAACCACATTTTCACCAGTCTTAGAATTGCGCCACACTAAATCTGTAAACCTATCGTTATTAAAATCATCCGTGCCTTTTATCTGCCAATTCGTGTCGCTCACAGATTGAATATCTTGCCACGATGATAAATTACCCCCGTTCATAAACCAAATTACATCTTCACCAGTAGCCTGGTTACGCCACACTAAATCAATTTTCCCATCACCGTTAAAATCTCCCGTGCCGACAATCTGCCAATTAGAATCATTGACAGATTGAATTGACTGGTAAGACTTGAGGTTAGTACCATCCATATACCAGATAACATCCTGCCCAGTTTTGTGGTTGCGCCAAACTAAGTCGGTTTTGCCATCGTTATTAAAATCACCCGTGCCTTCTATCTGCCAATTCGTGTCTAACACAGGTAAAATAAACTGGGAATAAGTTAGCTTAGTACCATCCATAAACCAGATAACATTCTGTCCGGTTTGGTAGTTGCGCCAGACTAAATCTGTCTTGCCATTGCCTTGAAAATCACCCGTGCCTTCTAGATGCCAATTGGGATCGTTTACCGCAGGGAGAAGGTCTTGAGAAGATAAGAGAGTAGCGCCGTTCATAAACCAGAATACATTTTCACCAGTAGCATAGTTACGCAAGATTAAGTCTGTTTTGCCATCACCGTTGAAATCAGAAAATAGCGGTGGTACCGTAAAACTGCCTTCTGTAGCAAAGGTTGACCCAACCAAAGCTGTATCAATGGCTTGTACGCTCCAATAATAAGTATTACCGCGTGTTAAATTAGTCAACGCAAGCGTCCAACTGCTATTGCTGTCGGTATTTCCTAATTGCGCTAGTAGTCTATTCCCTGAACTTAGTGACATCGGGGCAATGATATCGGAACCTCCAGGTGCGGTGCCCACTCTGAGGTTGTAAGTTAAACCAGTTACTGGAGTTTGAGCATCACTAGCGAGATTCCAGCTCAGAGTAACAGAGTAGTCAGTAAAGTGAGAGGATAACCCTGTGGGTGCGGTGGGTGCGGTATTGGCTGTCGTAGCAAGATTGCGGTACACTTTGGTGATGGGGTTGAATGAACTACCTTGTCCTGTGAGCAGGATATCCAAACGCCCATCGTTGTCGTAGTCTCCCCATGCTACGGAACCCCCGGCAACAGAGAGATTGGCGTTGATGTCGCTAAAACCACTTCCTGTGTTGCGGTACACTTTGGTGATGGGGTTGCGGAAAATTTTAGCAATGAGGTTGTCGGAATTATCACTTCCCGTCACCAGGATATCCAAACGCCCATCATTGTCATAGTCTCCCCATGCTATGGAAGGTTGAGTAACATTAGTAATATTGGCACCAATGTCACTAAACCCATTACCACCAGTATTGCTGTATATTTTCGTGATGGGGTTGCCTAATTTATCCTCACCCGCGAGCAAGATATCTAAATACCCATCATTGTTGTAATCTCCCCATGCCACGGAACCCTGGTAAACACCATCTAGTTTGGCACCAATGTCAAAAAAACCAAAACCAGTATTGCGATATACTTTGGCAATACGATCGCCCTGATTATCCAATCCAGTAAGCAGGATATCTAATTTCCCATCATTATTATAATCTCCCCATGCCACGGAACCATAGGCAACACCAGTCAGATTGGCGTTGTTGAAGTCGGCAAAACCACTACCTACGTTAGTGTACACTTTAGCGATACGGTTTCCCAAACGATCGAATCCCGTAAGCAGGATATCTAACTTCCCATCATTATTATAATCTCCCCATGCCACTGAACCATTGTCAACCCCAGTCAGATTGGCGTTAATGTCACTAAACCCACTACCAGTATTGCGGTATATCTTAGAAACAAACTTATCTGAATTATCCAATCCAGTAAGCAGGATATCCAATTTTCCATCTTTATCGTAGTCTCCCCACGCCACCGAACTATTGTAAACACCATCTAGATTGGCACCTATATCACTAAACCCACTACCAGTATTGCGATATACCTTAGCAATCCGGTTGTTTGAACTATCCAATCCCGTTACTAGAACATCTAATTTGCCATCATTGTCATAATCTCCCCATGCCACTGAGCCCCTAGTAACACCAGTAATAGGGGCATTAATATCGGAAAATAGCAATAGGGGTACAGTAAAACTAGATCCTGAAGTAAAACTTGAACCAGCGAAGCCATTATCAACAGCTTGTACGCTCCAGTAATATGTTTGTCCCCGTGTTAAATTAGTCAGCGTCCAACTGGTATTGCTACCTGTATTTCCTAATTGCGCTATTTGTCGATTACCTGAAGCCAGTGACATCGGGGCAACTACATCAGAACCTCCAGGTGTAGTGCCAACACTCAGGTTGTAAGTTAAACCAGCCGTTGGGGTTTGATTATCACTAGCAGGATTCCAATTGAAAGTAACTGTGTCCCCAGTTACTTTAGCGCCAAGGGAGCTAGGAGCTGTCGGTGGGGTGTTGACAGTAGTAGAGAGATTGCCATACACCTTAGTAACATAGTTAACTGAACCATCATCTCCCGCCAGCAAGATATCCAACTTGCCATCATTATTGTAGTCTCCCCATGCCACCGAACTATTATCAATCCCCGGCAGATTGGCACCGATGTCGCTAAAACCATTGCCCGTGTTACCGTACACTTTAGCGATGCGGTTAGCTGAATTATCATCTCCCGTCAGCAGGATATCCAATTTCCCATCGTTATTGTAATCACCCCATGCCACGGAACCTAGAGCAATTCCAGTAAGATTGGCACCGATGTCGCTAAAACTACTGCCCGTGTTGCGATATACCTTACTAATATATTTGCCCGAACTATCCTCACCTGTCAGCAGAATATCTAATTTCCCATCATTATCGTAATCTCCCCATGCCACCGAACTATGGAAAACACCTGGGAGATTGGCACCGATATCGCTAAAACCGCTACCCGTGTTGCGATATATCTTAGTAATATAGTTAGCTGAACTATCAACTCCTGTGAGCAGGATATCTAATCTGCCATCCTTGTCGTAATCTCCCCACGCTACCGAGCCGTAGACAACTCCCGGCAAATTGGCACCAATATCGCTAAAACCACTGCCCGTGTTGCGGTAAACTTTACTGATGAAATTCCCCGAACTATCAGCCCCCGTCAGCAGGATATCCAATTTACCATCATTATCGTAGTCTCCCCATGCGGCAGAACTAACCCAAACACCCGACAGATTAGCACCAATGTCGCTAAAACCACTACCCGTGTTGCGGTAAACTTTAGTAATCGGGTGGTCTGGACTAATATCGCCCGTCAGCAAGATATCCAACTTTCCATCATGATCATAGTCTCCCCATGCCACGGAGCCATAGTCAACACCAGTCAGATTAGCACCGATGTCGCTAAAACCACTACCCGTATTGCGATAAACTTTACTGATGCGGTTGTCTGAACTATCTCTGCCTGTAAACAAGATATC
This sequence comes from Oscillatoriales cyanobacterium PMM_0019, assembly GCA_949127975.1. Taxonomy (GTDB): domain Bacteria; phylum Cyanobacteriota; class Cyanobacteriia; order Cyanobacteriales; family CASBRB01; genus CASBRB01. The sequence continues at coordinate 11,164 of CASBRB010000420.1, read as the reverse complement.
CAATTTGCCATCGTTGTCGTAGTCTCCCCAGGCTAGGTTACTATAATAAATTCCCGGTAGATTAGCGTTAATATCGGAAAAAGGAGTATTATCTAAAACCGACTGATAAGCTTTCATTACTTCTGGCTGAGATGCCAGAGGAGAATTTATTTTCCCCGTGCCTGTTATCCGCTGCCATAAATTGCCTAAAAAACTTCCAATTGGGTTACTGCCAGGGTTTACGTTACTAGAGCTAGCTGAAGAAAAGCTATTTACTGAAGTAGTTAATGCTGTACCTGCTTGGGGCTGATAAGCAGGAATTTGTTTAGACTCTAGGGGATTTTTTTGCCCATTGAGAAAGTAGTCGATGGAGGAGCGATCGGTTATCATGGTAGTTTTTTGGGGTAATATTTGAGTCGATTTCAGTCCATTTTAATGGACTTTAGCTATTAGCCCGGAAATTAATTTCCGGGCGGGATAGGATATCAACCAATCAGCCTTGTTCTTCTCGAACGGTTGCACGATGCAAAAAAATATTTTATTCACTGGTACCATATAGGTGAGCGATCGATCTCTCGAACGGTTGCACGATGCAGAAAAATATTTTATTCGATGGTACCATATAGGTGAGCGATCGATCTCTCGAACGGTTGCACCATGCAGAAAAATATTTTATTCAATGGTACCATATAGGTGAGCGATCGGTCATCTTCTGAAGTGAAATTTATCCGACAGTAAAATTTGCCCGACAGCCCGCCAGCGATTCAAATCGCTGGCTAATAGCTCAAGTCCTCTGAAAGAGGACTAATTATTCTTATGGGCTCTCTGGGGGTGAAAATGCTGGCTCTGCCTGATATCAAAGCATTTCTCCTTGCCTTGAGTTGACAAAAAAATAATCCTAACTAAGTGTAGCATTATTTAATTAAATTGAGATAAGTCCGTTTTATTTAACAATTTCAGTCCATTTTAATGGACTTTAGCTATTAGCCCGGAAATTAATTTCCGGGCGGGCTAGGATACCAACCAATCAGCCTTGTTCTTCTCTAACGGTTGCACGATGCAGTCAAATATTTTATTCGATAGTACCATATAGGTGAGCGATCGGTCATCTTCTGAAATTAAATTTGTCCGACAGTGAAATTTACCCGATAGCCCGCCAGGGGTAGTTATGATGAAGGGGTAATCTTTCATCCCCATGCTTTAAACTGGCTTCGAGATTACCCCCTCATACTCCCCCATTTTTCGGTAGGTAGGCTAACGCTTATCCTCACCAGTCCTCAAAGGGCTAAAGCCCTTACTACAAGCCTGTTCCCTAGAACTTACTTTTCTGTGCCGCCCTGAGATTTTTTTGAAATTCAACAGAGTTGGGTTTGAGGGCAACAGCTTGTTGGTAATGCTCAATTGCTTCATCAACTCTGCCTTCTTGCAATAGAGCTAGTCCCAAGTTGTTGTGTGCTACTGCATAATCTGGTTTCAGCTTGAGAACTTGCTGAAATAGGTTAATTGCTGCTTCTACATTACCACTTTGGTAGTATAGCACGCCTAGTAAGTGAAGAACTCGATCGCTCTCCGGTTCTTGCTGCAAAATTTGACGGTACAACTGCTCTGCTTCTGACAGATTCCCCTGTTGATGATACTTAATAGCGAGTTCAATATCTTGAGTAGCTTGTCCTTGCCCCTTGCCTATTGATAGAGATGTTGCTTCTTGAATTACTTGATATTTATTTTTCAGGTATAACAACCTTCTTTCGAGGATATTTTCTGTTTGTTGATATAATCTTTTCAGTTCAGGAGTCAAATCTTCTTCAAAATCGTATTTACTAGGCTCTGTTTGAAACTTTTTCAGTTGTCTATCTAAATTATTACCAGGATATCTCATGTACTCTACTGTTTCTATATTCAGCTTGTAAATCTTATAAAACTGCCCTATCCAACCAAGAAAATAAGCTTGGTCTTCATTGCGCCCAAGTCTTTTATAAACATAACTTTCAGGAAAACCACCAACAAATTCATGGCACTTTCTAGTGACACAGGCATTAAGAGCAATGGTATTTTCTATAGCATCCTGCCAATAAGGATGAAGTTTCTCCTTTATTTTTACTTTAGTTTTTACAACGTCAACTGGCTGAACTGGCAACCTGACAGATCGGAGCTTATCGGCAAGTGCCTGAGGTAAATCTGCCAGATTATCGAGCACTTTATCACGGTTTTTTGAATAGTTAAAAACCCACAGACATAAATAAATATGTTCTTTTAAGTAAAAATCGTCTCCATCGCATAAAAATAAAAAATTGCCGATCGAGGCTTTAACACCTGTATTTCTACCCGAACCAATACCTAATTTTTTGACCTGGTTCAATATTTTATAATGTTTTTTGTCTTTAGCATATTTACTAATTACATCTAGCGTGTTATCTGTGGAGGCATCATTGACAACAATCACCTCAGCATTTAACTTGGGGTTGTTGTCAATTTTGTAATAAAAATCAATACTTTCTTCGATGCTGTCTAAAGTCTTTGTTATCAAGCTGGCTAGATTGTAAACTGGTAAAATTATTGAAAAAGAGTTGTTACTCATCACCTAGATTTGTTGAAGGATGTAATTTTGTCAAGAATAGCAGTGACAACTTCTGCGAATACTGCTGCCCAATCACCAGGGTGTGGTTGACGAAACAGACGCATAGTAGGATACCAAGGGCTGTCAGAGCGTTTCTGCATCCAGCGCCAGTCGCCAGCAAAAGGTAGAAGTACCCAAACTGGCTTTGCTAGTGCGCCAGCTAGATGAGCAACAGATGTATCAACTGTAATCACTAAGTCTAATTTTGCTATAGCTGCCGCTGTATGAGCAAAGTTACGCAGTTGGTTACTCAAATCCTGTACCCGTGGCAGGGATTCGAGGAATTCCTTATCTGCTGGTTTGATTTCTTTCTGCAAACTGTAAAGGGCAATTTCTGGTAGAGCCAAGAGCTGGAGAAAATAGTTTAATTCACAGGAGCGAATGCTGGCAATAGTAGCACGTTTGCGATCGCCTAATTTACCCGCTCCCCAAACAATCCCAACTTTCAACTGGGTATTAGGTATTTCTGGCAAATCAATTTTTAATTTAGGTACGGGTAAATAAGGTACTTGGGCGGGTATAGTTTCTAGGGTGATTCCCAGGATGTGGGGCAGACTCAACAGCGCTACGTGGACGTCAAAGTTGGGCATGAAAGCACCTTGAGTTACCAGTTTATCAATCCCACAAGTCCCCTGAAGCAGTTGGATAAGTGGGAGCGGGCAACCAAAAATAACTTTACCTCCTCTTTGTTTCACTAAGGGCAGCAAGCGAATAAACTGAATTGTATCGCCAAAACCTTGTTCGCCATGAATTAAAATTGTGCTACCTTCCAGGTTCTCACCATCCCAAACTGGCTGACGAAAATTATCTAGAGAAAAATTTTCCTTGACGAAATCAGGACGTTGCCAGCGATATTCGTAGTCAGCAAATCCTCTGGTAAAATCCCCAGAAATCAAAAAAGCTAAACTTCGGTTCCAGCGAGCATTAGCATGTTCTGGTTGTAATGCGAGTACCCGACTGAAGCAGTCAATTGCCTCCTCTAGCTTGCCGTGGTTTTGGAGAGCAATTCCGAGATTGTATTGGGCATCTATATGTTCTGGTTGGAGTGCGAGGAGATGCTGGTAACAAGCAATAGCTTCAGAAAGCTTGTCGTTATTTTGGAGAACAATGCCTTTATAATAGAGGGCATTTATATGTTCTGGTTGGAAAGTGAGGATTTTATTGTAGCAATCAATCGCCTCATCGAGCTTGCCTTGCTCGAACAAAGCCAAACCCATTTTTAAATATGCTTCTAGACAATCTGGTTTTAGTTCAATCAGTTTTTGGTATTGTGCGATCGCCTCATCTATCAGAGTTTCTTGTTGAAGAAAATTACCTAAATTTATCCGGGCAGAAACATAGTCTGGTTTGAAAACGAGTGCTTGCTGAAAGTAAGCAATGCCTTGTTCAAACCTGCCAATCTCACAGGAAATAATTCCTAATCCGTTCAACGCATCCACATTATCGGGTTGTAATGCTAGGATTTGCTGACAAAGTTGTTCTGCCTGAAATAATCTACCAGCCTTATAATATTGTAAGGCTGTGGCTAAAGTGGGTGGAGAAATCGAATTCATGGGAAATCATCATGCTTTATTGCCTAGATGAAAAAGCGGGCTTTGTTAGATGTTTTAATTTATTCGATGATTTTCAACGGTGCAAAGGGCTAAAGCCCTTACTACCAACCTGCTCGTAGTGAGGACTGCTACCCTCAACCTTACAGGACTGATGTCCTTACTACCAACCTGCTCGTAGTAAGGACATCAGTCCTCACTACGCACTATACCTTGGGCTTCTACAATCGGATCGCCTATTTTCCATTTTGATATACTGAGGTCTTAAACCCATTTATGCGAGATCTCATGCCAAATACGACACCCATTGATGCATTGCCTCTGGAGAACCGTACCAAAACTCAGCTTTTGGGGAATGCTTAACACCTTCAATTACCAAATTCGTTGCTCCCTCCAAGTGCGCTGCTTCAATTGGTGTGATGCCGTCTCCCCAGGTATCTCCGCGCCCTATAGTCAACTTATAACTGCTGTAAGCTAACCAGCCGCCGCGCCCTCGTCCACCATAAATAGCTTTACCAGCAACACAAATATACCGAACCTTGGGGTAAAATCCTCCTGGATAGTTGTTTTTGACAAAATCCAGGTTTTTTCTAGTCCAACGCTCTTGGCTAACATGGGGGGTTCCCAGGGTTACCAAAGCGGCAACGTTAGGGTGAGCGTGCCACAAAGCCGCTGCTTCAGTAACATCGCCGTGAATAATATAAGGTTTTTCTCCCAAATAAATTCGCGCAATCCATCCGCCAGCGGAATGCCCAATTAGATTAATTTGAGAAGCGTTATATTGCTGCAACATATTCTTCACAGTAAGGTCGAGTTGCCGTAAAATAGGCACCATCGATCGACCTCCCAAAGTTGGCAACCAATCGCGCAGTCGCAATGGTACTGTTACAGTAGGGAACCCCATCTCTTGTAAGAATTTTTCCATCGGGCGGTAGGCGATAGCGCCTTCCAAATATCCCGGCAAAATGACAGTTGGTAACACTATTTTAGATTGTATTGTGCAAACAGGCAAGCTTTATGGTATTAGTGTAGGTCCTGGCGATCCAGAACTGATTACCCTCAAAGGGCTGGGCATCCTGCAACGGGTGCCTGTGGTTGCTTTTCCTGCGGGAGTAAAAGATAAGCCTGGAATGGCTCAACTGATTGTAAAGCAATGGCTACAGCCACACCAGCTACAGCTTGCCTTGACTTTTCCTTATGTACAGGATACCGAAATTCTCGCCCAAGCGTGGCAGATGGCTGCTTCCCAAGTTTGGCATTATTTGCAACTGGGGCAAGATGTGGCTTTTGTCTCCGAAGGCGATGTCAGCTTTTATAGCACTTTTAGTTATTTGGCTCAGACTTTACAACATTTACGTCCAGGGGTAGATGTGGAAGCAGTACCAGGCGTCTGCTCACCACTGGCGGCAGCAGCAGCCCTAGGAGTACCTTTGACGAGTCGGGATCAGCGCTTGGTGGTGCTACCTGCTTTATACACTGTGGGGGAGTTGGAAGCAGTTCTAGATTGGGCAGATGTAGTAGTGTTACTCAAGGTAAGTTCGGTTTACGAGCAAGTTTGGCAGGTACTACAGGGGCGAGGGTTGCTGGAGCGCAGTTGGGTAGTAGAACGGGCGACTTTACCAGATATGTTAGTTTATGTAGGGTTAAGCGATCGGCCTACCCTCAAATTGCCTTACTTTTCGCTGTTAATAGTAAAGGTAAATAACAATTAGCATCAGCTATGTCATTCTTTCAAGCCTTGCGTCAGCCAAATTTAATTGCCATCCTAGCCTCCTTAGGCATTCACGGGTTACTGGCTCTTAACTTGCCGATTTTATCTGCTTCCAGCAAACCTGAAGAGCCTAAGAAGCCAGAGACTGTCAAAGTGGTGCAGTTAACACCAGCAGAGCAGAATCGTTTGCCACAACCACCACAGCCACCACCATTGCCGCCCTCGCTACCGCTGACACAACCTTTGCAACCTAACCTACCACTAGGGTATATCCCAATACACCCAGATACAGCTAACTCGTACTCCGACAGCCAACTTATCCGCCAGCCAAAGATAAAAAGGGACTCCCCACGCCAAAGCGCTACATCATCAAATCAAGACAACCCACCCAAAGCTTCACATGTAGAAACAAAACCTCGAAATAGAACGCAGCCTAATCTCAATATCTCTCCCAATCCCAGTCCCCAGCAGAAAAAAATCACCCCTCATACACCGACTGCGACTCCACCGCCAACCCCAACGCTTCAGACTTCTTCACAGCCTAACGTTTATGCCTACAACCCAAAAGGTACATCTGATGAGGCTGCAAGCCTAGAGTTTACTAACTGGCTGAAAAAAGTTCAGCAAATTTCCCCAGATTTAGTAACTAAAAAAATCGACTCCCCCATACCACCGATTAAGTATCCGCCTGAGATGTGGTGGTGCCCGAAGCCGGAGCCCAAGGGTGTAGGCTTTGGGGTACTGGTTTTGCCATTAGGCAAGGTTGATATTCAACAGATACGAAGTTCTGGTTATTTTATGCTCGATCGGACAGCGCAGCAGGAAGTTTCTAAAGCCTTTAATCAGGGATCGAAGCAGACTGGTAAGCCTGTGGCATATCAGGTTAGTGTCATATTTAACCCGTCATCCTGTCATTCAATGTCAGTAGATCGAAAGGACACTACAAACATATGGGCAAACGACAAAAACACAGTTTAAAACAGAGACTACTGCAAAGCTTGGGGCTATTCGTTGCCATCCTGCTGAGCATCAAGTTACTGTTTGCCTTGCCTGGGCTAACGCAGCAACCAGTCACGTTGACTTTTTTGATTGGTGCTAGTGAAGTGCCAACTTGGAAAGAGTTAATTAAGCAATTTGAGGCTAAAAACTCAGATATTCGCATTAACTTAATCGAAGGGCCAAATGCCACTAACTTATTGGAAGACTTATATACTTCTGCTTTTCTTTTAGGTGGCTCTCCTTACGACTTGGTTTACATGGATATTGTTTGGGTGCCCAAGTTTGCTGCTGCTGGTTGGCTGATGGAGCTTTCACAGCTATTCCCCAAAGAGGAACAAGCAAAATTTCTCCGAGGCGATTTAGAAGGCGGGCGTTATCGTGGTGGGCTGTATCGGGTACCCGTGCATACCGATGCAGGTATGCTTTACTATCGCAAAGATTTACTAGAGCAAGCTGGCTTTAAACCGCCAGACACATTTGCCGAGTTAATGCAGATTTCTCAAGCGTTGCAAAAACAAGGAGTTGTTCGTCGAGGCTTCCTCTGGCAGGGGCGTCAGTATGAAGGCACTTCAGCAATGTTTGTGGAAATTCTCAAGGGCTATGGTGGCTTCTGGATAAACCCCGATACCTTGGAAGTGGGGCTCGATCGACCAGAAGCAATACAGGCAGTTCAGTTTTTAGTCAATACCATTCGGGATGGAGTTTCTGCTCCAGGTGTTGTTACCTACCAGGAAGAAGAAACCCGCCGCATCTTCCAAAGTGGCGAGGCAGTATTCTTGCGTAACTGGCCTTATGTGTGGTATTTAGCAAATAAAGAGGATTCCCCCGTGCGGGGTAAAGTTGGTCTTAAACCAATGGTTCACGCACCAGGACAAAGCAGTGCAGCTTGCCAAGGCGGATGGGGTTGGGGAATTGCCAAAACGACGAAACACCCAGAGCAAGCTTGGAGAGCTGTTCAGTTTTTTTCTAGCTCTGATGCTCAGCGCCAGTTTACCTTAATGGCGGGTGGTTTGCCTACCCGAAGGGAGCTATTTAAAGATCCGCAGTTGGTTCAGAAATATAGCTTCCTTCCCACAATGCTAGAGGTACTAGATAAGGCAGTTTTACGTCCTCCGATCGCACAATACGATCAGGCTTCCGATATCCTCCAGCGATATCTTACTGCAGCTTTTACCAGTCAGCTCACTCCTGAACGGGCAATGAAAGCGGCAGCAGATGAAACTCGCCGATTGCTGGGAACTAAAGGCTAGTAGGGATCAACTAAACATAATTTTCGGGTGGCGCTTGCACCACCCGTTTGAAGTGGATGGTTATGAAAATAGACGCAATCCGCCAGCGGGAACAATTAACAGGTTGGCTGTTAGTCATACCTGCATTCCTGGTACTACTACTAATATATGCCTATCCGATCGCTCGATCGTTCTGGTTGAGTGTATTCACCCAAAATTTAGGCACCCAACTCAAACCAGTTTTTTCGGGCTTCCACAATTATGCCAGGATGGCCTTTGATGGACGGTTTTGGGAAACTATGATGCATACAGCAGAGTTTAGTATCGCCTCTGTTGTCCTCGAACTGCTGCTGGGGTTGGGAATTGCCTTAGTACTGAATCAATCTTTTCGAGGACGCGGTGTTGTACGTACAATTACCATCCTGCCTTGGGCTTTGCCAACAGCAGTTATGGGTGTGGCTTGGGCTTGGATTTTTAACGATCGCTATGGCGTGATTAACGATCTACTAGCTAGATTAGGGTTGATTAGATCGGAGATTAACTGGTTGGGAGAGCCGATGCTGGCAATGCTGGCGATTATTGCTGCCGATATCTGGAAAACTACGCCGTTTATTAGTATTCTCCTGCTAGCAGGCTTACAATCTATTCCAGCAGACCTTTATGAGGCTCATGCCATCGACGGCGCTAACCCTTGGCAAAGCTTTCGGCAAATTACCCTGCCGCTCCTGATGCCGCAAGTTTTGATTGCAGTGTTGTTTCGCTTTGCTCAGGCTTTCGGGATTTTTGACTTAATTGCCGTGATGACTGGCGGTGGGCCTGCTGGTTCAACTGAGACGGTTTCGATCTATATTTATGCTACCGTGATGCGCTATTTAGATTTTGGCTATGGAGCGGCGCTGGTAGTGGTGACGTTTTTGTTGCTAGTCTTGGCAGTAGCTCTAGCTAGTTTCTTCCTGTCTAAGTTACGCGCCCAAGCATCAGGCGCAGAATAATCTATGGCTCAAACTAATTTGACAAGCTTGCCTGCTTCCCCAGGGCTGAAGTTTCGCAGCATCATCCTTGGGTTTGCCATTGTTTTGATTGTCGCCTTTTTCCTAGGCCCTATTCTCTGGCAACTGCTCACCTCTATTAAGGTGAATCAGGCAATTGCTGCCGTTCCCACTGTCTACATACCGCAACTAAACCAACTTACTCTCAAACATTACCAAGATTTATTTGTCCGCCGTCCCTTTCTCAGCTACATATTTAACAGCGCTTTGGTTTCCATCACTTCCACTGTGCTGGCTTTAGGCTTGGGTGCCCCTGCTGCCTACGCTTTGGCGAGATTGCGGATTTGGGGCGAGGGATTTATCCTAGCTAGCATCTTGATTTTCACCTTGTTTCCCTACATCCTGCTGTTTTTAGGCTTGTTAGAAGTTGTCAAGGTGCTGGGACTAGGTAATAATTACCTAGCGCTCATCGTTCCCTATACTGCAATTAACTTACCCCTGACAATTCTGGTGATGCGCAGCTTCTTCCAACAACTGCCGCCAGATTTAGAAGATGCTGCCAAAGTAGACGGCTACAGCATCGGGCAAATGCTCGTCCGAATTGTGCTGCCGATGACGATGCCCGCCTTGGTAACTACAGGGATTCTGGCTTTTATCTTTGCGTGGAATGAATTTCTGTTTGCTCTCACCTTCATTACCCGCGAGCCGATGAAGACAATCCCGGTGGCAGTGGCGCAACTGGGCGGTGCATCGACGTTTGAGATCCCTTACGGTCCGATCGCGGCTGCTACAGTATTAGGTACATTACCCTTAGTGTTGCTAGTGCTGTTCTTCCAGCGGCAGATTGTTCAGGGCTTGACGGCTGGTGCGGTAAAAGGCTGAAAGAGCATTGACTAGGTAGCGTTTTTCTTCAGTATAGCAAACAATGTTGACAAAAGCTAACAGGTAACGCTAGAATGAAAGTGTGACCTTAAAAACATCCTTTCATGCCAGATGAGTACATCACACCCGCCAAAGCAGCTAGAACTTTGGGAGTTCACCCCCAGTCCCTCAGAAGGTGGGAAAAAGAGGGTTTGCTCAAAGCATACAGGACACCAGGGGGACAAAGGCGCTTCCTCAAAATTGAAGTTGAACGATTCAGCGGTAGAGAACAAGCAACTAGAACTGTTCTCTATGCAAGGGTCAGTACCAGTTCCCAACGTGACTCACTTGAGAGACAATCTGAATATTTGCGCCAACGATACCCAGAGGCTGAGTGCATTTGTGAAGTTGGAAGCGGACTCAATTTTAAGAGGAAAAAATTGCTCTCCATTCTACAACGAGTTATGCAACATGATATTCAACGGGTTGTCGTTGCCCACCCCGACAGGCTGTGCCGATTCGGATTTGAATTGGTTAGGTGGCTATGCGAACAAAATGAGTGCGAACTCATGGTTCTCGACAACAGTTTGGGGCAGCCACGGGGGGACTGCCCCTACAGTCCAGAACAAGAGCTTGTACAAGATATGTTGTCCATCATCCACTGTTTCAGTTCAAGGCTTTACGGACTCAGAAAATATCGAGGAGAAATTGGCTCGGAGTTACGGAAAGAACCAATTCAAAAAGAGCCAGAAATTACAGCCGAACAGTGTTGTCAAGATTCCGATATTTCCTTGTAAAGAATTGCATCAAATTTGGAAACAATGGTTAGCCGCATATCGTTGGGTTTATAACCAATGTATTGAGCTATTCAATTTGGGGTTAAAATTACCAGATGATTTATCTTTAGACCAATACATCCAAAACCTACAACAGTTCCCTCACAACGAATGGACAAAGTGTTTAGGGAAAACACGACAAGAGGCGGTTTGTGAAGCAGAACAAGCGAGGAAGCAAGCCAAAAAAGCTTGGATGTCTATTCCTGTTGGCGAGCGTGGTTTATTGAAAATGCACTTTCGCTCTTGTCGGAATAAATCACAAGTTATCCAGTTTAAGAATGATGCTTATAAAAATGGTACTTGGTTTCCTACTAAGGTGAAAGGTTTGTTGTATTGTACTGCTTGTGGTTATGAAGTTCCACAAAATTGTGAGTATGGTACAGAACTAATCTA
>CASBRB010000419.1 GCA_949127975.1 Oscillatoriales cyanobacterium PMM_0019 | reverse complement strand
TGTCGGTTGATGTCACCCAGTTGCAAAACCGTTCCCAGACGTTGGCGCTTTCGCGACGTTGTACTGTTGTGGTCATGTGTTTATGATTGCAGGATTAATTTTTCGAGGTTCGGAGGTAGTGCTTTCTCTACCTTGATTACTACATTAAAGGTTTTATTTAGTTTTGTAAAGGGTCTTTACAAAAAAAATTCTAATTTACGCCTTTAGATAGAGAAGGAGAGGTGGAATAAGGACTAAAGTCCTCACTACGAGCCTTTTTTTAGTGACTAAGGTAAGATTGTAGATTGTAGGTTGGGTTGAGGAACGAAACCCAACGTTAAGGTTTGAGAACCTTGGGTTTTTCCTCTGTTGAAGCAGAGAGCCCCCCTCTTCTTCAGCCTGGAGGCCAAAGCATCGGGCGTCCACCTAGGATATGTAAATGCAGGTGGTTAACGGTTTGACCGCCATCGGGACCGTTATTAATCACCACGCGATAGCCGTTGTTTAGTTCCACAAGCTTCGCCACACGCTTAACGGTTAAGAGCAGATGCCCCATCAGGGCATGGTCTTGTGACTCGGCATCAGCAAGTTTGGCTAGAGGCTGTTTGGGAATAACGATGATATGAACCGGGGCTTGGGGGTTGATGTCTTTGAAGGCAAGGGCTAAGTCATCCTCATAAACAATGTCAGCGGGAATCTCCCGGCGGATGATCTTGCTAAAGATTGTTTCTGTCTCACTCATGATTATTCTCCGTATTAGCTGTGGTGTAAATTATTGTAAATTGATGCAAGCACTATCAGTTTCAGAGATATTTTCATGCTAGCGAGGGTTTGGAGTGCCTCAATCTGTGGCATTGATGCCGTCAAGGTAGGGGTAGAAGTGGATGTATCGTCGGGGGGACTGCCGGGAATTGTGCTGGTAGGACTACCTGATATAGCAGTGCAAGAGTCAAAAGAAAGGGTGAAAACAGCGCTGAAAAATGCTGGCTATGCCTTCCCGCTCCGTAAAATTGTGATTAACTTGACACCTGCTGACTTGCGGAAGGAAGGCCCCAGTTTTGATTTGCCCATCGGTGTGGCTATATTGGCTGCGTCTGAACAAGTAAGCGCTGATTTGTTGGGAGATTATCTGTTCTTAGGCGAAGTTTCCCTTGATAGCAGTTTGCGCCCCGTTGCTGGTGTGCTGCCGATCGCTGCTGCTGCCCAAAGACTGGGCATTACTGGGCTAGTTCTCCCCGATAGCAATGCGCGGGAAGCCGCTGTGGTGCAAGGCTTGGAAGTCTACGGATTTAAAAATCTGTCGGAAGTGGTCGATTTTCTTAATGCTCCAGAGCGTCATCAGCCAGTGCAGGTAGATGGCATGAAGGAATTGACAAAAACGCGCCCCATTGGTCCTGATTTAAAAGATGTTAAAGGTCAAAATCACGCTCGTCGTGCCTTAGAAATTGCCGCTGCTGGTGGTCATAATTTAATTTTTGTTGGGCCTCCTGGTAGTGGCAAAACCATGTTAGCTAGACGCCTACCTGGGATTTTACCACCCCTTAGCTTTGACGAAGCACTGGCCGTAACTCAAATTCACTCAGTAGCTGGGTTACTCAAAAATAGAGGTTCCCTCGTGAGCTCGCGCCCCTATCGCAGTCCCCACCACTCTGCCTCTGGTCCCTCCCTCGTCGGCGGTGGCAGTTTTCCCCGCCCTGGCGAAATCTCCCTCGCCCACCACGGGGTACTTTTTCTCGATGAATTAACCGAATTTAAGCGAGATGTGTTAGAATTCCTGCGCCAGCCCTTGGAAGATGGCTATGTCACCGTCTCTCGAACTCGTCAATCGGTGATGTTTCCCGCCCAATTTACTCTGGTGGCGAGTACCAATCCTTGCCCGTGTGGTTATTTTGGGGACTCGATTCAAGCGTGTACCTGTACTGGGCGACAACGGGAGCAATATTGGGCGAAGCTTTCTGGCCCTTTAATGGATAGGATCGATTTACAAGTAGCCGTTAATCGTTTAAAGCCAGAGGAAATTACCCGACAGCCACAGGGAGAAGCATCAGCGCCAGTGCGGGAAAGAGTGGAACTAGCACGCAAGATTGCCCATAATCGGTTTATAGCAGAATCCTCTGTGGGTTGTAACGCTCACATGCAGAGCAGTCACCTGCGGCAGTGGTGTCAACTAGATGACGCTAGTCGCAATTTATTAGAAGGAGCGATTCGGAAATTAGGGCTCTCAGCACGGGCAAGCGATCGGATTTTGAAAGTAGCTCGGACTATTGCCGATTTAGCTGCTGATGAAAACCTCAAACCCGCTCATGTTGCCGAAGCAGTCCAATATCGTACTATCGATCGAATGCAATAGAAGTGTTGAGTTGTAGTTGTAGGTTGGGTTGAGGAACGAAACCCAACGTTTTTTTGCGCTATTTTCAGTTGAGATGCGATCGCTCAATCGGGATACGTGCAAAATAGGACACAATATTAAGTGCAGCCAACTCCAACCTTGGGTTGGAGTCGGGGGTGCGGAATGTGGGATTTATTGTAGGTTGGGTGAAGCGATCGCACTATACTATATTTAGTATAACCAAAGGTTTTGTTAATGTTATCATCGGGCTATCAGTGCGATTTTCCTGAAATAAGTAAAAATCCTTAAGGATGGGGCATTGGTGAAGTAATGAGGTTGATTACCGAATTCTGACTGATTTGTCAATGGGTAAGTCCTAACATAATTTAAGCGGGGTAAAGGCTTGTTATTTAGATTTCGTACAATCTGGGGATTAACTGCTCTGTCGCTGGTTATTACTTTGAATGGGTGTAATCAAGCTAGTCAAACTAACAACGGCATTAACACCAAACTAAGTAGTGCATCTGGAGCAGCAACGACGCTAGAAGAGCATCCTCTCGTTGTGGCAACCGACACTATTGTTTGTGGCTTAACCCAGAAAATTGCTGTTGATACTGTTAACCTTAAATGCTTGACTACACCTGAGAGTGAGTCTGACAGTAAGCAACCAAAGCCTGAAGCTCTTAAGGTAATCGAACAGGCTAAGTTAATTCTTTATAGTAGTAACAATTTGGCTCCAAGCCTGAGTAAATTAATTCAGTCTACCCCAAACCCTGCGCCTAAAATAGCTGTAGATGAAGTTGCTGCTCCTAATGCGTTACAAAGTCAAGGAGATGGCACAGTCAACCCGCCTGATGTTATGCCAAAGGCTGAGGCGATCGGCAGTAGTTTATCACAACTCCAACCCACTAAAACTGACTTTTACAAGGCAAACGCACAAAAAATAACTAATGAACTGACTCAGATCAACTCTTGGAGTCAATCTGAGATTGCTACCCTCCCTGTAGAACAACGTAAGCTGATTAACACAAAGGAGCTGTTAGCCTACTTAAACCCAAGCCTAATGCCTGAAATCAATAAAAAGGCGAGATTGGCTAGAGTACCTATATTCATGTATCACGATATTCTGCCCAAAAAACAAGTATTCTTTGATGTAACTCCAGAGGTGTTTGAACGACATCTGCGACTGCTACAGGCTAATAATATCACTCCAATTAGTCTCGAACAGCTAGTTATACATCTGAGAACGGGGCTACCATTACCAAAAAAGCCGATTCTGCTAACTTTTGATGATGGTTACGGCGGTCATTATCAGTATGTTTACCCGCTGCTTAAAAAGTACGGCTATCCCGCTGTTTTTTCGATTTATACATCTAATGTAGGAAAAGACACTGGCAGAACTCATGTTACCTGGGAACAACTGAAAGAGATGCTCTCCGATCCTCTAGTAACAATTGCGTCTCACAGCGTCACTCACCCCTTAGATATGAGAACATTAACTGACCAGCAACTACAGATGGAAGTAATGGAGTCCAAACGGATACTAGAATCACAGTTGGGCATCCATATCCGTTACTTTACTTATCCCTCAGGTAATTATAATATGCGGGTGACAAAGTTGGTGCAGCAGGCGGGATATGAAGCGGCACTAACAATGAACGATCTTGAAGATCGCTTTGCTGGGCAGTCAAAGAATTTGCTAACAATCGATCGGATTGGGCAGTCAAAGTTGCCAGATATAATCGAGAGAGCCTGGGGAGGATCGCTATTGGTGAAGTGAGTTCGGGAAACATCCTCGTTAAAAACTTTGCGACATGAGCTTAAACCTTTCAGTACTGTAGCATAGACACTATTC
>CASBRB010000418.1 GCA_949127975.1 Oscillatoriales cyanobacterium PMM_0019 | reverse complement strand
TCTCCCAATTTGGGAGAGGGGCCCAAGGTGTTAGCGAAGCGGCACGAAGTGCGGGCAATTTAGCACTGGCAGGGCTCACTTTATAAACCCAAAATACAGGGTTTCGGAAGATGTGGGTAAGGACTTGGGCTCTGCCTGGGAACGAGAAGATGTCTCCTGACTCCAGACTCCAGACTCCTGACTCCTGACTCCTGACTCCTGACTCCTGACTCCTGTCTCCTGACTGCGAACTACAGATCCAGTTGTTGCTGCGCTAGGTGATAGTATAAACCTTGAAGCGCTATCAGTTCATCGTGAGTGCCGCGTTCTACCAGAATGCCTTTATCTAGGACAAGAATACAGTCAGCGTTGCGAACGGTAGACAGACGGTGAGCAATGATAAAAGTAGTGCGATCGCGACTAATTCTTGCTAAATTCTGCTGAAATCTGCGTTCAGAATCAGTATCCAGAGAGCTAGTTGCTTCATCTAAAATTAGCACTGGGGGATCGCCCAACAAAGCACGAGCGATCGCAATCCTTTGTCGTTGCCCACCCGATAAATTTGAACCCCGTTCTCCGACTTTGGTATTGTAGCCTAAAGGCAACTCTTGAATAAAGGTATGAGCTTCGGCAAGTTTAGCTACAGTAACCACTTCTTCGAGCACGTACTCGCTGCGGTAGAGGGTGATATTTTCTAAGATAGTTCCGGAAAAGAGAAAGCACTCTTGCGGCACTACGCCAAGTTGACTGCGCAAAGACTGAGGAGAAGTATGTCGGATATCGTGCCCATCCATCCAGATCCGACCATTGGTAGGATGATATAAACCCTGTAGCAACTTCACCAAGGTAGTCTTACCCGAACCGCTGCGACCGACAATAGCTATATTTTGCCCAGCCCGAGCTTCAAAAGAAATGTTCTGGAGGGTGTTGCGCTGCTCATCAGTATTGTAGCGGAAGGTAACATTATCTAAACTGACATCGCCTTGTAACCGAGGCAGAACCAACAAGGGTTTTTGGGGACTTTCTTCTGGTTGAGCTGAAAAAATATCGTTGAGTCGTTCTACAGAAACCAGCACTTCTTGGAACTCATCCCAAAGCCTCACTAAGGCTAAAATTGGGCCGATTACGTTGCCAATCAGCATATTGAAAGCTACAAATTGACCAATGCTGAGCTGCTCCTGAATCACTAGGGTAGCCCCGTACCACAGCAAGGCAGTGCTACCCAAGGTATTAATCAAGCCACTGGTGGCTTGCAAATTATTAGCTAGTTTCTGCCCCCGAAAGCGAGCATTTAATGTAGACGTTAAAAGGTCTTCCCAACGCCAGCGCAACTCTTGCTCGGCGGCTGAGGCTTTTACTGTGGCAATGCCCGTCATCATTTCTACTAACGCGGAGTTTTGCGCCGCTTCTTCGTTAAAAATTTCCCGCGACACTCGCCTGAGGAAAGGATTGGCAGCTACCGTCAAAATGATGATGGGTGGAATCAGCGCCAGCACCAGTAAAGTTAGTTGCCAGTTGTAATAAAGCATCAGCGTCACATAGACAACTGTCATCACCACATCTAATACGGCTGTCACTGCTTGGCGCGTCAAAAAAGCTTGGATTTTTTGGTTTTCAGAAACCCGCGTGACGATATCCCCAACATGGCGCGACTCAAAAAACTTTACGGGTAACATCAAGGCATGGCTGATAAAGCCGCCGATCAAGCTAAGATCTAATCTATTGGCAAGATAATATAGCAGGTATTGTCTAATCGCACCCAATCCGATACTCCAAATGCCAAACAACAGCAGTCCCACAGCAAAAACGTGCAAGGTGGTGAAGCTTTTGTGTACGATCACCTGGTCGAGTATGATCTGTGTAAACAGAGGAGTCACCAAGCCAAAAATCTGGAGCAGCAAGGTAGCCCCGATAATTTGCCACACCACGGTGCGATACGGCCAAATTAAGCCCCAAAAGTCGATTGAGGGGGAATTAGGCTCACGAGCTGGAAACTGCTTTGTGAGATCTAAAAGCAGTGCATATCCAGTCCAGCTAGCTTGAAATTCTGAGTGAGTAAGCTCGCGCTTACCGAACCCGGGATCTGCAATCAGGATGCGCTTACCTTTTTTCGGGTACACCACTACATAATGATCTCCTTGCCAGTGAGCTATCCAGGGGTTTTGCTGTTCGAGTACGCGCCCCAAACTAGCCCGCACAGGTCGAGCATGAAATCCTAATTTTTCGGCAGCAATGGCTAAGCTTTTGAGAGAGGCCCCAGCACGACCTACGTTAGCTAATTCTCGGAGGAAATTTAGACTAAACCGTTTGCCCCAATATTGGGCGATCATAGATAAACAGGTGGCACCGCAATCAGAGGCACTTTGTTGGCGAATGAACGGATAGCCTTGCCAAAAGAGCCGTCGGTGAGCAGCAGGTGTGGGAAAAGCAATCGATGTGGGCTCTGAATCTTCTGGTGGGTTAGGAGTATATTTTTCAGGTGATGCTGGTTGCGGCTGTTGGTTGACAGCAACATAATGCGACTTGGGGCGGGATTTTTTCACCTCTGTCTTGCTAGAGGCAACATTCTCAGAGCCGTTGAATTGTGCTGGTGCGATCGCATGGGCGGCTTTCCAATGTTCTGTCGGTAGCTTGTAAACCCACAAATCTGTTTTGGCGATCGAGGCTGTTGTTTTTGAGTGAGGGTGCCCCCAGCTTTCTCCTACAGCAATGGTTAAGTTTACATCCTGCTCAGGACTATGAATTTCACCACTGCGCAGCCAAAAGCGCCCGGAGGCAGAGGTTCGAGCTAGGGATTCGCCGGCAGTAATTTTTGTTTCTTCCAGGTAGGGCAATAGTTCCCGTAGCTTATGGCTGGGTAAGCGTCGCAAGTCGGTGGCAGTTTTGAAGAAAATCAGTCTTTGTCGTTCTATTGCTTGCTCTTTTAGGTCGGCTTGCAGTCTTGGTAACTTTTCTAACCACCGTTGCAGTTGGGAGTCTCTTATGCGTGCTATAATCCCCTCACTGGCAGCGATCGCTTGGTAAGGTAAAGATATGTCACACCACAGATTATCTGCCCCAAAAGTTTCGCCGCTTTCGAGTACCATAGCTGAGACTTCCCGATTTCCGGTAATATCAGGTGCCAGCAGCCGCACTCTCCCCTGGCAAACTAGGTAAAAATCACCGTTATTTGGTTTTCCCAGTGGCTCGCCAAGTTGAAACGGATCAACTTCAAATGCATCAGCGAAGGCTGATGCATTGCCGATATCTGGTTGAGCTAACTTCAACAGTTTGAGGATATCGGGAAATGTTTTGGCATCGTTTTGGGAGTTCAACGGGTGGGTATTCTCCTGAGCTTTTAACATCCGATTAATCTATTGAGGAATTTGGATAACAACCACTTTTAATCTAACTAAACTGAGTGCTATCTAGTTCACATTTTGCGCCAGCCGACCACAAATAGTAGGATGCTACTATCAGCACCCTACTATAATTTTATCTAACATATCCAAGTCTCTGACGAAACTTCCGGATACTAGGCTAAACCGTGGTTAAACTAGCTTTCTTGCTCATTTTGCGCAGCAGCGTAGCACCTGCACCCAAAGCACCAAGAGCCAATAGACTGGCAGTAGGATTAGATTCGGGAACCGTGTTAATAGGGTTAGGTGGTAGGTTCATAGGGCCAGCGCCTACGACGATCCCGGTGATTGGGTTTCCAATGCCTTGATAAGCAGCTTGACCCTTGAAGTTTGTCAGATTGTTGAACGAATTTGCAGTTAAAGATGTAATAACACTCAAGTCAGACGTAGCCCCAGTGAAACCACCAAAAATCAGATTATTTGGCACAAGTGGATCATTACTAGGAGGAAGGGGAATGTTGTAAGTGAAAGAACCCGGTGACCCAGAAGTAATTAAATCGAAGAAGCCGGGTAGTGTAGGCAGGTTATCGAACTTTAAATTGCTGATGGCACCCGCATACTTAGATCCATTCCCATTCCCATTAGGGACACCTGTCTTGGATGTATCCAAAGTGAAGGTAATAGGGTCTAATGATCCATTACCGGGGGCTGGAGTGGTATTTAGGGTGAAGTTCAGTAGGGCGGCTTGAGCGGGAGCTAAACCAGCAGCCATCGTTGCCAACAAAGCGGAGCCCACTGCGATCGATAATTTTGTAATTGTTTTTGCCATTCTCTCCTCGTTTTTTGTGTCAGGAAGTGTTTTTGGGTGAATCTCACTTTTGCGGAGACACACTAACATATACTATCTTATAGGCCAAATATCCGGGTTCGGGTACCAGATATTTTTTTTATCTGACAT
>CASBRB010000417.1 GCA_949127975.1 Oscillatoriales cyanobacterium PMM_0019 | reverse complement strand
GTGCCGGGATTTACAATATGCTGCAACCAGAAGTAGCAGATGAATTAGGCAAGCAAAAAGTAGAAAATCTGTTGAATACGGGTGCTGAATTGATTGTTTCTGCTAATCCTGGTTGTACTTTGCAAATCAGCCAGCATTTACAACAGCAGGGTAAAGACATTCCCATCATGCACCCGATGGAGTTGTTGGATTACTCGATTAGAAACGATCGCGACTGTCCCCACCTTCTTAAGCTAGGGTAGCATAGCGGGTTCGTAGGGGCAAACCCCCAGTGGTTGCCCCTATATATGCGAGTGTTCAAGAAGCTAAAAACGACTGGACAATATCATGACACAAAACATTTCACTTCCCAACCCTGAAAAAGTAGAGCAAACTGTTACCAAAATGCGAGACGTTTGCCATCAATTTGATAATCTTAATTTAGCATTAGATGAATTAATTGCTCAAATAGAATTAGACATCCGTAATAGTCCTTTAACCGCTTATCGTGAAGAAAAAAAACATCGATCGCCCAATTAAGCTGTTAAGCTTGTGTAGATTGGGTTGAGTCCCTTCCCGCCAGAAAAATTTGTATTTTCTGCCTCCCTCAGTTCGTTTTCTCGTGCCCAGGCTCTGCCTGGGCACGCTGTTATGAGGCTCTGCCTCCTAATTCCACGCACCAGTCCTAAGGGCGTGCGGAATGTGGGTTTTTACAAATGGGTAGTAACGAGACAACGATGACAAGGAAGACAAGTAGACTTGGAGGTGAAAAAGCCTATTCTCTCGTTGACAAATCTTCCCCATCTGCTTTGATTGGGGTTGGGTTGGTGCGTTAACGAAGCGTAACGCACCCTACAAGAGCGGCTCACGCACTCTAAAAGATTGTCCAATTAATTCAAAGTCTGTTGTTTCTTTCTTTTTTAGTTTTTCTCGAATCTGAGCAAATTGTCTAACCACATCGGGTTTATATAACCTTTCACCACAATTTAAACAGACTTCTGCTTCTACTTGAATAATGGCAGTATGTACTCCACCTTTGAGAATTTTTTCTACTTTTTTTGTGGTTAATTCTCCTTGGCAATTAGGACATTTTTTCGGGGGTTTCATCAATTTCTCCTTATTTTACCATTAATCCATCTTTTAGGATCAGGTCGATACACAGTAACTAAAATAGCCAAGTTCATTTTTGCCATCAGCGCACTAGCAACAGGATTCTCCTCTCGGAGGAAGTCCCGCCAATTTAAGCGATTTAGCTGAATTACGGCATAATTAAATTCTAACACTACTCGATCGGGAAACTCGACTCGATAAGTGCTAGGTTGCGCCAGAAGATTGTGTATTTTCTACTCCCCCTACTCCCCACACTCAAGAAAGCTGGCTTAATACATAATCTTAGAGCGGGAAGAGAATAGGTGGGGTTCTTCAATTAGACACCAGGAAATTTTTCACCACCTGACGCAGTTGTTCCGCTTGAAAGGGTTTCGTGAAGTATTCGGTAGCACCAGCAAGACGTCCTTGTACCTTATCAAAAGCTCCATCTCTAGCGGTTAACATAATGATAGGTAGATCTCGAAATTGAGGTAAGCTGCGCAAAGTACGACAAAGCTCCAAACCATCAACTCCCGGCATGGAAACATCTAGCAACAAAATTGAAATTGTCTCGTGGTAAATCAAAGACAAGGCATCCACGGCATTATCGGCAACTAAAACTCGGTAGTCGCTTGAGAGCGCCCGTTTAATCATTTCTTGCATTACCGTGCTGTCATCTACTGCCAGGATGGTTGGTGTAGAACTTCCACTTCCAGACATATTCCCCTCATTTTTGATAAAATTCAACCTATTCCTACAGGTTTAACGGCTTCAACGAAGATGTATAATGAATTTTAACATGGCGTAAGCCAAATAAATATTGTTCTTGATTAAGCTTAAAGAACTATGGTTTGCTTGTAAAGCAAATACATAATTTTTAATTAATTTTTGTAAATATTAACTGCCAAATGTTAGAAGTTTATCCTTGATGGGCACTATATAGTAAGGGTGCTGCGAACCAGTGGATTGGCGAGGACTTCAATACTCAATCCTAACATACGAGGACTTATAGCTCGATACACTAGGTATTTATAACTACTGCCTGAGCTATAATTGCTCTTATGGTAAACTGATTGTCGCGGCTGGCTAAAAGCAATTATAGTGGGTGCTATCAGAAAAAATCAATCTTAAAAATTAAGACTAGCCCTCGCGCTATCTAGCACAGAGTTCAGTTGGTCTGAGCTAAGGACGCTCAATTAATGAATAACATACCTTGTAACCAAAAGCTTCAGGCTGAAGATTTGCAACGTCGTCATATGGACAACTCTGCCGAACATCAAGCTGCTGCCGACGCACTAACTGCTCTGGCAGCTCAAATTTGCCAGACACCTCTAGCTCTGCTCAGTTGTATCGACGGCAAACAACAGTGGCTCCAGTCACAAGTCGGCTTGGATATAGCTCAGATTCAGCGCTATGTTGACTTCTCCACCTATGTTATTTTGCAACCTGAAATTTGTCAACGGGAGTTGTCGATCTTGACGGATACTCTAGCTGATAAACGCTTCGCGAAGCATCCGTTAGTCAGACAGGAGCCCAAAATCCGGTTTTACGCTGGTGTGGCTTTAATAAACTCTCAAGGCTTAATATTAGGAGTATTATCTGTAATGGATTATGTCTCCCGAGATCTAAACTTAGAACAGCGGGAAGCCTTGCAGAAGTTAGGGCAGATGGGCATCACCCAGATGGAACTGGTGAAAAATTCAAGTATATTGGAACAAATTAGTGATACTCAGCCAGTGGAAGATTTGTTGGGGAAGGCAATCGCCGAAAAATTACAACTGGCACAGGCTAGTACTTCGATCAATGGAGTTGTAATCACATCTCCCAACCAAGAAGATAATCCCATTATCTACTGCAACCCAGCTTTCTTACGAATCACTGGGTATGAGCTAGAGGAGGTTTTAGGTCGTAATTGCCGCTTTTTGCAAGGTGCAGACACAGACAAGGAGGCGCTTGCCCAAATTCGTGCTGGCATTGCCTCTCGACGAAAAATTAATATTACACTACTGAACTATCGTAAAGATGGACAGTCGTTCTGGAACGAATTAAAAATATCGCCAATGTTCGCAGAGTCGGGCGAATTACTTCATTTTGTTGGCGTTCTTACAGACATCACCGAGCGCCAGCAGACGGAAGAGCAGTTGCGGCAGAGTGAGGAACGCTTTCGGCTGTTAACGGAAAACTCCACAGATATGATCTCGCGGCATACCCCAGAGGGAATTTTTATCTATGTTTCCCCAGCTTGCCGCAGACTACTGGGTTACGCTCCTGAAGAGATGATTGGGCATTCAGCCTATGAGTTTATCCACCCAGAAGACTTAGCCCAAATCAGCAAAACTCACTCAGGAGTGTTAGAGTCAAAACACACTTACACCGTTGTCTATCGCATCCGCGCTGCTGATGGGCGCTACACTTGGTTTGAAACCACGATGCACAGCGTGCGAGATGAAAAAACAGGTACAGTTTTAGAAATTAATTCAGCTTCTCGCGATATTACCGATCGCAAACAGGCAGAAGATAAACTTCGCCAATTAGCGCTGATTGTCAAATCATCAAATGATGCTATCATCGGCAAGACTTTGAACGGGATCATTCTCAGTTGGAATGGGGCGGCTGAAAGAATATATGGTTACAAAGCTGAGGAAGTTAAAGGGCGATCGATCTCGATTATAATACCGCCCGATCGCTGGGATGAAATGTCGCAAATTATGGAAAAAATTAATCGAGGAGAAGGGGTACAGGATTATGAAACCGTGAGGGTGCGAAAAGATGGTACACAAATTTATGTATCTTTAACTATATCTCCAATCAAGAATGCCACAGGCAAAATTACAGGTGTTTCAACGATAGCGCGGGATATTACTATCGCTAAAAAAAAGGAAGAAGAACGCCATAAAATGCTCGTTCAAGAGCAAGCAATCCGCGCTGAATCAGAGTTAGAACGCCGCCGAACCAAGAACATAATTGAAAGTATCGACGATGCCTTTTTTGCTCTGGATCGTAACTGGCGGTTTACTTATGTGAACTCAAAAGCAGAGCAACTATTGTTTAGAGCAAATGAGGAATTGATTGGTAAGTGCATCTGGGATGAATTTCCAGAATTAGTTGATTCTACCTTGTATCAAGAGTATCACCGGGCGGTTAATTCTCAAGTAACAGTTCAGTTTGAAGAGTTATATCCGCCACTAGAAATTTGGTTGGAAGTGCGAGCCTATCCCTATCCAGATGGGCTGTCGGTTTATTTCCGTGATGTGACAACCAGGAAGAAGACAGAGGCAGCACTACTAGAGCGATCGCACCTTTCTACTCTCCAAGCAGAGATAGGCACAGCATTAGCACACGGTGGCACATTATCAGAAAGCTTGAAGCGCTCTATAGAAGCGATGTTACAGCATCTTAATGCCACCTTTGCTGGGCTGTGGACATTTAACGAAGAGGTAAATAACCTGGAACTACAGGCGGATGCAGGTATTCAGGAAATTGGTAGTTGGATTGCTGGTAACAATTTGGTATGGGCACGCAATCTGCCTGTAGAAGGTTCCCTGATTGGCTTCGTTGCTTATACCCAAGAGCCTTATCTCACCCAGGATAGTAGGCAGCGCTCCAGGGGTGGATTTGAATCTCGTATCTACAACGGTGAGATCGCTGAAAGCTGTTTGGTAATTAAAGACAGCTATTTTGCAGGCTATCCCTTGACTGTGGAACAGCGGCTGGTGGGAGTAATAGGAGTAGTCACAAGCCTTCCCTTTAGCGAAGCAACCCATGATATGTTGGGGTGGGTGGCAAGTGCGATCGCAGTAGCAATCGATCGCTTTTGGGCAAGAGAAGCTTTGATGACGCGCCGGGAAGGCTTACTATTCCGATTAGCCAGTCAAATCCGTAAATCTCTCGACCTCGATACTATCCTGGGAACCGCTGTAAATGAAATTCGCAGTTTGTTGCATATTGATTTGTGCCAGTACCTATGGTTCTTTTCCGATCCCAATCAGCCGAGTCTGATGGTAACTCACGAATCAAAAGCCAACCCAGCTCTGCGCAGTTTGCTAGCAGAGACCCCACCGCAAAAACTTGCTCCTCTAGCTGATAAAGTTCTGAAACTGCAATCCATCCGGGTTGATAATATTGCCACTGACAACAGCCTGGATAGTGACACTAAAGCACTCTTTAATAGATTGGGTATTACCTCTGGGTTGTTGCTACCTTTAGAAACTCCTCATGTTGGTCAAAGAGGAGCAATTATCTGTACTCATGGTAGTGAAAGACCCTGGAGTCGGAGCGAAGTAGAACTGCTGCAAGCTGTAGTAGACCAAGTAGCGATCGCGATCGACCAAGCAGAAATTTACGCTCAAAGCCGTGCCGCCGCCCTAGCAGCCCAAACACAGACTCAACATTTGGAGCAAGCGTTGCAAGACCTCAAGCAAACCGAAGCCCAACTGATTCAGACGGAAAAAATGTCAAGCCTGGGTCAAATGGTAGCTGGTATTGCCCACGAAATCAATAACCCGGTCAATTTCATCAGCGGCAACCTGAACCACACCAGAAATTATATCCGAGATTTGCTCGATCTGATAAAACTATATCGAAAGCATTACCCAGAACCTGACTCAGAAATTCAAGAGCAAGCAGAAGAAGTTGACTTAGATTTCCTGGTCGATGACCTGCCCAAAATGTTAGCTTCAATGCAGGTAGGTGCTGAACGCATCCGTCAGATAGTTTTGTCTTTGCGGAACTTCTCCCGTTTGGATGAAGCCGAAATGAAGCCGGTGGATATCCATGAGGGGATTGACAGTACCTTACTGATTCTCCAAAACCGCTTAAAACCGACTGTTCACAACAAGCTTGGGGTAATGGTGATTAAGGAGTATGGGAATTTGCCCCCTGTAGCCTGCTATGCTGGGCAGCTAAATCAAGTTTTCATGAATATTATCTCCAACGGCATTGACGCCTTGGAGAGTTCTCTAGAGCCAATCCCTGCACCCACGATTCGGATTCGTACCGAGCTGGGTACAAGCAACACAGTAGTTATCCGGATTGGAGATAATGGCGCAGGAATGACGCCAGAAGTATTAAAGCGTCTTTTCGATCCTTTTTTCACTACCAAGCCAGTAGGTAAGGGAACAGGATTGGGGCTATCAATTTGCTACCAAATTATCGAGAAACATCGCGGGGTGCTGAAGTGCCAGTCAGAGCCAGGAAATGGTGCAGAGTTTTGGATTGAAATTCCACTCCAGCAGTAGAGGTATTATACAAAGTGTATTTGAATGAAGAATTATTGCAGCGTTTTATCAAGTTGATTGCTGTTCATACTGGTTGGTATATCAGACAGCAAGATTGGAATTCTTTATCCCAAAAACTTCAAAACAGGATAAAATTGCTGAAAATAACCAACCCAGAGAGTTATTATCAGCTTTTAGAAGCGGATATGGAACAAAGCCATCAAGAATGGCGACAATTAGCTGTGCTGCTGACAACCACTGAAACTTATTTTTTTCGGGATCAAGGGCAATTTTCACTGCTGCGGAATCAAATATTGCCAGACTTAATCGATCGAAAAAGAAAACAGCGGTACTCTAGTAACGAAGTTAAGCCTTCTTTGCGACTTTGGAGTGCTGGATGTTCCACAGGCGAAGAGCCATATTCCTTGGCTATCCTCATCAAAGAGTTACTTCCGGAATGGGAAACTTGGGACATCCTTATTTTAGGCACTGATATTAATTTAGAAACGATTGCAAAAGCTAGGCAAGGCATTTATAGCTCCTGGTCATTTCGCATGGTCGATCCTAGTTTACAAGGCCGATATTTTCAAATTTGGAAAGGGGATTGGAAGATTGATGAAACTATTCGCCGGATGGTGAAGTTTCAAGATGGCAACTTGGTAAAAGACCCATTTCCTAATAAGCTGTCAGATATCCATGAGATGGATTTAATTATATGTCGGAATGTTTTTGTATACTTTGATAATCAGGCGATCGCATCGGTGATACAAAAATTTGCTCATACTCTCAGCCCTATCGGATACCTGATTACTGGTCATGCTGAACTTTATGGTCAAAATCTAGGTTTTTTACAGTCTAAAGTTTTTCCAGAATCAGTTGTCTATCAAAAGCGATCGCAAATTATTTCTACAGATTTACCTGGAGCTAAAATTTCCCCCCAGACGACGCAACCCGTAGCAGCATGCCCAGTAAATCCGACATCACGACCAAGATTTAACTTCAACAAGTCTAATATCATTCCCCAAGTACCTGAGCCTGCGCCAAAAGTAGAGGTTCTTAATCAGAGGAAAACTAAGGATAAATCTCTGAGTAAAAACCAGCATAATCAAATTTTTCGGGAAGCTGAAACTCTGTTTAAGAAAAAGGATTACTCTCAGGCAATTAGCAAAGCACAACAAGTTTTGAGTTTGGATAAAAGCCATTTTGGGGCTTATTATCTCCTGGCTCAGGTTTATGCAAATTTAGGTGATTACACCAAAGCGCGTAACTACTGTCATCAAGCTTTATCAGTAGATTCACTGGCAGTATCGCCTTACTACCTGTTAGCACATATTGCTGAAGAACAGGGAGAGATGGAATCAGCAAAAGCTTTGTTAAAGAAAATTATTTATATAACCCCGAGTGCAGTTGCTGCTTATCTTGAGCTGGGGAGTATTTACGAAAAAGAAGGAAATGTTACAAGAACATTAAAAATGCGTACTGTAGCTTTGGAAACCCTGAGAAAATTACCAGCCACTGCTATTATAGAACAAAAGGGTGCCATAACCGTTGCTGAGTTAATCCCTCAGATCGAAAAAATATTAAGCAATCCTCAATGAATGAACAGGAGTCAGGAGTCAGGAGTCAGGAGTCAGGAGTCAGGAGTAGGGAGTTAATTACTCCCTCTGGATTCTTATTCAATAAAACTCAATAAAAATTTACTCAAGTTAGGTAATTAGTAATGGAAGCGCAATCCTTTATTATCTGTAGCCTGAACGATTCATACTATGGCATTGACGCCAGTGCCGTTCAGGAAATCTTCTTCCTGCCAGAAGTGACGCCAGTTGCAGAAGTGCCCCAAGACATCGTAGGTTTACTGAATCTGCGAGGTGAGATTCTGCCAGTGATGGATTTACATCTCCGCTTGGGGCAGCAGGCACAGGATTATCACCTACTCGATAGCATAATTATCCTCAAATGGCAAGAAATTCACATTGGCATCATCGTCAATCAGGTTCACGAAGTCCAGACTATCTCTACTAGCGAAATCAAAACCAATCTTTCTTATGGGCGCGACATTCCCAGTGGGCTAAACCTACAGCGAAATGGCTCTGCCGCCAATTTTATTGTCGGTGTTACTCAGGTGGGAGAACATCTGGTAATGCTGCTCAACCACGTAAGTTTGATTGCCTACTCTCAGGTTGTCAAGGAAGAAACCATAACCGACGACTTAAATAAATTTAACATTATCTCGGCTAATCGAGTATTCTGTCCGAATGCCACACCTGAAGAAAGAGCAGTTTTTCGGGAACGGGCGGAAAATTTACGGCATCGAGCGGAAAGTGAAGATGTTACTGGGCAGATACCACTAGCGGTGATTGGTTTGAATGGTGAATTTTTTGGGTTAGATTTAGATGCAGTGCGCGAATTTACCGATATTGGCAAAATCACCCCCGTTCCCTGTTGCCCAGATCATATCGTCGGCAACATCAACCTGCGAGGCGAGATTGTCACCTTAGTTGATATTCGCGGACTTTTGAATTTACCAATTACTGGAGCTATTACCGCCTCTAAGGCGATGGTAGTTCGCCTCAATGACTTAGTGGCTGGCGTGACGGTTGATCATGTTTTTGATGTCATGTACCTGAACCCATTACAGATGATGCCGCTCCCCGCCGCAGTGCATTCGGTAAACGATGAATATCTGCGAGGTACGGCTCCCTACGGGGAAAGGATGATGAGTATACTTGACCTGCCTAAAATTCTGACGAAGGGTGGGTTAACTGTGGATGAAGAAGTTTAAATTTGGTCATGACTTACGCACTGCATCTACATATAGCGGTTCGTAGGGGCAATCCCCAAGTGGGTTGCCCCTATATATGCCAGTGTGCGTAAGTCCTGATGGCAAATGACAAAGGACAATTGACTAATAACGCCATTAGCACGCACCCCGTACAAAAGCAGGAGAGAAAAATTTATGTTTGCCAATTTAAAACTGAGAAGACGCATCTTACTGGGATATTCAGTTCCGATTGTTTTATTCGTGGGATTAGCTATTCCAGTTTTTTCTAGCGTGGCGAAAGTTCAAGAGGCATCTAGACAAACTAAAATTTCACTGAATGCCGTTGAAGGTGGGACTCAGATGGCAGTTGCCCTGGCAAAACTGGCACGGGATGAACGAGGGTATCTTGCTACTAAAGATGAAAGCTTTTTGACCGATTATCAAAATGACTTGCAATTTTTTGGAGAAAGAGCTGAATTCGTCAATAGCACGGTGGAAAATCAAGAGCAGAAAGAGCGTTTGAAAAAAATGATTGAGTTGAAGAATCAATATGAGGAATTTACTAACGAAATGAATAGCTTAGTCAAGGCAAATAAGCAACCAGAAGCAATAATGCTTTTAAAAACTAGGAAAGGCGTATCGCTCGTTAAACAGTTTGAGGAATTAAATACAGAGTTTAACAATAAAGAACACTTCATTCTTGATGGAGCCATCAGTAAAGCCGAGTCCAATTTAAGCTTTCTTCAGTTAGCAGTTGAAGTGGGAAGCTTCTTAGGTATTTCTGCTGCCATACTCGCTGCTGTTTTAATTTCTTCCGGAATTGCTCAGAAGATTACTCAAGCGGTAACATCGATCGCCAGTTCTTCCAGTGAAATTGCTGCCACAGTAGAGCAACAAGAACGCACCGCTAGTCATCAAGCTACCTCAGTGAATCAAACTACCACCACGATGGATGAGTTGGGAGCGTCATACCGACAATCAGCCGAACAAGCTGAAGCAGCAGTTATGGCAGCACGAAACGCTCTAAATCTCGCTTCGGACGGCACCCAAGCGGTAGGGCAAACCTTAGAAGGGATGTCGGAATTGCAACAGAAGGTAGGGGCGATCGCTCAGGAAATTCTCCGTTTGAATACACAGACTGGTCAGATTGGCAATATCTCCAATGTGGTGAGTGACTTAGCCAACCAGACTAATATGTTAGCGCTGAATGCTGCGGTAGAGGCTGTCCGGGCTGGCGAACATGGCAAAGGGTTTGCCGTTGTAGCTGCAGAAATTCGCAAACTAGCAGATCAGAGTAAAAAATCAGCAGCGAAGATCAACACCCTCGTCGCCGACATCCAGCAGGCGATCGACTCAACCGTTACGGTAACTGATGAAGGTACAAAAACCGTCCAGGAAGGGATGCAGATTGCTCAAAAAACAGCCGACACCTTCGCAGGCGTAGCCGAGGCAGTGAATAACGTCGTTGTCAATAACCAACAAATCTCGCTGAATATCAAGCAGCAAGCGACAGCTATTCAACAGGTGGTAACGGCGATGAATACCCTAAACCAGGGGGCAAAAGAAACTGCCTCTGGCATCAGTCAAACCAAACTTGGCACCCAGAGACTTAACGAAGCCGCACAGGAGCTAAAAGAAATTGTTTGACAGAGGCAATACTAGGATAAAAGTAGTGCCTTTACCTAAAAAAGTTCGGGAGTGTGAAAGCCCCCGTGTTAAAACCTGTGGATGAAACACGACACGCCGAATTCATTCGGCGTCTAATTCTCTGACTATGGGAAGAGTAACATTTTCTGGAGAGTCTGACAAAATTATACATAACAGGCAAGGTAATAAACCTGTATAAAAACCTAGTCGCCTAACGCTCATTTTTAAGTTTGAATCCGGGCTATACCTGGGAACGAGAAAACCCGACCAGGGTGGTCAGGCAGTCAATATAGTATTATACCAGAAGTCCTAGAGTTATTACGGTATGTGGGTTATATCTCATATTTTCTCACGGTCTAAAGTCAAGAGCCGTTAGGGAAAGCCCAGAATAATGCATATATAGGGGCAACGGTCGGCTCTTGATTTCCCTAGGAACCGCTAGGGCAACCACAGGGGGATTGCCCCTACGAACCACTGTAGGCGATCGCAGGGGGATTGCCCCTATAGATGATAAACTAGGATAGAACTTCCGCACCATAACGGCATTAGGCCAGATGCCCTATTACACAGAAGAAGAAGATATTAGAGACTTGATTGCTGACTATGCCCAGATGCCAACCCTTTGGATTGATACCGAAGTGGCTGACTATCAAACTAAGAAGCCGAGATTATCTCTGATTCAACTCTTGCATAGCCCTAAAGATGTAACGGGCGATCGGGTTTCAATTTTAGACCTCTTGGATCGATCGGAGGTGGTGGAAATTTTCATAGATTCCATTATGCTCAACCCAAAGATAGAGAAAATTTTCCACAATGCCAGTTACGATATAAAGCTTTTGGGTAAAACTAAAGCACAGAATATTACCTGTACATGGGAAATGGCAAAAAAAATTCCCTACCACATGCTGCCACTACCAAATCTGCAACTCAAAACCCTGGCAGAAAAGCTGTGCCTTTTTCCACCAGTCAGTAAGAATGAGCAAAATAGCGACTGGGGAGCGCGACCCCTCAGTGCAAGTCAGTTACAATATGCTAAAATGGACGTTGTCTATTTAGCGCAAGTGCATCAGCAGTTATTGCAGCTGAGCCAACAGAGTAACCCAGATCCAGCAACGGAAGACTTAACCGAACTGACTGAACGTTATTGGAAAATAGAGCATCAATGGAAATTACTAAACTCAGAAATGGAGCATCTAGAAAATCGGATAAAACAAGCGATGCAAACTCAGGATATTTTAGAAACAGAATCTTTTAAGCTGTCGCTCCAGCAGAGAACTTCAAAAAAAGTGCCCTTTGACGATCTGGCTGCATTAGCGCAAGCACAAAAAATTAAGTTAGATTTGACCGTGACGCTGACTCAAAAAATTCAGAAAGATCTGGGTGATATAATAGCTCAGTTACCCGTAACAGAGGAAACCAATCCAGTCTGCCAGTTAAAAGTAAAAGATATGGTAGAAGAAGAGCCACCCTTTTGAGTGATAAAATTCACTTTATCAAAATAAAAATAAATTATGCTGATTGACTTTGGACGCGAAATTTGTGGCGATTTAAATGAGGCAGGGGCACGAGAATGGTTAGTAACCAACGGCATCGGCAGTTACGCATCAGGGACTATAGCAGGAATGGTGACACGAGGTTATCACGGCTTACTGGTGGCAGCACTCAAACCACCCCTACAGCGAACCCTACTACTGACTAAAATCGATGAAACTGCCCAATATGATAGTAGGGTATATCCCCTATTCACCAACCGCTGGGCTAACAGTACAGTCGATCCCCAAGGCTATCAGCATATCGATCGCTTCTACCTAGAAGGAACAATACCTGTATGGAACTTTGCCTGTGGGGATGCACTGTTAGAGAAACGTGTATGGATGCAGCCACAAGCCAACACAACTTATGTCAGCTACCACCTGCAAAGGGCAACTAAACCGTTAACACTGTCAATCAAAGCGCTTGTCAACTATCGGGATTATCACAGCCGAACCAAAGCTAACACCTGGCAGATGCAAATCGATGCCATTGAGCATGGGGTAAAAGTGACAGCTTTTGCTGGGGCAGTGCCATTCCATCTTCTAGCAGATAAGGGCGAGGTGTCTGCTGCCTCAGAATGGAACAATGGATTTGAGTTAGCAGCAGAAAAAGAGCGTGGACTCGACGATCTCGACGATAACTTACACGCAGCCACCTTTCAAGTCACCCTGCAACCTGGAGACACCCTCACCTTTGTCGCCAGTACGGAGAAAAATCCCGATTTGAATGGCACAGCCATGTTGGAATTGCGTCGTAACTACGAGCAAAAAATACTCTCAAATTGGCAACCAACTCCTATTGACACTCCTGAATGGGTGAATCATTTGGTACTTGCTGCGGATCAATTTATTGTTAACCGCCCAATGCCAGATAATCCAGATGGTAAAACCATCATCGCCGGATACCATTGGTTTGCTGATTGGGGGCGCGACACAATGATTAGCCTACCTGGTTTAACCCTGACTACTGGTAGAAAAGAAATAGCACGCTCAATTGTGCGCACCTTTGCCAAATACGTCAGTCGCGGGATGTTGCCTAATCGTTTTCCTGATGATGGCACACATCCAGCCGACACTGAATATAATACCGTTGATGCCACACTATGGTATTTTGAAGCAATTCGGGCTTACTATGCCTCAACAGGAGACAAGGATAGCTTAAGCGAACTATTTCCTATATTGGCAGAAATTATTGACAACCACCGTCAAGGAACGCGCTACAACATCAAACTCGATGCCAACGATGGGTTAATTTATGCTGGCGAGAAAGGCGTACAACTAACCTGGATGGATGCTAAAGTTGGCGATTGGGTAGTTACCCCTCGCATCGGCAAACCAATAGAAATAAATGCCCTGTGGTATAACGCCTTGCGAACGATGTCTAAGTTCGCCCAGCAGCTCGGCAAACCATATCAAGATTACGATACGTCCGCTCAACAAACATTAAAAGGCTTTGGGCGTTTCTGGAACAATGCCACAGGTTACTGCTACGATGTTTTGGATGGTCCTGAAGGCAACGACAGCTCACTGCGCCCTAACCAAATATTTGCCGTCTCATTACCAGAAAGCCCACTCACCTCAGAGCAGCAACGGAGCGTAGTAGAAATCTGTAACCGAACTTTGCTCACCCCTTACGGTTTACGCAGTTTATCACCTGATAATCCTCAGTATCAGGGGCATTATAGTGGAGATCAAAAACACCGTGACGGAGCATATCACCAAGGTACAGTTTGGGGATGGCTGATAGGTCCTTTCGTCTTAGCTCACTTGCGCGTTTTCAACAATCCAGCACAAGCCCGCGAGTTTTTAGAGCCAATGGGGCATCACTTACTTGTCGCCGGACTAGGAACCATCAGCGAAATTTTTGATGGGGATGCACCAATGCAGCCTAAAGGTTGTATAGCACAAGCTTGGTCAGTTGCGGAAGTTCTCCGCGCATATATTGCAACAGCTTCGTCCTAGATTGTAGGTTGGGTTGAGGAACGAAACCCAACAAACTACCAGAAAACAGATTGTAGGTTGGGTTGAGGAACGAAACCCAACAAACTACCAGAAAACAGATTGTAGGTTGGGTTGAGGAACGAAACCCAACAAACT
>CASBRB010000416.1 GCA_949127975.1 Oscillatoriales cyanobacterium PMM_0019 | reverse complement strand
GAAACAGATATTTCCGACCTGGATGTGGTAGTGATTCCAGGTGGTTTTAGCTATGGGGATTATCTCAGGTGTGGAGCTATAGCTCGTTTCTCCCCGGTAATGAAGCAGGTTGTAGAACACGCCCAACAAGGTAAATTTGTCCTGGGCATCTGCAATGGCTTCCAGGTGTTAACCGAGGCAAAACTGTTACCAGGGGCGCTGATTAGGAATCAGGATTTGCACTTTATTTGCTCGCGCATCCCCATCAAAGTCGAAAATACCCATCTCCCTTGGACGCAAGCCTACTCAACCGGACAAGTAATCACCCTACCCATTGCTCATGGTGAAGGGCGCTACTATGCCGACGCTAATACCTTAGCAGAGTTAGAAGATAACCAACAAGTCCTCTTCCGCTATCACGGTGACAATCCCAACGGTTCTGTCAATAACATTGCTGGGATTTGCAATCGCCAAGGCAACGTCCTGGGAATGATGCCACACCCAGAACGGGCGTCAGATCCCATGCTGGGTGGTACGGATGGTATTAAGTTATTTGAGAGCTTGTTGACGGAAACCGTAAGTAAGGTTGCGGTAGTAAAATAACAACGTTCTGATTAATCCCCTCAGGCTTGGCTGATGACCTTGAGCCCACAAGTTCATACTTAGACAGGTGCTTGCCATGATAAACAGGATGTAAGTGGGAGCCATAACCACCCCAATCATCAGCCAAGACAATACGTGCATTACCATTATTGAAGCAAAAATGTTGCCAATTCCAGCAACTTGCCACACCTGAGTTTGAGGGCGACCAAGTGCTGTCAGGCTTAGTGTCACAATGGTGGCAAGCAAGTTTGCTGGAACCAGAAACGCGCAAATGGCAATGCAGTGGGTGCAGGAAAACTCGACTATGGTATTGAAATCAAACATTAGTTATTTATACTCAATACCCCAATTTTAGCAAAAATACTCAGAGCGTCGGTTGAGCAACGGTGCAGTAAGGTGCAGCCTAGGGCACCCGACACCGGGCCGATCGAGATTCAGATTCGGCACCATCGAATGTGTTACAGTACTGTAGCACTGCCTCTACATATAGCGGTTCGTAGGGGCAATCCCCCTGTGGTTGCCCCTATATATGCCCGTGTGCGTAAGTCCTGTGTTAGTTTATCTAGAGCAAACCTGAACTATACCGGAAGAAATAAATTTGCTGACAATGCAGCGCCAGCTTACTAGCCTTACCCTGAGCTTAACTTTACTAACTGCTTCCAATGCCCCAACTCTAGCGACACCCCCCAAACCACTAGATAAAACCGTAAGTTGTGAAATTTTGGTGGTGGGAGGTGGACTGGCTGGTGTCGCCACAGCTTATGAAGGCTTGCTGGCTGGAAAAACCGTTTGCCTGACAGAAATTACCGACTGGGTAGGAGGGCAGATTACCTCTCAAGGTGTCTCAGCTCTAGACGAAGCCGATACCCAGAGCCAGCGCTTATTCTTTCCTCGCGGTTACCTCGACTTGCGGCAACGGATTGAACGCCACTATGGTGATTTGAATCCCGGAAACTGCTGGGTGAGTGTATCCTGTTTTATTCCTCGCGATGCTGATAAAATTCTGTCAGCGATGTTAAAAGATGCCTCCAAACTAGGTAAAGGAACGCTGAAATGGTTTCCCAATACGGTGGTTAAAGAATTGGAAATTGTTTCGCCTTTAACGGGAGGTGGGCAACAGATTCAAGGTGCTATCGCCATTCAACATAGCCCAGCATCCGGTACACCTCCCATAAACACGGAGCCACTATCTCAAACCATTGAAGACTCCTATCGGTACGAAAATTCTCCTCGATTTGAGAAAACAGTTTTGCACTTCGTACCTCAGACATCCCCTAACTGGTACGTTGTTGACGCTACCGAAACAGGGGAACTGGTAGCTCTAGCTGATGTTCCTTATCGCCTGGGACTCGATCCCCGCTCCTACTTAGAACCCTCAGCAGCTAACAATACCGGAGATCCTTACTGCACTCAGGGGTTTACATATACCTTTGCCATGCAGGCAACCAAAGAGCCTCAAGCTCAACAAATGCCCTCGTTTTATCCTCACTACAGCAGCTACTACAGCTTGGAGCAGACTAAATATAACTTCCCATTAATTTTTACTTACCGACGCATTTGGAGTAATAACACAGCCCTTGCCGAGTCCAAAGGTCTACTTTTAAAACCTTTTGATGTTACTATCCCCAAACCAGGCGACATTTCCATGCAGAACTGGACTTGGGGCAACGATTATCGTCCAGGAACCGTAGCAGACAATTTAATCTTCAGCCGCGAGCAGTTGCAAGCTACAGGACAACTACAGCCCGGAGGGTGGATGGGCGGACTGCGAGAGATGAGCTTGCGGGCTGCCGAGGAACTGGCTCAGGGCTATTACTACTGGCTGGTATCTGGCACAACTGACTCCCAACTGGGTAATAACGTCAAGCAACCCCAACTGAATAACATTTACCTAACGGGGTTAGATTCCCCAATGGGAACGATACATGGCTTGTCTAAATATCCCTATATCCGGGAAGCACGCCGGATTATCGGCAGACCCTACTACGGTTATTCCCAAGGGTTTACTATCTCGGAAATCGACATTTCTCGCCACGACTACCGGGGGGATTATTATAGAAAAACTTTGCCACCAGAAATGTATCGCAGCTTGTGGACATTTCTCGCTGGTTGGGAAACAGCAGCAGTGATTAGTGGTAAAGTGCCTCTTGATCGAGTCCAACTGCGTAAGCGCTCTCGCATCTATCCAGACTCTGTAGGCATCGGACACTATGCGATCGATTTCCATCCCTGTCTAGCTCTAAGTCCGCCAGAAGCTCCAGGTAACTACGGGTATCCCAACGAAGCCAAGGGAGGAGGGCAAGCTTATCCTTTTGAGATTCCGCTCAGGGCAATGATTCCCCAGAAAATAGATAATATGTTGGTTGCTGGCAAAAGTATTGCCACCAGTCATATTACAGCAGCCGCTTACCGAGTGCATTCCTTTGAATGGTCAGTAGGAGCAGCCGCTGGTACTACCGCTGCTTTTGCAATGGATAATGGGATTATGCCTTACCAGTTGGTTGATGAACTACCCCGACGAGAACCGCAACTAGAAGCTTTGCGGCAAAGGCTAGAGGACAATGACAACCCTACAGCTTTTCCCGGTACCTCGATTTTCAACGAATCTTGGGATGATTGGCAATAATTTAGTTCTGTTCTTCAGTACTGTAGCACTGCCTCTACATAGAGGGGTTCGTAGTTGTAGGTTGGGTTGAGGAACGAAACCCAACATATTAGTTTTAGGACTTACGCACTGCCTATATATAGCGGGTTCGTAGGGGCAAACCCCCTTAGGGTGCCCAGTGTGCTACAGTACTGAGTTTGAAAGCCTTGAGTTTCCCTCTGTTCAAGGGTCGAGACCATAGTGACTTGCATCCCACAGACGGCTATGTTATAGATAAATCTGGGCAGATCGACAATTTTGCCGTTGCTCCGCCAATGTATAATGTTAACCCTGAATTTTTTCACCTCTTCTATGTCCCAACCAACCTCGTCTTCATCCAGCGCCACCCCAAAAACCTCACTGGCTCTCTCCGAACTTCATATCCGTCTAGAAGCGCTAGAAAAAGAACACCAATCCCTACTGAAACGGATTAAGAATAAGCGGACGGAACTTAAGAGATTTGTTGACCAGATGCGCTCAATAGCCACGGAACTAGCTCAGAAAGTCACTCCCATATTCCAAAAAATGATCGGGATCGATCAAGAAATCCACACTCTGTTCACTGAAGTCCTTACCAACAATAATTTTGGGAAAAAGACCAAGAAAAAGATAAAAGCAATTTACCATAACCTCCAATTTTCAGGAATCATCAGTCCAAAGCTGGATAACTCCGAGTCAGATATAGAAGACGAACTGTTTGAAACCCCAGAGCAGGAAAATGATTTCTCCCAAAAGTCGCAGTCGCGCCGCTACCAAGATTGGAAAACACAACAGGAACTAGAGTCTGCTTCTGGAAGCAGAAGTGATTCCGATCGGAAAATTCGCCAGACATTTCTGAAGTTAGCCGAAATTTTTCATCCCGATAAAGTAACAGACAGCGAAACCCAAATGCGCCATACGGAGATTATGAAAGAAATTAATAAAGCCTACCAAGAGTCAGACTTGGCGCGACTGTTGGAAATTGAACAGCAATATGAGTTGGGGGAAATAATTGATAATAATAATGAAGATGATTTGCTCGGAAGATGTAATCGTTTATTTCAGCAAAATGAAATTCTCAAAACTCAATATAAAAATTTGAAACGGGAACTGAGTATGGTGAAAAAAACTCATGAGGGAGCAATAGTTTCCGATTACCGTAAAGCTGTTAAGCAAAAAAATGACCCGATTGCCCAGATGGTGTCAGAAATTGAATCTCAGCTTCAAACTCTTGTAGATGTTCGTGATTTTGTTAAGGGATTTGTAGAGAATAAAATAACTATTAAAGAATTTCTCTGCGGTCCAGAAATCATGCGCTCTTTCAACCAGGAAATGATGGAAGACATGATCGAGCAAATGTTTTAAGATTTGGTGCGTCGCATTATATTAATTTATTTAGACAGATGACCAGCAAAAAACCTAAAATTGTCACTATCGGTGGTGGTACTGGTGTTAGTAGCATACTAGGGGAGTTGAAGAAAGTATCTGACGTCACCGCTGTGGTATCTATGATGGACAGTGGTGGCAGTAGTGGTAGGCTGCGCGATGAACACAGTATTTTACCTCCCGGCGATATTCTCAAATGTATCTGTGAGTTGCTACCAGATGATAGGAACAGTAAGAAATGGCACGATTTACTCAGTTATCGTTTTCGCAAAGGTGAAGGGCTTAAAGGACATACCCTAGGCAACTTACTGCTTGCTGCTGCTTATGACTGGGAAGGTGGCATCACTTTTGGGATTGAGTCAATTTCTCAACTGTTAAATATCCAAGGGCGGGTGCTGCCAGTCACGCTTAATGATGTAGACTTAATTGCTAAATTAACTGATGGAACTGACGTGATTAGCGAAACTGCCATCGATCGCCGCAGGGATTTTGAGCATAGGATTGAATACATATATCTTTCACGCCGCGCTCAAGTTTACCAACCAGTAGTCGAGGCAATTCTGGAGGCAGAACATATAATTATCGGTCCTGGTAGCTTATTCACCAGCATTCTGCCCAATTTTCTGGTAGAAGGATTGCCGGAAGTTTTGGCCCAAGCAACTGCACCTAAAACTTATGTGGTTAACCTGGTAACTGACCCCGCTGAGACTCATGATTATAAGGCATCAGATTTTATTAGAAAAATAGAGGAATACTGTCTCGAAGGTACTGTGATTGATTATGCGATCGTTAATACTGAGCCTATTCAAGATATGCTAAGTCGCATATATGCTACTGAACAAAAATTTCCGGTACAACCGGATCTAGAAGAGTGTCAAAAGTTAGTAAAAAAAGAAGCGCTCGGCGGTAACTTTGTCAAAGGAAAAACTTTTTTACGCCACGATAGTCGCAGTTTGGTGGAGGTTTTACTCAGCCTGACTTAATTTTTTATTAGAAAATATCTAAAAGCCAGATTGAATAAGAGAAAAATGGGATTTAAACTGGAAAGTGTGGTTCCTTGGGGCCGCTCCATGCAGGAGTACGTCAGGATGTTTGATTTGAGGACTCAGGAGCAGCAGTTGAGGATTCTTGATTGTGCTGGTGGTCCTGCAAGCTTTAATGCTGAAATGACTCGACTTGGTTATCAGGTGGTTTCTGGCGATCCCCTATATCAGTTTCCGGCTGATGCGATCGCTCAGCGTATCCAAGAAACTCACAAAAAAGTTCTAGAGGGCGTCCAAGCCAACCTAGATAAATTCGTTTGGCAAGAAATCCAGTCACCAGAACAAATGGTACAGATCAGAATGGTTGCCATGCAACAATTTCTGGAAGATTTGCCTCTGGGCATTCAGCAAGGGCGCTATGTAATAGCTGAGTTGCCAGTTTTACCCCTTAACACTAATCAGTTTGATTTGGCTGTTTGC
Organism: Oscillatoriales cyanobacterium PMM_0019; assembly: GCA_949127975.1. Taxonomy (GTDB): domain Bacteria; phylum Cyanobacteriota; class Cyanobacteriia; order Cyanobacteriales; family CASBRB01; genus CASBRB01. Next base: position 4,329 of record CASBRB010000416.1, on the reverse strand, counting down.
TCTCATTTCCTATTCACATATTCAGATTTGCTATCACTAGAGTTTCATCTGGCTTCCCTCATAGAAATGTGTCGTGTTGCTACCGAGGTGCGGATTTTTCCGCTGTTGTTGAACTTCTCCGGGGAAGTGTCGCCGATACTACAGCCAGTGATGAGTGAATTAGAAGCACGAGGTTACAGGGTAGAAATCAGAAAAGTGCCTTATGAGTTTCAAAAGGGCGGCAACCAGATGTTATGCATATCTGGCAGGAATTACGCTTAGACCCTATTTGTAGGGTGGGTTAGCTCTCTTGGCGTCACCCACCATCTCTATATCCCACTAGCTCAGAGAAGCACTGCTGCGATCGTAGCTATTACGGAAGCTGGGATGGGGCTTGCCTTGGATGTGGTTCCAGTATTCAGCTGCTTCAGGAGGAAGCCCAACTTCAGCGGCTGTACGACCCAGCATTGATTGCTGACGATTCTTGATTAGGTGATGATGGCGCATCATTAAGGCTCGAGCTTGTTCTTGAGTAGACATTTTACAACCCTCTGTACTTAACTAGCTTAACTGCTCTTAGTAATCAATATAACAGAAAATTCTGTAGCTAATTTTACAAAATCGCGTTTTTTACAAAAATTTACACAATTTTTTATTTTGCACCCGATCGCTAAAAAAGTTTATATTATAGCATATTTTAAAGCTTAGAATAGGTAGATGCGCCAAGCTTAGCGGTAATGAGGGTAGCAGTCCTCACTACTAACCTGCTATAGGTATAATGGATCGGTTGGCAAAACTATATTTTTAGATAAACTACAACAGTCGATAACAATGCCTACTCCCTGTCATATCCTCGTCGAAGGCAACCCTGTAATCATCTACGCTAGCCGCAATGGCACCCCTAATAAGGTTCTGCCCATACTGAATCGATTTATAGAGAAGTTTTGGCAAGAAAGAGAAGTCTCTGGAGAAAACCGAGATACGCCTGGGTGTTTGGTGGCTCAGATTGTTGTCCGGTTCGGTTATGAAATATGTGAAGATGATTTTTCTAACTTGCGAGTAAACGTAACTTACGACCCTTACGTAGAATATCTTTATTGGGTTTCATCAGCGCACCACGTTAGTGTCTGGGTTCCAGAGGCTTCCTATCGCAGTAATCCCTCTTTGGGACTAAAAGGCTGTCGCGAATTAGTGAAGGAGCTGCAATAAAACCTCGCTAGGCAGAATCCCTGTATATATATAAGGTGCAACCAGACGATGCCCAAGCCAAAAGAGAAGCCGTCCCATCGGGACGCCAAAAACGATAATAAAGATAAGTAAAGACAACAACATCACGATAAGATCGCTTTATGTTTGACGCCCTAGCTGAAAGTTTAGAAACTGCCTGGAAAAAACTTCGGGGTCAGGACAAAATTCGAGAGTCCAACATCGAAGACGCCCTAAAAGAGGTGCGCCGCGCCCTGTTGGCTGCGGATGTGAACCTCCAGGTAGTCAAAGATTTTATAACTGAGGTCGAAGCCAAGGCACTCGGAGCAGATGTAATTGCCGGAGTGCGACCAGATCAGCAGTTTATCAAAATTGTCTACGACGAACTGCTAGAGGTGATGGGGGAAACAAACGTCCCCCTTGCCCAAGCCGAGAAATCACCGACAATTGTCCTCATGGCTGGGTTGCAAGGCACGGGAAAAACAACAGCCACGGCTAAACTGGCTTTGCACCTGCTCAAAGCTAAGCGCAGTACCCTGATGGTTGCCACCGACGTTTATCGACCGGCGGCGATCGATCAACTGGTGACACTAGGTAAACAAATTGAAGTACCAGTATTTGAAATGGGTACAGATGCCAATCCTGTGGAGATTGCGCGTCAGGGTGTAGAAAAAGCCAGGGAAATGGGCGTTGATACGGTAATTATCGATACAGCCGGACGCCTGCAAATCGACCAGTCGATGATGGCGGAATTAGCCCAAATCAAGGAAATCGTCCAACCTCACGAAATCCTCCTAGTAGTAGATGCGATGACTGGGCAGGAGGCGGCGAACCTTACCCGCACTTTCCACGAACAAATTGGGATCACTGGTGCTATCCTAACTAAGCTTGATGGAGATACTCGCGGTGGAGCGGCTCTGTCGGTACGCCGAATTTCTGGGCAGCCGATTAAGTTTGTTGGGGTGGGTGAAAAGGTAGAGGCTTTGCAACCTTTTTATCCCGATCGCATGGCATCCCGCATTCTCGGTATGGGAGACGTCCTCACCTTAGTAGAAAAAGCCCAGGAAGAGATCGATCTCGAAGACGTCGCCAAAATGCAGGAGAAAATGCTGGCGGCAAAGTTTGACTTCACAGATTTCCTCAAGCAAATGCGGCTGCTCAAAAACATGGGATCGCTGTCGGGGCTGATGAAGTTGATGCCAGGAATGGGCAAGCTGTCAGGCGAGCAACTGCGACAGGGAGAAACCAAACTCAAACAAAGCGAGGCGATGATTAACTCGATGACTGCCCAAGAACGCAAAAATCCAGATGTGCTGGCGGGTTCACCGAGCCGCCGCCGTCGGATTGCACGGGGTTCTGGCTATTCAGAGTCGGATGTGTCTCAGTTGGTAAGTGAGTTTAGCTCGATGCGATCGATGATGAAAAAAATGAGTCAGGGCAACATGCCTGGAATGCCTGGAATGCCTGGAATGTTTGGCGGCATGGATGGAGGCTCTCGTCAAGCCCAACCAGGTTGGCGCGGCTACAACACCGGCGCGACTCAGTCCAAAAAGAAAAAGGACAAAAAAAAGAAAGGCTTCGGTAATCTGTAATGCTGTTAACTAGCAACTTAATAGCTTAAGATAAAACAGGAGAATTATTATTCAACATGGTCAAACTCAGATTAAAACGATTCGGTAAAAAGCGCGAAGTTAGCTACCGGATTGTCGCTGTCAACAGCACTACCCGCCGCGATGGACGTCCTCTCGAAGAACTGGGCACATACAATCCCAGAACAAATGAACCCCCTCAGCTGAATATCCCAGCCATTGTCAAGCGACTTACTGACGGTGCCCAGCCAACGGAAACCGTGCGTCGCATCCTTGAAAAAGCCCATGTTTTTGAACAAGTTCGTGCCTGAGCCACCGACATCCTATTCCCAATCTCAAAACCCTATCCCAGACTATGTGGAAATGGTACGTTTCCTGATGGAGCCATTTCTGGATATACCGGAATCCTTGAGTGTAGACTGCGAAATGTCAAACGGCAAGTCGCGGGTATGGATTCGGGTGGCTTTTGAAGCAGAAGATAAGGGACGTGTTTTTGGCAGGGGTGGGCGTAACATTCAGGCAATTCGTGCAGTGATTGAAGCCGCCGCCTCTGCCGCAGGTCAATTTGTTTATCTGGATATATACGGTAGCCATCCTAGTATGCCAGAGCGAGACACTGACCATGAAAGCAAACCACCTGCTAGAAAGTCCCCTCCTTTTCGCCCATCTAGTCCGAGAGCCCCTTCTAGATCCCGTTCCGAGGAGGGCTAAAATCTGGCAAGTTGTGTAAGGAGGTGACAAACAGCGAGTGTCAGAAGTGCGTTTAGGTGAAAACGAGTCTATTGATTCAGCGTTAAGACGCTTCAAAAAGAAAATTCAAAAGGCTGGAATTTTATCTAAGATAGTCCGGGAGCGCAAAACACTCGTGTTTTAACCGAGGGATGTAGCGCGACTCGCTCAATTCATTGAGCGAGATATCTGTCTTTAGGTAGCCATTAGGGTTATAGTTCTTGATGTACCATAAGGGGAGTTGTCAAACCTTCGCCATGCAAACCGTCATAGAATTCAAGGTCAAAGGCAAAAAAGAGCAGTTCGTCGCCATAGAAGAGGCGATACGGACTGCTCTTTTTATTAGAAATAAATGCCTTAGACTCTGGATGGACGGTAAAAACGTTAGTCAATACGACTTGAATAAATATTGCAAGGTCTTAGCCGCTGAATATAAATTTGCCGACGAGCTAAACTCAATGGCACGTCAAGCAGCAGCGGAACGAGCATGGTCAGCGATTAAGAAGTTCTTTGACAACTGCAAAGCTAAAGTTCCTGGTAAAAAGGGATACCCAAAGTTTAAAAAGCATGGCAGATCGGTTGAGTACAAAACCAGTGGTTGGAAGCTTTCTGAAAATAGAAAGGCAATAACCATTACCGATAAAAAAGGTATTGGTAAATTAAAACTAATCGGTACTTACGATCTGAACTATTATCAGATCGACCAGATTAAACGAGTTCGTTTAGTCAAACGTGCCGACGGTTATTACTGCCAGTTTGTGATTCAGATAGACCCGCCAAAGGTTGAAACGGAGCCACCCACCCCTAACCCCTCCCAGGAGGGGAG
>CASBRB010000415.1 GCA_949127975.1 Oscillatoriales cyanobacterium PMM_0019 | reverse complement strand
TACACTACTTAATTATGGTAAATCTTTTGGGCCCCACTGTTCATTTGAATTTGTAATTTGCTCTCGACGAGGAACGCAATTGTGTTCTTTATTATCAATGAGATGTTGGTTGTTGCACTGCTCAAAGAACATTTGTGCCACCATCCCTCTCGGTAGTTGATCTGATTTACTCAAAGCAGTCTGAAATTCCAGATCAGCTTCCTCCCGTAAGGAGGAGTTTTTCTCCTTTTTACCCTGAGCTACCAAAATTTGGGCTTTTAGATAGTGTAAATCTGGATTATTAGGCGTCTCTTGCAGTGCTTTATTGACATACTCCACAGCTTTGTTATAATTCTTCAAGTCACGGTAGCCCATTGCAATCCCTCGAACAGCCACATATTGAGGTGCTGCATACTGTTCTAATTCTGCGATCGCCTGATATGGGTCAGAAAACGGTACATTGACAGCTAGGATCAAATCCATATATCCTTTGAGCAAATTCAGTTCTGGATCGTTGGGTGAGATTTTTTTAGCCTCATCCAGATACTGAAAGGCTTGCTGTAGCTGACTCATGGCTCCTAAAGCCCCGCCGTTATGTGTAAAGCTATAAGCGCCTTCTAAAGCATAACCAACAGCCGTGTAGAGATTGCCTCGCAGGGCATCCGTGCGGCTGAGTTGCTTCGCCACCTCCAGAGTTTTGTCGGAGTAGTTTTTGAAGGCGTTCCAGTCTTTATTTTTGAAGTTCTTGCTGTAGGCGAAAGATGCCTGCATGGCATATACTAGGGGTTCATTGGGTTCAGTAGATTCAGCTTTTTGGAGATAATCCTCTGCTTGTCGATAGTTGCCTTCCTGAAAGATAGCCTTAAACGCAGCTTCTGTGTTTTCTCCTATCTTGTGAGGTTCGTTCCTGCGAAACACGTCTTGGGCTAGAGTCGGAGGAGCCGCGAGAGTGAGTGCGGCTAGGGTAGCCAGTGCCATTAGGCGCTTCCGACGCGCACCAGAAAAAGCCGAAGTAATCAGTCTAGGCAGAGAAACCCAGTTTGTCATTGTCATCACAACAGGTAAATTAAGAGCGAGCAATATATCTCCATTTTAGACTTGAGCCATTCTCAATCGTTGTCTCCTGTAGTAATTTGAATGTCTAGCTAAATTACATTTAGTTAAAGATAACATTTTGTGCTAATAACCGTCAACCATGAGATAATATTTCAGTACTGTAGTACTGCCTCTACATATAGCAGTTGGTAGGGCAACCACAGGGGATTGCCCATTCTGCTACAGTACTGTATTTTTCTGAAGACTTGCAAGGGGGAGTTTAGATGACGATACACTCAACCGCTGTAATTGAAGCTGGAGCTGAGTTGGGAAAAAATGTCACCATTGGTGCTTTTTCCTATATTGACCATAATGTCCAGATTGGCGATGACTGCGACATTGGCTCACACGTTACTATTCTGCGGTACACCTCCATAGGAAAAGGCTGTCGGGTGCATGCAGGTGCAGTTTTAGGCGACTTGCCACAGGATTTGGCGTTTAGAAATACAGAAAGCTATGTCAGGATTGGTAACAACTGCGTCATCCGCGAAGGAGTCACGATTCATAGAGGCACAAAGCTTGGCACGGTAACCAGCGTCGGCAATGACTGCCTGCTGATGGCTTTTAGCCACTTGGCGCACAACGTCAAAGTAGAAAACAAGGTGATTATTGCTAATGGGGCACTGTTGGCAGGATATGTTGAAGTGGGAGCTCAAGCTTTTATTAGTGGTAACTGCCTGGTACACCAGTTTGCTAGAATCGGCAGGTTAGCTATGATGTCTGGTGGCTCGGCAGTACACAAAGATGTACCCCCCTTTTGTACCACCCGCAGCGTTACCCTCAACAAAGTGATGGCTCTCAATGTCGTAGGTATGCAGCGGGCGGGCATCAGCTCTGAAAATCGATTGATATTGAAGCGGGCGTTTAAAATATTGTATCAGTCTAACTTGACGGTACCTCAGGCGCTAGTTAAGCTGGAAGAGGAGTTTACCTCGGAGCTGGTTAGAGAAATGTGTGAATTTATTAAATCCTCCCAAAGAGGTATTTGCACTTTTGTCAACAAAGGCAAGGAAGAGTAACTTCTTTTATTCCCTACACAAGGCTAGCAGGCTTCTACCTCCAGGATTAGTCAGCTAATACTAACTGATTAACCTTGCGCTAGAGGCATAAATTATTGCCCAAAACTGATAATGTAGTTAAAATGTGAGGAAAATTGAGCTATGAATTCTAATGATAACCCAGCTAAGTCTACTGAGGAGATAAATGAGCTTATGGATGCAAGCTTTGAGCTAGCATCTGCGATGAAAAAGCTTAATAATTCACTAGAAAACCTAAAAAAAGCTTTAAAGAACGTTCAAGAGAAGACTCAAGAAACTGAAGAATTGAGACAGCTTCAAACGGAATTTCAAGATGTTATTAAGTTGAAAGAGCTATCAGCCGACTTTAGAGAAGCTGCCGCCAAGTATAATTTGAATTGATTAGCAGGTTTAATATTTCAGGTAAAACTCCTTAATCAAGGCAATGAATTCAGGTGTGTAAACCTGGCTGATGCCTGACAGTGCGATCGCACTTTCCTGGTAGGACAACGGAGTTTTGCCCAGTTCCATCAGAATCCGCTTAGTTGGACTTATATTAGTCGGGTTAACGCAGAGTTTCCTGTTGCAAAAAAAACCGAAGGCTTGGGCTTTTTCCTGGAAAATTTTGGCTGGCTCAGGGGGGTAAATCACAGCCAAGCGACCTGAATCATGGAGAAGCTGTGACCCTACCTGTAATATATCAACTTGCCGCAGAGAATCACTGTGCCGCGCCAAGGTTCTCGCCTTGTCAGGTGCTTTATAGGCATTTTCAAAAAATGGTGGGTTAGAAACCAGAAGATCGTATCGCTTTGGGCAAGTAGTTACATAGTCTTGGATAGAATTATGGTACACTTGGATGTGTTCTGACCAGGGCGATCGCTCAACGTTTTCCCTGGCTTGAATACATGCGGATTCATCAATTTCTACGGCATCGATATGCGCGTGCGATCGCTGGGCCAACATGAGTGCAATCAAGCCCGTGCCCGTCCCAATATCAAGAATTTGTTGTATGCCAGTGGTATCTGTCCACGCCCCTAACAGAACACCATCGGTACCAACCTTCATGGCGCAGCGATCCTGAACGATCGTAAACTGTTTGAACCGAAAGTACGGATTAGACATCGACTAATTGCCTAGAAGCAAAGATCCTGGCACCGCCTTTTTAATCCAGTTCGTGACCAAAATCTGCTCTGACTCAAAGGTATCGATCGATTCGCCGTCTAAGTTGCGAAAAATAACCCCCTGAGGAAACTCAATCTCTTCACCCGTTGGCAGCATAATACTCTTAATCAGCGCTACCTCAAAGGAACGGGATGCGTAAAAGACAACATATTTCCCCGTCTCCCCAGTTATAACCTCGGCAAGATTGCTGTCATCCCGATATTCGGATAACTTAGATTTCATCCGTGGAAACAGAGCCGTTGTCCGATTAGCTTTAAAAAACGGTGCGCGTGTTTCTCGCAGCCAGGTTAACCGCAGCTCGGCGGGGTCTGATAAAATTTGGCGACAGATTCGATCGATCTCCAAGGCTACATCACCATCCCGACTCAGATGCCGTAAATCCAAACGTACCGTATGCAAACCCTGAGCTCGTAAAGCATCCAATCTATCAAGAATAAACTGATCCTTATCCAAGAACATGAAAGTACCATGAGCTGTTTCCAAAGTAGGTAAATGCCGATGAGGAGAATCAGCAAAGGCAGCGGTAGCCTCCAGAAAAAGGGAATCAGCTTCATCTTCAAACCTTTGTTCTACAAGGAGCGATCGGGGCGAGTAGAAAAGGAGAATTTGTCCAACACCCAGCAACTCACAGTGAACGGGGAGCTTTTGGCAATATTCAACCAGCTTTTCTTCAGGTAATTCGATCGACAGCACCAGACGTTCCAAGCAGCCAGAAAAAATTTCACACCAACCCTGAAGCGACTCCAAGTTATGATTACCCGTCTCAACAATTAACTGGAGAGGCATTTGTGGGAAATGAATTCTCAGCCACTCGGCAGCACCAGGATCGCAAACCCGGATTGCCCCGAATAAACTGAGATCCCACTGCATCAGCCGTTCGCAGACGCTCCTCATTATCCGTTCCGGCATCAGCACATCCCACACCAGCACTGGGCGCAATCCTAGCCGTACTGCTTCAAAAGCTAACTCTTGCACCCTATTATCTGAGAGCTTCCCTTGTCGAGCCAACAGCATCGGCTCCAACAACACCTCCTCCAGACTAGGGGCATTAACACACCGCGCTAGATCGCCAACTGATGAGACAAAAGTATTAAATAGCATAGCTACAACTCCTCTCCAAAACCTCTGCGACCTTTGCGAAACCTTTGCGAACCTTTGCGTTAAAAAAAATTATCGCTGAGACAATCGAACCACATTAAATTTAGCCACATCATGCTCTAGCAGATTCGGAATGCGAACCATACTATCAGAACGCATAGACTCAATTCCTTCACCAGTAACCGAGAAAAGCTGCTCCACCTTCAAGCGTATCGGTTCCCCTTGAAAAGGGACAACTTCAATTTCATCTCCTCTATCCAAAGGCTCAACCAGGCGCAGAATAATTTCTTGGGGCGTTGAATCCAACACAATGCCCAGATATTTTTGAGTACCCGTATTGACACCTGACAACTGTCCAAAAACAGAATCACTGCCTGCTGGCGTTTCCAGCGAACCGGAAAAGTAATCCCGATGGGGAACAGATTGTAGCTCTGCTGCTGCAACTTTAAGCATTTCTGCACTCAATGCCTCTGCTGCATAGGCATCAATTAGTTGTCGATAAACCTTACAAGTCAAAGCCACATAGAACGAAGATTTCATCCGTCCTTCAATTTTTAAAGAACATATCTGATGTTTAAAAAAATCTCCAATCTGATAGATACCCCAAAGATCTTTAGAGGATATGAAAGTTTCCAAATCATTTTCTTTTTTGGCATTACTTTCTAACTGATAGGGCAATCGACAGGATTGAATGCAACCACCCCGATTAGAATCCCTGCCTGCCGTGAAGTTGGAAATCGTGCAATGGCCCGAATAAGCCATACACATAGCACCGTGAGCAAACATCTCCACGTCGATGCCTGCCTGCTCTCGAATCAATCCGGCTTCAGCAATACTAAGTTCTCTGCCTACAATCAGGCGTTTGACGCCCATATCCTTCCACAAACGAGCGGCATAGGAATTGAGGCAAGAGGCTTGAGTGGATAGGTGGATATTGAGATTTGAACTATTTCTAACGACTCGGAGAACACCTAAATCGGATATAATCGCACCATCCACCTCAATGGATTCGAGAAACTGGCAATATTCTGCCAATCCCTCAAAGTCTGCATCGTGGAGAAAGGCGTTCAGCGTGACGTAGATTTTAGCATCATGCTGATGGGCTATTGACACGCCCTTTTCTAAGTCGTAGTCGGTAAAATTGTCTGCACGGGTGCGCAAACCATATTTTTGTCCCCCTAGATAAACGGCATCGGCACCATAGGCGATGGCTACTCTTAACCGTTCCAGATTCTTTGCTGGGGCTAGCAGTTCGGGTTTCCACATATAGCAGGAGTCAGGAGTCAGGAGTCAGGAGTCAGGAGTCAGGAGTCAGGAGTCAGGAGTAAAGCCCAACATAAACCCACAGAGGTGATGTTGGGTTTCGTTCCTCAACCCAACCTACAATTATAGTTGTAGTTGTAGGTTGGGTTGAGCGATAGCGAAACCCAACATAAACCCACAGGGGTGATGTTGGGTTTCGTTCCTCAACCCAACCTACAAATCTTTAGCAGAGTTAGCTCATAAGCGTTCATCTGCGTTCATCTGCGTTCATCTGCGTTCCCCAAAATTTTATAGAGCGGGGAGTATCAATCCGAATATTTTTGCTGCAATAGTAGTGTGGCTTCCCGGGCAGGTAAGGGGCGACTAAATAGGAAACCCTGGAGAGCGTCAGACTCGATCGCTCGCAAAAATTCCAATTGTTCTGTAGTCTCGACTCCCTCGGCAATCACTTGTAAATTCAACCCGTGTCCTAGTGCCACCACTGCCGTGATAATTGCCGCATCATAGCAATTTGTTGTCAGATCGCGGATAAAAGATTTATCTATTTTTAGTTGATCTAAGGGAAAGTGTTTGATCGAGGACAAAGAAGAGTAACCAGTTCCAAAATCATCTATAGAAATCTGAATACCCATATCTTTTAACGTCTTCAATACCGAAATTGTCGCCGCTACATCATGCATAGCAATACTCTCGGTTATTTCCAGTTCCAAATATTGAGGCAACAGCTCTGTTTCCCTAAGGATATTAGCAATCTTATTTACCAGACTTTTTTGCTGAAATTGACGTGCTGAAAGATTTACTGCCATTTTTATTGGCGGCAACCCAGCTAACTGCCAAGCTCGGTTTTGGGCGCAGGCTGTATTTAGTACCCATTCTCCGATCGGAATAATTAAACCAGTTTCTTCTGCTAGTGGAATAAACTGATCCGGCGGAACTAATCCCAACTCGTCATTATGCAACCGTACCAGCGCTTCCATTCCCACAATCCTACCAGTTTTTATTTCTACTTGTGGCTGGTAATGCAACACAAACTCTTCTCGTTCTAACGCTTTGTATAGACTGTTTTCTAGCAGTAGTCGTTGTTTAGCTGTGGAACCGATCGCTGATGTATATAACTGGTAGTTGTTGCGGCCAGTTTGCTTGGCGCGGTACATCGTCGCATCTGCATTTTTTAGCAGGGTTTCAGCGTCTTCTCCGTCATCGGGTGCTAGAGCAATTCCTAAACTTGCCTTGACATTAAGTTCATGATCTTCTAACTTAAAAGGAGTTCTCATTACCTCCAAAATCCGCTGAGCAATTTTGGTAACGTATTCGATAGATTTCACAGGAGATAGCAATACAGTAAACTCATCTCCACCCCAACGAGCTACCGTGTCTCCTTCCCGCAGGCATTCCTTCAGCCGTTCTGCTACAATTTGCAATAGCTTGTCGCCCACAGCATGACCAAGGGTATCATTAATTGTTTTAAAGTAATCTAGATCCAGAAACACCACTGCCAGCATTTCATCGAGTTGGTGCATCTTCGCGAGCGCTAGGGAAAGCCGCTCATTAAATAGCAGTCGGTTTGGTAATCCGGTGAGCGCGTCATGAGAAGCTTGATGTCGAACCATGTCCTCGACACGTCTTTGCATGACTGCCATGTACAGGTGAATGCCCAAGGCTTGAGCTAGCTTGATTTCGTCTGAAGCCCACTGAGTCGCTTTTCCTTGGATGATTTCTCGCCACACCTCAAATGAGAGGCGGGGGCGCAGGTTGCGTTCGTCTAGATTAATTTTGCCAGCCCATAAGGTTTCAGTTTCGATTTCATTGCGAAATAAACTCAGGCAGCCTACGCACTGTTGATGATACTGTAAAGGTACGATGAGAATAGAGCGAATATTAGTTTCCTGAAATACTGAGGATATCGACTCTAGTTGCGGTTCTTGGTAGAGATCGGGTATAATATAAAGTTGCTGGACAATATGTTGGCTGTGGTGGTGTAAAAGTGATTCCTCGGACTCTATAAGTCTGCCTTCACCCTCCTGGGTGAACTCCCAGGTGTCTACGCCAGCGTCCTCAGTAGAATTGATGATTTTTTGCCAAAATGGCGTTTCCTCGATTATACATTCTTGAGCGGGCCGATCGCCATAAGTATAAAGTTGAGGTGGTTGACCAGTTGGTTCTGTTGTAATATAAAAACGTCCACCGGAACAGTGCAAAGCTTTGACGGTTTCCTCCAGCACCAACTGGCGCATTTTAGCAACTCGTATGGGTGAGTGCAGCACAGCGCTGACTTGGTTAATGGTGGCTTCGTGGTAAGCTTGTTGTCGAGCTGTTTGGAGTAGAGTTGACTGAGCGATCGCGATCGATACTTGATCTACCAGTAGCTGTACTATTTGCAACTCTTTTTCACTAAAGTGTCGCTGCTCGACGTGGTGAGATACCAATAACCCCCACAAGCTGTTTTGGTGTAAAATCGGTACTACCACCGAAGATGCTACACCCATTGCCGTTAGATATTCTTGATGGCAAGGATGCACTGGGCGATAGCGAATGTCTTCTGTTACTAGGGTTTTACCTGTACTTGGAGAATCTAACTGGTTGGTTGTCGTCCGCCCAGCAATCACATCCACAATCACTCGCTGACGGGCTTTGACAAATAACTCGCGGTCTTCGGGAGGAATGTCTGTAGAGGGAAAGCGCAACCCTAGCAGAGAAGGCAAGCGCTGATTTTTAATCGACTCGGCAATTACTGTGCCGCTGCCATCAGCGGCAAACCGATATATTTTAACCCGATCTGTATCTAGGAAGGCTCGAATTTCCCGCGCCGTTGTCGCTAAAATTTCCTCTAATTCCAAGGAGTGACGAATTCTGGTGGTAATCCGATTCAGCAAACCTTCTCTATCTAGTGCTGGCTGAATCGCTGGTTTTTTTTTTCTCCGAGCCATCCTATTAATCAATCTCCTATTGTTCGTGGAGGATTCCCGCCGAGGCTGCAAAAGTGGTATCCTATTATACTAGGTTAAGCCAATTGATGGCTCTCAGGCGTAATAGTAAAGGAATTGATTGATGGAAGCGATCGTACAAACATTGTCAACCATAGACGGACTTGACAAAAGCATTTGTCTATGGGATAATGTAGATCTACTGTGGCAAAAACGGATAGAGTGGGCGATCGCTCCTGGTAACACCCCCAGAGCTATCATATATCCTAACACTACCGAAGAACTAGCCCAAGTGTTGAAAATGGCTCACCACAACTGCTGGGGAGTTTTGATATGTGGCAGCGGCAGTAAACTAAGTTGGGGTTCTTTAGTAGGGAGCCCCAACTTGGTTATCAGTACCGAACGCCTCAATAAGCTAATTGAACACGCGGCGGGAGATTTAACCGTCACGGTAGAAGCTGGCATCAAATTTGCTGAACTAAAAAATATTTTGGCTACTGTAGATCAATTTATTGCGATCGATCCAGCATATCCTGAATCTGCTACCATTGGAGGCATCATTGCCACTGCTGATGCTGGCTCCCTGCGACACCGCTATGGGGGTGTGCGAGATATGCTGATAGGACTTTCCTTTGTCCGTGCAGATGGTCAAATCGCCAAAGCTGGTGGTAGGGTAGTGAAAAATGTAGCCGGATACGATTTAATGAAGCTGTTTACTGGCTCCTATGGCACCCTAGG
>CASBRB010000414.1 GCA_949127975.1 Oscillatoriales cyanobacterium PMM_0019 | reverse complement strand
GACACGCATTGGCAAGAAACGTAAGAAGCAGAAAGCAGGGTTAAATAAATCTATCTTGGATGTAGGTTTTGGGATGTTGCGCCAAGCTATTCAGTATAAAGTTACTGAGGCAGGTGGTGTATTCGTTGAGGTTCCCACCAAGCAAGTTAAACCAAGTCAAACTTGTCCGAAATGCGGAAATCAACATCCGAAAACATTGGATGAACGTATACATTTTTGTTCAAAATGTAATTACCAACAGGATAGAGATATTGCTGCTGCCGAAGTCATGCTTTTGTGGGCACAAGGAAAACTGCCGGGGCTAGGAACTAACCTCGCAGACGTCGATGTTTCAAGCTCTACCTCAAAGACCAAAACGCGAAAGCATTGCGGATCTATGAGGCAACTTGGGCAAAAGAAGCGTCAAAAATCTACCTCTACTGGGCGGGGTGCAGAAACCCGCCCCGAAACGTTGTAGGGGCGGGTAGTTCATTCAAGAAACTTTCTCACCAAGGTCACCGGATGAATAGTAGTCCACCACCAACGACAAATTTGCATCTGAATTCAGTATCCACTGAATCACAGTCGGGTGCTAGTCAGAACGTATGGTACTTGGGTATAGACTTCGGAACAACTGGTCTTTCAGCCGTTCTATTAAATGCTAGCACTGGCGATCGATACCCTATTTATTGGGAATCGGTACCTGGTGAGGGTGCTACCAAGTCCAGCTTTCGTTTACCAGCTATAGCTTACTCAGATTCAGTACCCACGACACCAGAACCTACGAAAGCTTTACCTGTACTTAAAATTATCCCTCCTGGGTTAGATGCGCCTTACAAGGCATTCACCAAGCGGGGAATTTTCCTGAAGAAGTTTAAGCCCTACCTGAAGATTGGCACTCCTTACTATTTTTTCGACCAAAATAACTGGGAGCCAGTGTTAGAGTGGTCTGAGCAACAGCTAGTTCCCCTCTACTGGGTAAACAAAGCATTACAGGCATTGTTACTGACAATGACGCCTGTGAAAGTATACCGAGAAGCCTTGTTAAAGCAGGAGTATCCCCTGGCTGCTGTCGCCTCTTTGACAGCGGAATCCTTTAGTATAGCACTTAGCCAGTTGAAAGGTGTGATTCTAGGTTGCCCAGCTCAGTGGGAGGATACCTATCGTTTTAACCTTCGGGAAGCTGTGCTTGCTGCCCACCTGGTGAAGCATCCAGAGCAAATTTTCTTCATTGAGGATGCGATCGCTACCCTACTAGCTGGTATCTTAACTAGCACAGACGTCAATCGGCTTGGGTCAGAATCTCCCCCTCTTTTTACCCTAAAACCTGGCAACACCCTGGTGATTAATGCTGGTGCTACTACAACAGAACTGGCTATAGTCAATTTGCCGGACGACATCAGTCAAGTAACTTTTAGCGACTTCCATTTGCGTAGTTTTCCCTATGCAGGTAACGCCATCGATCAAGATATCATTTGTCAGTTGCTGATTAAAAGGGAAGATTTTGCTGCTTCTCTCTTACCTTTTAACTTATCACAGTTGCCTTCTCCAGGCGAACCCGATCTAGAAACTCGCTATCACTTCCAGCAGATGTTGCATGCTTCTAGGTTGGGGCAAGCACTTTTGGAGGCAGCTAGCTACCTGAAGCTGATTCTACAACACCAAGAGGAATATCAGCTCAATGTGGGGAATCATAGATGGGTGGTGCGACGTCTGGATTTAGAAAGGCGAGTGCTATTGCCGTTCGTTTACAGGTTGAGTCAAGAGCTGAATGGGCTACTGCTCCAAGCTGGTTTGTCAGAACACGCCATTTCTCAAGTAATATGTACTGGCGGTACAACTGCCATAAGCAAGATGCGTGAGTGGCTACAGCAAAAACTCCCCAACGCTACTCTGATTCATGATGCCCGTCTTACTAATAGTAGCCCGTTCAACTCGTCGCTAAAAGTTGCCTTAGGTTTAGCAATCTTACCTCTCTATCCTCAGGTTTTAGATCGATCGCAGCACCAGTATAGCGATTCTTTTCTACTAATGGAACTGCTACGTTGTTTCCCGAACAAAACTCTTAGCGTTCCAGAAATTATGCAGTTATTAGAACATCGTGGCATTAACACGCGAATTTGCTATCATCGCATAATGGCTCTTTTAGAAGGACAACTGCCTTTAGGTATCATGCTGTCTACCCCCGATGCCAGTTGGCTAACACCCCAGTCGCGAGAAATTTTGGTAGCCCAAATAAACGGGCAATCACAGACGAAAGGGGTTAACGCAGCTAATCCACTTTTTTTCAAAGAAGAAAATCAGCTTTATCGCCCCAATTTTGAACAGTTTAATCGTCTGCGCTCTTACTTGAATAACGTTTTGGCTGGTACTTATCAAAAATTAGAGGAGCCACTGTTTATTGATTTAGATGTTCCAATTGCAACTGAGAAATAATTTTATTATGACGCTCCCCAACTGGATCACTTTGTCTCGGCTGCTGGCAGTACCATTGCTATTATATGGACTACACCACCCAACCCCGGAGTCTCGCTGGTTTTGTTTGGCGGTGTTTCTGGTTGCCGCTGCTACAGATTGGTTAGATGGCTATCTAGCTCGTAAACTCAACCAAGTTAGCGATTTGGGTAAATTTCTCGATCCGCTAGTTGATAAGTTTTTAGTATTGGCTCCTCTGTTGGCGTTGGTGGAACTGCATCAGATACCAGCTTGGGGTGTATTTCTGATTTTAGCACGAGAGTTGGCGATCGCAGGTTGGCGTGTCAACCAAACTGTGATTGTGGGAGCTAATCTTTGGGGCAAGCTGAAAACAGTTAGTCAAATTGTGGCTTGTGCTATTTTCATTGCTCCCCTACCTGATATATGGATACTTCCATCTCTCATTGCCTTCTGGATTTCTGTCGTCCTCACCTTAGTTTCTGGCTTAATTTACTTGTTGCCTTCAGTCGGTGGAAAAATAGTTAATAGTTGACTGATACTGTGGTCATAGGGCTAGCCGATGAGAGTTTAACTGTGTTGACATATCTGTACACCAATGCTAGACTATAGATATGTTAGCAACAAGACGTATTACCAATTGATTGAGATGTCTGCTAAAGATAGCTGTCACGACGCTGTTAAATCAGCTTTGCAAAAGGACGGGTGGCTGATTACGGACGATCCTCTAGATATCAGCTTTGGTGGCGTTCAAATGTATATTGATTTGGGAGCAGAAAGGCTGATTGCTGCTGAAAAAAACGGAGAAAAAATAGCGGTTGAGATTAAGAGTTTTTTAAGCGCCTCGGCAATTTCAGAATTTCACACTGCTCTCGGACAGTTTATTAATTATCGGACTGCTCTCAAAGCAGAAGACCCCGATCGCATTCTATATTTGGCTGTACCCCTGGAAACCTACAATACTTTTTTTTCGCTTAATTTTACTCAACTTATCATTCAAGATAATCAACTAAAAATCATTGTATGCGACTTAAAAACTGAGGTAATTGTCACATGGAAAAGCTAGAAAAATATCGCGATTATGTTCGGCAAATGATTGACAAATACGCTAGATATAAGCCTTCCTATGGTGAAATGAAAGTAGAAAAAATTGTCGATACTAAAACCGATCGCTATCTAATTGTTCATGTCGGATGGAATCAACAACGTCGGATTTATGGGACGGTGATTCACATTGATATTGAAGATGAAAAAATCTGGATTCAGTGGAATGGTACAGAAAGCGATCTAGCTGAGGAATTGGTGGAAATGGGTGTTCCAAAACAAGATATTGGTATCGGGTTTCACTCGCCTTATATGCGACAGTTTACTGAGTATGCAATGGGTTAAGGGAGAGGGAGAGGGACTGGGATTGGGTGAATTCTTAACTTTCCCTTTCCCTTTCCCTCTTTGCCCCTACGAACCCGCTATATATATAGGCAATGCGTAAGTCCTGAACGCATTCAACGATCGGCTGTCAACCTTAATATAGTTTACCCATAAAACTGCTACATATTATCGGGAACATTTTTTATTATCTCAACGTCTAGCCTCTCCATCAGCAGCGCTATGAGCGCTACAAATAACAAATTTATGGCAAGTTCACGGCGGTTTGTGATTTTTCTTCTGTCTTTGTTAAGCTGCACCAGCTTGAGCTGTGGCATTGGTATTAGTTCTGCAAATGCCGATCCCCCTGAGTGGGCACCTGCCCGGGGCGATCGATATCGCCCATCTGATGGGCGTACTGATTATAGAGATCGCCACTATGGGGAACGGCAGCGGGAATGGGAGCGCGAACGAGAGCGGGAACGAGAGCGGGAACGAGAGCGCGAACGCGAACGCTATCAACATCATCGAGGTCATGATGATCATAATGACGATTATCAAGGCAATCGGCGTCGTTTCGATCGCAATTACCCTTACAACAGATAAACGGTATCAAGGACTTTTGTCGATCGCTTTGTAAGTTTGGAGAATTTCATCGTCCACAGAAAAATCTACCTCAGCTTTGTCACGACTTGAGGCAAGATAATCATTCTGGAGCGAGTCTGTCAAACCACTAACTAGATCGTATTGTGGATGCCAACCTAGTTCAGTCATAGCTTTAGTTACTGACGCAAAGAAATGCTGCATCCGCAACGGAAACCCTTTGCGTTTACCGAAATCAAACTTTTTCGGGTCGTAATGTACAATTTCCAAGGTTTCAGCAGATTTTCCGGAAGCTTCTGCACAAGCGCGAGCTAAACCATCAAAGGTAATATAGCGCGAGCCTGACACATTATAAATCTGCCCGACTGCTTGGGAATTGCCTAACACTGCTGCCATCGCTGTGGCTAAGTCCTTGACATGACCGAGTTGGGTAATGTGTAATCCGTTACCAGGGATAGGGATAGGGCGCGAGCGCACTATCCGGTCAAAAAACCAAGCTTCCACATCGTTATAATTTAATGGGCCATAAATATAGGTAGGGCGGATAGCCGTATAGGGCAATCCCTGCTCTGCTAGGTAAGCTTCGGTTTCATATTTGCCTTTGTGACGACTCTTAGGATCGATCGCGTCGCCTTCTATATGAGGCAGTTGATCTGATTTTAGATAAACTCCGGCAGAACTCATGTAAACAAAATGCTGCACCCTGTTTTTAAAAATCTCTGCCAGGGGTTGAGTATCACTCAGTTCGCGCCCGTTATTGTCAAAAATGGCGTCAAATTCTTCTGATGATAACTTTTCTTTTAGTTGGGATGCATCAGTGCGATCGCCCTGAATTTGTTTTACTCCCTCTACTGGTGCTGGTTTATTACCCCGATTAAATAATACGACTTCATGCCCTTGCTCTACCAAAATTTTAGTTAGATAAACCCCGATAAAACGGGTACCACCCATGATTAATATTCGCATTCTTTTCTCCATGATAACAACTAATGCTCTGCCAGTTCGTAGGGGCAATCCCCCTGTGGTTGCCCTTCTGTAGCATTGCCTCTACATATAGCGGGTTCCTAGGGGCAAATCCCCCTGTGGTTGCCCCTAAATATGCCCAGTCTGAGTAAGTTCTGATTCAGCTACAGTTTGATTTTTTAGTAAAGATGAGTTCTCAGGTAATTTCCATGATTTGCCTTGACAGTAAGCATAACCATCTTTGACATAAAACCCAGAAAGTTTCCGCCCTAAGTCAAATAATTCCTGGCGTTCTTCTTCAGTCAAATAATCATCACCCTTGCGACCACTGCGACGCCGAGTTTCACCTTTTGCTTCTAATTCTAAGCGTCGTTGCCGTCCTAATTCAAAGAGTTCTTTGAATCTTTGATACTGTTGTTCTCTCATTTCTTGTGTATCGCTCATAGTTCTGAAACTGGTTCAATAGGAGTGATATCGCCATTTTGCCGGAGCATAGCAAATGGCAGGATTTGACTGAGAGTGTAGATGTACCAGACTCCCGTATCTTCATCATAACGGTTAGCTATGAGCAGGTCTAGAGTTTCCAGGGCATTAAGAATTAAATACTGATGAACTACCCGCCCCTACAACGTTTCGGGGCGGGTTTCTGCACCCCGTCCCGTAGAGGTAGATTTTTGACGCTTCATTTGCCCAAGTTTTGCCATAGATCCGCAGTGCTTACGCTCCTTGGTCTTTGGCACAGAGCTTGAAACATCGACGTCTGCGAGGTTAGTTCCTAGCCCCGGCAATTTCCCTTGTGCCCACAAAAGCATGACTTCAGCAGCAGCTATGTCCCTATCTTGGATGTATGTACATACCTTGCAATGATGAATTCGCTCATCTAAAGTTTTAGGATGCTGATGTCCGCATTTCGGGCAAGTTTGACTTGGTTTAACTTGCTTGGTAGGAACTTCAACGAATATACCACCTGCCTCAGTAACTTTATACTGAATAGCTTGGCGCAACATCCCAAAACCTACATCCAAGATAGATTTATTTAACCCTGCTTTCTGCTTCTTACGTTTCTTGCCAATGCGTGTCATCTTCTTGACTTC
>CASBRB010000413.1 GCA_949127975.1 Oscillatoriales cyanobacterium PMM_0019 | reverse complement strand
TGATGGACAAATAATTCAACAGGGAGAATTCGGCAGTGAGTGGGATGTGGTGGGTTGTAGCACCTTGACAGGGCTACCCTATATGTGCCCAGTGTGCGTAAGTCCTGATTAAGTTGGAAACAGCAATCAGTTTAACATTAAAATTACTTAAGTAGTATACAGTAATTGATTAAACTTTCTAATCATTGAGCTGACGGCTATGGCGCTCGAAACCTCGGAACCGAAGACAGGCTGTAGCGTCCGTTGTACTAGCCCTAAGCTCAGAGCTACTTGGAAAATTAATAAATTAAATACAATGTAGCTGAGACTTAGAGATACAATGACTAATTGGTGTGAGTAAGCATAAATCACTATAAAAATCTCCATGTCTACTCGTTCATCTACTCTGACCCGTTCAAAAAGCACTATTGATGACTCCCAGTCAGTGCCAGCAGACTCAACCGCCCATCCACGCCTGATGCAGTTGATGAAGTCTCTGTATCAGGAGGATCAGCAAGCTAAGTTCTTGCATCTACAGGCGGAAGTCGAATCCCTGTTGCAGCAGGTGCAAACGCTCAAACAGCAACGTTTAGCCAACCATGATTCCGCCGACAACAACTCCTAGGCTGAGACTAGGTTTTTATACAGGTTGATTACCTTACCTGTGTAAGATGATCTTAATCCCTAACAATGTGCTTAATGCTCTAGCTAAAGTCAGAGATGGGTCGGCGGAGTCGGCAGCCGACCCGCCTTGCATCTCCACCCTGGGAAGAAAGAGGGTGGAGCCTTACAGCGATCCGGTAAAATAAGGCGCAATTATATAATACAATAAACAGAACAGGATGCGATCGCCACTCTGATTATAGAGAAACTAGCATCGAAAAATCCTGCACCCGTCAGCATACCTAAAACTGAGATTGAATCTATCGAGCGATGACAAAACTACTTGAAGAAGCAATAGCTACAGTTTTTCAACTTCCTGAAACAGAACAGGATGCGATCGCCACTCTGATTATAGAAAAACTAGCATCGAAAAAGCCTGCACCCGTCATCATACCTAAAACTGAGATTGAAGCTATCGAGCGATCGTATACTTTACGAGAGAAAACAGAAGTTATTCAATTTCTTGAAAACCATCCGTTTCTAGTGCCAGTCTTGCTGGAAGCACCAGAAAAAATTCGCTATTACTTTCCCGATGAAGAGTTATTTATTCAAGTGGATTACGATCCAGAAAACATCAATTACGTGCAACTGGTTTTATCAATTTTGACAAAAATAACGCCAGATGATGCAGTCGATCGGCTTAATAAATTGGATAAAAATTGGTCGTTGAGTCTCTCATACCAAGTTAGGGAAAAGTTTTTTACCATCTTGGAATACTCCGATGACTTTTGACTGGTTACAATATCTTAATCTAGCCAAAGAACTCGTTGCTCAACCAGCTACCGCTGCCAATAAGGATGCTCGGTTGCGTGCTGCTATACATCTGGCGTATTATGCAGCTTTCAACTTGGCAAAAGAGCATTTACAGAATAAGGAGGGGCATTCCATTCCCAAAACAAGTGAAGTTCACAAATATGTTAGCGATCTATTTCAGTTTAACCCTGACCCACTACGTCAAGTAGTGGGAGAGAAATTGAAAAAGTTAAAAAAGTTTCGCAACCAGGCAGATTATGTTACTTTTTTTCCTGGATTATCTGGAATTACTTCCACAGCTTTAAAACTATCTGAGGAAGTAATTTCTGACTTAAGTAGGTTGTAGAAGATCTTATCGCTGGTGTTGGGTCAAGCTTGGGCTCGATCCAACCAAGTGCTACGATCCTATCAGCTAATCAATCAAAACGTTGCCGCCCAGATGACCAGCGCTTGATGCTGTAGCTGCTCGAACCATCGACGATTAAAGCTGGTGCATCACCATCTCCCAAGTTGGCTAGCGCTACCATTGATTGCTTGCCGTCTTTTGCTAGTTCGTTGTAAATCAGGGCACCGCTGTCAGAAAAAATCAAAGTGTGAGGTTTAAACCGATCGCTACTGTTGGGCGCAGGTTTTTTAGATGCTGTTTTCAAAGAATTGTCTTGATAGATAGTTAGCACAGCATAAGGATGGTTGTTGCTTGTCAGATTATTAATCTGTTGCACTGACAACTGCCCGAGTTGTTGCAGCATCACCGACACACTGGGAGGTTTCCCTTGCCCTAGGGAGCCAATACCAGCGTTTTGTAACTCGCGCCATAATGTCGGGAGAATGGCTGATACCCATTGTGGCTGAGTTTGGGACAACTCAGTGAGGGTGATGGAATGTAGGTCTAAAAAATGAAGTGCTGTCTGTGTATGTGCTAGAAAATTCAGATGCTCTTTTGGTGTCGCGGCATTCATTGCTTCACCACCTGCCAACAGTTGTAACCCCGATCCTGTGATTGACACCGCCTTGACAGTCGCCATTACGCTTTCCTGCTGTCCGTTTGGCTTCCAGACTGTAATCATGATGTGGGGGTCTGTGTTTAAGCCGAGTAATCTCCACAGTACCTTTGCCGACTTTACCAATGGTCGCTTCATGTTGGTAAAAGGAGCATCCTGCCACTGCTGCCCGTCGTGAAAACTCCCCACCCGTACCTGATACCAGACTTGTTGATCCTCTAGTTGGAAAGGAGAGGTTGTCTGGTCGCTTTCGTCTGCTATCAGCCAATCTGCCTGATTTATTTGGGTTAAAGGCTTGGCAGAGCCAATAACTTGACTGACATGGGTATCCGGGATTTCTGCTTCAGCGATCGCTATTTCCATTTGATCGAGCAGTGGCTCAACCCGCTTGAGTGTTCCTGAGGTATTTAACGACTGCTCCTGCAACCAAGCGATCGCTTCCGGGTGTCCCTCCTTCGCCGCTTTGAGCAAAACTCCCCACGCTTTGACATCATCTTGAGAGGAGTCAAATTTCAGGGTAGCTTCAATTCGGTTCCAGATGCGTCCGGAATCATTTTTGAGTAGATTAATAATCTCGGAGAAGTTCTCGCCCTCAGACGCTTGGAACACTTTGATAGCCTCTGACCAAGTACCATTAATCAGATGGGCAAGCACTTGCTGACTGGGGCTAGCCCAAGCTTTTTTTGACTGCGCCTGAGTAAATAGGGCGTGTACTTCAATCAAATCCATTTGGGTTTGGACGTTGGTTGACAGGTCATCTTTTTTCAGCACTTGCAACCATTCCCAGGCGGTATACCAAAGACTGCTGCGAGCCAGGGCTAAACCTTTGAGATAGCGTTCATCATCTGAGGCAGGCAGTTTCAGGGAAATTTCTTCTAGCTCGATCGGATCTGGGGCAAATTGGCGCGGGATTAGCTGGTAAAGGCGAAACTTGGGTTCGAGACCAGTGGTTTGATTAATTACTAGACGTGGCTGCTCGCTGTTGGTAAGAAGGTGCCAGTAGGGGTCTTGCCCAGCGGGAGAACTCCACGGCACCATCACGTTCAGGTGATAGCTGCTGGGGTTATAGTGAACCACCTGTCCGTAAGCTATTGATGTTTCACCATTTGTCAGTTCACCTTTAAAATTCAGCCAGATGCCCGGTGCTTTGCCGACAATGCGAGTCATTTGGGTCAGGGGGAGTGCATGGCTGCTTTCTTGAGTATCAATTTCGCTGCTATGTTTGACAAAATACTCATCTGGACCCGTAACTACAACTTGATTTACCAGCCGATAATTTGAGTCGATGCCAATGGCTTGATATGCTCTGAGTTCCACAATCTGCTGGCAGTTGCTCTGGCAGTCAGGACGGGATGCCAGCACGGGCAGTAGCATATCAGCATTGGGAGCCTGGTTGTTGACAAACAGGGGTTCTCCGGGGATTAATTTTTGGTGGCGAATCTCAGTTTGAATTTGATCCAGCGTCTGGACACGATCTGTGGTGCCGATGGAGATGTGCGTCCATTTAGGTAAGTAGCGATTCAGCCAAGCCGCACCGGTATCGGGGTTGATAATCAAAAGTATGCCCAGCCAGACGCCAAAAGCAGTGGCACCGCAAACGCCTAGTAAAGCAGAGATCGCACTGAAGGTAGCAACTTTTTTGCCAATGTTCCTAGCTATTGGTTTGCTAGTAACATAGATGCGCAGTTTACTCTCCTGGATTGGAGCCAGTTGGCTGTCTTTAGTGGTGTTATCAATAGGCATTTTTAATGTGTCTCCCCTGACAGCAGTTAGTTGGATAAAACCTGTTCGTAACGCGCTCCCGCCTGTTCCCAGGTATATTCATTCTCAATGAGCGATCGCGCATTACGAGACAGTTGTTCTCTTAGTTGGGAATTTTCCAACAAGCGGCCGATCGCGTCAACATACTCCTGTGGTTGATTTGCCCGCAATGCCCGCAGTGGTTCTGTACCATCAACAGCCAACCCTTCCAAGCCGCGATCGCTTCCGACTACAGGCACCCCAGCCCCCATCGCCTCCAATGTTTTATTTTTGATCCCAAACCCAGTGCGCATCGGCACTACACAGATGGTGCTGGCGTGTAAATATTCCACCATAGCAGGCACCTCACCCCTGACTGTAATTCCTTTTCGCTTACCGAGTTCTAAAACTTCGGGTCTTGGTCTGGCACCCACCAGTTCAAGTGTTACATCAGGATACCGCTTTTGGACTTCCGGGAACACCTCAAAGCTGAAAAAGCGAACTGCATCAATATTAGGCGCGTTATCCATTGCTCCAATAAAAATTAATCTGTGTCCTCCGGGATCTGTTTGACGGTAGGGAAACTGAGTAAAATCTACACCATTGGGAATCACCGCGATCTCAGCATTGGGGTTGAACGCCTTTATTTGCTGTCGATCTTCGGCAGTCGTTACCACAATGCGGTCAAATTTGCTACAGTAGCGCTGTTCATATCGGCGCAACAGCGGCAAAGAAAGTCGATCGCGCAGTGGGTTTTCTGATGTTCCTGTTTCAAACTGGTGCTTGCACGCCCCATATACGGAACTATGGATATTCACCACCGTCTTTAAGAGTGGGTACGAACCGCTAGTACCCCGCCATTCTGGTAGCACATAGATTTCATTCACGCTATGCTCGCAAGTAATTACATCAAATGTACCAGCATCCACTGCCTCCGAGATCCATTTTTGCATCTCTTTTGAGTATAAATGCAGGACGTTAGGAGGTGTACCCTGTTGTAAAAAAGCACTGAAGCGTCGTAACTTGCCCAACAGCCCATTTGTCGGTAATTCTGGTGGTTGAGGAAAAACGACTAATTCCTGCGCCCACGCACTCAGTGAAGCCACTTCGGTATCTGTGACTGCCCGATCGCGCTGAGTAACGAGGGTGATAGAATGGCGTTGGCTAAGATACTTCAGTAAATTAAATGTCCTTACCTGCGTTCCTCCGCGCGTTGGTGGATATGGAAATGTGGCAGATAGCATTAAAATTTTCATCGTGGACTAAACAAAGACACTAGGGATAATAAGGATTTGGCAGCAATGGGCGATCGCGGGATTTATACACTGGCTAATGATGTCGTTTACGATCAACTCGTTGCCTTGATTAATAGCATAGAGGCAAATGTTAGTCCCGATATTCCCATTTGTATTATTCCTTATGACGAGCGCTTAGACCGGGTTAAGCAGGAAGTCGATCTTAGAGCCAACGTCACCCTTTTTGACAACGAAGCTTCAATTCAACGGTGGGAAAAATTCGCCCATCAGGTGTGGGCAGTTCATCCAGGAGCTAAAAAATCAAGATTATCACGAAACTGGTGGTCTATAGGTCATTTACAAAGAAAAATGTGTGCTTTTGATGGTGAGTTTGAAAAATTTGTGTTCTGTGATGCTGACAGTTTAGCGATGAAACCTTTTAATGATATATTTGAAAAGCTTAATACATATGATTTTGTATTTGATGACTGGTTACATACTAAAGACCGCGATAAAGTGCCATTAAATATACCCTTTTTGGAAACCCAAGGTCTTTTTACTGAACAAGATATACGCCATCGAATACACTGTTCTGATTTTTTCGGTTCTAAACGAGGGTTTTTTAATGAAAAAGAACTAGATATATTGAAAAAGTTGTTAATTGAAAATCAAGAAATTAAATGGTTAACAGCCTGGTGGGATGATGCTCATCTATTTAATTATTTAACTTTTAAATCTAATCTTCCTTTGTTCAATTTTACTCTTAGTGAGAACGGACAAGACAGAACGGGAAACTGCGCCATTAGCGATTTATTTATCAATATGGACAATGTAGTTTACAATCAAGATGGAAAAAAGCCAATTCATCGGATTCACTACATGAACTATCCCGCCATCGACTTTAAACGTTTATGCCAGGGTGAAGCAGTCAATATTCTCTATAAAGATGTTTTTTTGTACTATCGCTTTTTGAAACAGCCAGAGGATAAACCTACAGAATTTAAACCACCGACTTGGTTGGAAAGAATCCAGCGGCTAGCGCAAAAACTTATCCAAAAAATTCAAAGGATTATTAAATAGTTTATACCCAAGGCTAGTTTTAGCATTTCCACTTTCAATCGAGCAAAGGACGTTCAACGAACAAAGGTAAAAATGACAAATTTAAAATCAGACAGCGAGGCGATTGTTATTGTTTGTGCAGCAGACAATGGCTATGCAATGCCACTGGCTGTAACGGTTCGCTCAGTGATGGCAAATATTCAAACCAAGCGAAAGATAGTTTTATTTATAATTGATGGGGGAATTAGGCTAGGCAACAAGCGCAAAATCATCGAGTCGTTGAATTCAGAACAAATAAAAATTGAGTGGGTGCAGCCAAAACGTGCTATTTTTGCAAAAATGATGGTGTCACTTCATGTTACAATTGCTACTTATTATAGAATTTTAATTCCTGAGCTTTTACCCTCTAACTTCAAAAAGGCAATTTATTTAGATAGCGATCTGATAGTAAAAGGTGACATAGAACAGTTATGGAATATTGATGTTGAAGATAACTATTTATTAGCCGTACAGGATATAGGTGCTCCCTACGTGTCATCCCATCAAGGATTAATGAACTATAAACAACTAGGCATACCTGCAAGCTATAAATATTTTAATGGGGGAGTTTTAGTATTTAATCTTGAAAAGTGGCGTCAAGACAATATCAGTAAACAAATTATTGAATATCTCGAACAAAATAGAGAGTATGTGCGGTGGTGGGATCAAGATGGGCTAAATGCAATTCTTGCAGGTAAATGGGGAGAGCTTGACCTAAAATGGAATCAACATCCTGAAATATATGACTATTCGTCATGGAACGATAGTGAGTTTAAAGATAAATTAAAATATGTATATAACGATATTATTCATAATCCTTACATTGTTCACTTTGCCACACCTGGTAAACCTTGGATGTATAGTAGTTGTAAACACCCAGAAAAGAATCTATTTTTTCAGTATGTTGATAAAACAGCATGGTCTGGATGGCGACTTACGTTTTGGAGACGTGTGGTTGGTAAAATAAAAAGGGACATGAAACCAATAGTGCGATTTTTAAAATCAGGACTTACGCATAAGCCCTATTCGTAGGGTGGGTTAGCGACAGCGTAACCCACCATCCATACTGCGGTGTGCGTGCGTAATTTTTAATGTAGTATAGCTGCGTAAGTCCTGTAAATGTGAGTGATAGATGAAATTTTATATTTAACTCTAGTTATTTATGCCTGAAATTAGCGTTTGCATACCTACATTTAATCGCGCCCAACTGCTGGTAGTGGCAATTGACAGCGTGCTACAGCAGACTTGTCAAAACTTTGAATTAATTATCTGCGATGACGGCTCAACAGATAATACATCTGAGATCGTGTCCCAGTATGGGGACAGGAGAATTCGCTATATCCGTCATCCTAAAAATATTGGTAAAAGCAACAACATGATTTCTGGTTTTCAGGCTGCTACAGGTGATTATTTTATTAAATTTGATGATGATGACAGACTGACTCCGGAGTTTTTGGCGCGAACCAGTGCAATTTTGTCAAAACATTCTAGCATTGATTTTGTTAGCACGGATCATTGGGTGATTGATATTAATAATAACCGGGATGAGTCAACCACCCTTCAAAATTCTAACAAGTGGGGCAGAACAAATTTACCGGAGGGTGTGATTGAGAATTTGCTAGATGTTGTATTTATTAAACAAAGCTTGCAAATTGGCGCAACCTTATTTCGACGGCAGACGCTTCAATCAGTAGGATTTATGCGATCTAATATTCAAAATTGTGAGGATAATGATTTATTTGTCCGCCTTGCTCTCGCAGGAAAGAAAGGCTATTATTTACCAGAACTACTGATGGAATATCGCTTCCATCCCCAGCAACAGGGCATCAACCGGGCAATTCCTTTTTTGGCAGATAAACTGCATTATTTGGAGAGTTACCAGTTTGAATCGGAAAAATTAGAGGCGGTGCGGCGATGGCGCATTGCTGAAACTAAATTACTTCTGGGACTACGCCTGATTGAAAGAGGCGAGACACACAAAGGTCGAGAATTGCTTCTAGCAGCACACTTCTTATCGCCTGCCAAAGCCTGGATAGGGCTAGGATTATCCCTGCTGCCATTGCCACTAAGAAGCAAGACATTTAATTTATTGAGAAAAGTAAAATCTGCCGCTTGGTGAGGTTGAAGATATGAGAATATCAGCAGTTGAACAGATTACTTTAGGTTTTCGCCAGACGGTTTGCGAGAATGCTTTTCTCGTTCTGGTGGTGAGATAATAGAATGTGATTGGGACATTAAGGAGGTTAGTGTTTTTGTCTTTCTCCGCAAACCCTATGCACAAGCGTTTGATTTTAGGTGATTCAGATGATAATTCAAAGATTTCAACATATTAAAGTGCCTGCCGATTTAATGAAAGGTAAAAAAGTCTTAGACATTGGTTGTGGTAGAAAAAAGCTACCAGGCGCAATTGGGCTTGACAGAATGCAACTACCGGGGATCGATGTTGTTGCAGATTTGAATGAAAAGCTGCCAATTAATGATGAAGAGTTTGATGCTGTTTATGCCGATCAAGTTCTGGAACATATAGAAAATTTAATCGGCTTGATGTATGAAATACATCGAATATTAAAACCTGGAGGTATATTATTAGCTCATGTTCCCTATTTTCGTTCTTCATGGGCACACATCGATCCTACCCATGTGCGTAGCTTCACCATAAATTCAATGAACTACTTTGTTAAAGGAACTTATCTGTATTACGACTATCGGTTTCGAGATGAAGCTTTTGAAAAAGTAGAAGTTTTCCTCGATACCGATCGCCCTTCAACACTTAAGCGCAGGTTTTTTACTTCTTGGGCACTCGGCAATCCTCAAAAATTTGAAAACTCCTTTTTGTCAAATCTTTATCCATTCGAGCAAATTTCTTATTTATTAACTAAATAGTAGATCTACTTACTCATGGATTAATCAACAAAGCCGTCAACAAATTTAAAAAATATGTAATCGGGGGAGTGTCAAATGTCTTATACTGATTTCACTAGCCAAGAAGTTGCTCAACGCGGCAAGGAACTTTATGAAACAAGTATCCGTACTCAAGTAGAAACGATAGAGAATATTGGCAAAATTATCTCGATCGATATTGAAAATGGTAACTATGAAATAGGCGACGATCCAGTAGTAACCAGTCGGAGATTGCAAATCAAACATGCTAATGCAGCGATTTGGACAGAAAGAATTGGCTTTAATGCCGTCTACGCAATCGGTGGCACATTAATGAAGGTTGAACAGTGATAAATGGAACCGTAGTTGGGCCCCTACGAACCACTATAGCAAGTCTAAATGAGTTGTAAAAATACCCTCACCCCCAACCCCTCTCCCAAAGGGGGAGAGGGGAGTAAGAAAATTTTACATCTCAAATGGAATTGCTATATATATAGCGTTGTAGGTTGGTTGAGGAACGAAACCCAACCATTTTGGTTTGAAAGCCTTGAGTTTCCCTCTGTTAAAGCGGAGAGCCAATTGATTAATAAAATTTATCACACTAAGTGTTGGAGAGCCAGTAAGTTTTGTTCTATTGAGCAGCATCAGCTTTTTTTAGAGCTGCAATAATTTCAGGTTTGTTCATTTTTGTAGTTACCCTTATATTCCGTTGCGACGCAAGTTTTGTCAGCTCTAGCTTTGTCAAGCTATTGTAATTTTTTGGCTTAGTAGAAGTTGCCATACTGGTTACAGGTTTTGGTTCTGGTTGCTTTAAAACTGCTCCTGCAATTTGTTTGACAGATTCAGCAACTTGAGTTACCATTAATGTCAGATTTTCTACTTGTTGAGTTAAACTCTCAAATTGCTCTAACGCAACATTAACTTTTTTGGTGTCGGACTCAGCCGCGATTCTAGCAACCTTTACAGTCAGATTTTCTACTTGCTGAGGTAAACTCTCCAATTGCTTGGGAATAGCATTAAGCTGTTGCGTGTCTGACTCTCGCTTTCTCAGAACTTTTATCTGAAGAGCGAGAAATTCCTCATTCTCTGGTTCAATAATAAATACGCTTATCATCTCGCCCTTAAGCGGATCGATTTCTCTAGCCTTCGCAGCGGCATAATATTCAAAGTCTCCATCAACCACCTGATAAGATTCTAAACTGGTTCTTTTCAGCACTGGTGGGTTAATGATTCCTTCAACTTTTAAAATCAACTCAGCTAACTGCTGTAATTTATCTTCAGCAAAATTATCGCGGGAAACACTAGAGCTGATTTTTTTCACTGGTACGATCGCAGTAGATAATTTCATGGAGCTATCCCTATCCCTTGCAAAACTTCTGTTGCTAATACCTCAAAATCCTGGGCAGAAAATGAATCTGGCTTAAAATCTAGTACAGACCTAGGATCTGGTATTTCTAAATTTCCTACAATTTGAATTTGTTCGGTACACTTAGCTAGTTCCTCTCTTTCATAAATAACAGACTCCATTATTTTCAATCCGTAGCGTTTGGGAATTACCTCTCGGCGTCTTGGTAAGGTATATTGAATAAATCTGGCATTAGTAGAAATTTTGCAAGCAAGAACGCCCAGAATTTCAAGAGGGTCTTTGTTGATAAAGTTTCTAAATTCATTAGTTTGTTTGATAATTTCTTTTACATTGACTAAACCTTGATTGGCAAAGGGTTTCAAGTCGGAAGGAATAATTAAATAGTCAGCTGTAATTAGAGCAATTCTTGCGTACAGGTTTAAAGATGGCGGCGTATCAATAATAACAACATCGTATAGGTCTTCTACTGGTTTAAGTTTTTTCAGCAGCATGAGCTTGCTATAATCTAGATTATTTAGTTCATTTTCGTACTTCATTAATGTGATATGTGCGGGAACAACATCAATTTCAGGATTGTTGAACTGAGATTTTTGAGCTACTTTTGGAATTGGGTAAAAATCTTCTGACTGCAAAAGATGACGAACATTGCAATCTTTGATATTATCTAGTTCTTCATCGTCAAACTTTGCTAGTCCGGCGGCAAATGTAGTGTTGGCTTGACTATCCAAGTCAATCACAAGAACTCTTTTGCCCCTCTTTCTGATGGCAGCGGCTAAATTAACTACAGTTGTAGTTTTGCCTACGCCACCTTTATTGTGATAAACCGCGATTGTTTTCACTGGCTGTTGCCTCCTGGTTTCAGAAATTGGCTGGGATTGTGCATTCAATTCTTGCTGGGGATTTATTTGCGTTGGTGTAGCATTTTGATAGTGGTGCTTTTTGAGACTGTTTCTGCCGATTAGTTCTTTGATACGATCGATCTTCGCTTCAACTTCTCTGCCATCACACTGAAATACTAAATTAACCTCAAATTTAACTTTTTGATAAATTCTAATCTCTTTACCATTAGTTAACAGTCCATAAGGAACATTTAGGCTAATTAAGTAAGTCCGCAGTCGGCGACTATGACGGTTTAAGTTTTGCTTGGGATGTTTAGCCTCTATTACCACACTTAGGGGTGAATTAGCATCCCACACCAAGGGAATGGTTTGCGTAGCAAATGCCAAAAAGTCTAAACGAATAGTTCCGAAAGTCACCTCTTGATGCCAAGTATCTGGAGTGTATCCTAACTGGGGCAACAAATACTGGACAATCAGTTTGCTTTCAACTTCACTCTCGTTACGACAAAACTCAGGATTAAAACCCAATTTTGCTCTACCTCTATAGTTCGTCCTCCCAGAGGCTTACCTTTAATGGCAGTCATTGGTGATACGTCTCGTTATAGAGGAAATATCCTGATTTATTAACATAAGCTTGCGATCGTGAACGTTTAATAACACTAAAACAAAACCGATGTTTAGCAAACCCAATCATACCACATTAAATATAAAAATAGCAGGCTTTCTGGGAATAGCGGCTGGAATCTTCCTCTTCATTCCCGCATTAGCTCAAACCCCTGCCCCTTCTGGCACGGCACCCTATGCAGCGGATACCGCTAGTGGTTTTAATCTTACCACCCCTGTACCTACAGACCAGACCAATTCTACGGTCGCGAATGCCAATCCGACAATCTCTGGGACTGCCATCACCCCTCCCAATTCTACAGGAGCGATCGCTAATCCGGCAATTTCCCCTAACATTACTAGCACCGTCACCTCTACCAATCCTACGGTCGCCAGCGCTAATCCGACAACCCCTGTCACCTCCCCTAACACCCTTGGAACTGTGTCGCCTAGCGCGGGCATAACCGAGATCACTACAACTTTGACTCCAAAAATTTTAACTCCCGTTCCCATCAGCGTGATTCCGTTAAACTTAACTCCCAGAGTGATTACACCTACTCCAGGAACTATAATTCCCAGAGTGATTACACCTACTCCAGGAATTATAACTCCCAGAGTGCTTACACCTACTCCAGGAATTATAACTCCCAGAGTGCTTACACCTACTTCCGTCACGACGCCTGCGAACGTTTCGGCGACACCTCCCGGGAACTTCTAAGTCCACTGCGGCTTAACCAATATACGCTATACCTACAGAAGGGGCATTCCAACAACTGTCCCTTTTGTTATTTACAATAAACAAACGAGAGTATAGAGGCGGGCTACACCAGCCACCTTTACTTGTATGACTGCAACTCGGTAGGAGGAATTCTGCTCTATTGCCCATTTATCAATCCGGAGGGGGTTTGGGGGATCTATAATACCCCCGCCATAATCTCCAATTTGACGGGGGATACATGGACTCCCCCAAGTTAATTGTAGGGGCATCGTACCCCTACAATTAACTGTTAAAGGTTGCTTGCTATCGCTGTAAATATACTATACTACTGGTATGCTGACACTTAACTATCGCTACCGAATCTATCCAGACGCCACTCAAGAACAAGCACTCATTGAGTGGATGGAGATTTGTCGTAGTGCGTATAACTATGC
Organism: Oscillatoriales cyanobacterium PMM_0019; assembly: GCA_949127975.1. Classification (GTDB taxonomy): domain Bacteria; phylum Cyanobacteriota; class Cyanobacteriia; order Cyanobacteriales; family CASBRB01; genus CASBRB01. The sequence goes on along the minus strand of CASBRB010000413.1, from coordinate 7,666 downwards.
ACTTCGGGAGATAAAAGATTGGTGCGATAGCCGCAAGTGTTTGATTGACAGATGCTCTCTTGAAAAAGAATACATTCTGACTGCTGACCTGAAGTTCCCTAACGAAGTCTATCAGCTTAATAATCTGCCCTTAGCTAAAAAGAAATTTCCCAAACTTAGCGAAGTCCCTTCTCAAGTTCTGCAACAAGCCGTTAAACAGCTTCATCGAGGTTGGGAATACTTTCAAGAGAGAGGTTTTGGTTTTCCCCGATTTAAGAAGTATGGGCAGTTTAAGTCGTTGCTGTTTCCCCAATTCAAGAAGAATCCAGTAACGAATTTCCATATTAAGTTACCCAAAATTGGAGCAATCCCAATTAACTTGCATCGACCTATCCCTTTGGGGTTTGTGGTTAAGCAAGTACGAATTATGCGAAAAGCTGACAAGTGGTATGCCTCTGTCAATATCCAATGTGATGTCAGCATTCCTGACCTAATGCCTCATGGTCATCCTATCGGTGTTGATGTAGGCTTGTCCAAATTTTTGGCAACCAGTGATGGTGTGCTTGTAAAACCGCCTAAGTTTTTTAAAAGTCTGCAAGGCAAGCTGAAATTGCTGCAACGTAGACTTAGTAGAAAACAGAAGCGGTCAAAAAATTACGAAAAACAGCGCATCAAGGTTGCTAGATTGCACCACACAATTGATCACACTCGTAAAGACTTTCACTTCAAGCAAGCCCATGCCCTTTGTGATGCTGGTGATATGGTCTTCATGGAAGACTTGGACTATCGAATTAGCGCCAAGGGAATGTTGGGAAAACATATGCTTGATGCTGCTTTTGGTCAGTTTAGAACCATCGTCAAGTATGTGTGCTGGAAGCGAGGAAAAATCTGCGCTGAAGTTGATGCTCGTGGAACTTCTCAGGAGTGTCCAGAATGTGGTGCTGAAGTCAGGAAAGACCTGAGCATTAGAATTCATAATTGCCCCAACTGTGGATTCCAAACTGATAGAGATATTGCATCAGGTCAAGTAATTAGAAATCGGGGCATTGCCCTAATCAGTACCGCTGGGCTAGCGGGAATCGAAAGTGCCTGTGCAGACGGTCTACCGGGGATTGAGGTCACTCAATCTAGGCCAGTGTCGAAACCCCGTAAGGGAAAAACCAGGAAAACCTCAAAGTGATTTGGGGAAGCCCCCTCCATAATCTTTGATTTGGTGGGGGAGGATGTCACGATGAAGAATAATTAAGATGACAACGCAGCATTTGAGCAAGCACACTCTTAGCTTTGCCAGGACTGCTTCACACTAAGCGAGGATGGAACCAATGGGATTGCTCATTGCAACGGTAAACATGAAAGGCGGCGTCGGGAAGACGACTCTCTCGGTTAACTTAGCTACTTGTTTGGCTAGATATCATGGCAAGCGAGTTTTAGTTGTCGATTTAGATACGCAAATCAGTGCCACTCTCAGCCTGATGCCGCCCCATGATTTTGCTAAAATTAGGAAAGAAAGACGAACATTGAGTACCCTAATCTACAAAGCGGTCAAACCTGAGGCTAAGCTACCACTGACAATTCAAGATATCATCTGCCGCTATGTCGCTACAGTAAAAGGTCTGGATTTGTTGCCAGGAGATATTGACCTGTATGATGAATTTTTAGTGTCTGAAATGCTTCATCAAAGAGCAGTTAAGGAGGGACAGCAGGATTTTGTTAAAGTATGGAATGAATTTGAAAAAGTTTTAATTAAGAATGTTCTTGAACCCGTTATTAACGAGTATGACTACATCATTATGGACTGTGCCCCAGGCTATAATCTTTTAACTCGTAGCGGGATTATGGCGAGTAATTTTTATCTGCTGCCAGCTCGCCCAGAACCTTTATCGATCGTTGGCATTCAATTGCTAGAACGCAGGATTGCCAAACTGAAAGAAATTCATAACATAGACAACAATGCACTCACTTTGAAGCTGCTAGGTATTGTTTTCATCATGTCTGGCGGCTTACTTGGCAGGTATTATCAGCAAGTTATCCAGCGAGTAAATGAGGATTTCACTCCCAGCCAAATATTCAAAACTCGCATACCGCTTGATGTTAATGTTTCCAAAGCAGTTGATAGTTTTATGCCAGTGGTTCTCACTACTCCCAATTCATCTGGTTCTAAAGCTTTAATAAAGTTAACGGAGGAATGTTTGTATAAGCTACAAAGTTTCGGTAGCCTCTATGAAGCGTCGAAAACAAAAATGAATTTGTCAAAATTAGAATGAACAGGAGTCAGGAGTCAGGAGTCAGGAGTCAGAAGTCAGGAGTTGCTATATTTGTAGGTTGGGTTGAGGAACGAAACCCAACATCACCCCGTGGGCTTATGTTGGGTTTCGCTATCGCTCAACCCAACCTACAACTTACGCAGACTGGGCAACCACAGGGGGTTTGCCCCTACAAGCAAATGACTAATGATTAACAGAGATAAAGTCAACACAGCGATCGCACAGTAAAGGATGTGCTGGTGAAACGCCTACATGAACTGAGTAGTTCCAGCAGCGATCGCATTTTTCCCCTTCTGCTTTCACCACTCCCACGCTCACCCCATCTGACTGCCCTTGGTACTGTAGCCCCTGCAAACCTTCAGGAGAATCTACCACCTCTACCTGGGAAGCCAAAAATAGATAACGTAGCTCATCGACTCCGTTGCCTTTTTCAGAGTTGAGGGTTTGTAATTGCTGACGCAATTCCACGTTATCCACATAAAGCAGCACTTTGGCGTCGAGGGAAGAACCAATCATTTTCTCTACCCTCGCCTGCTCTAGAACTTTGTTGACTTCGCTGCGGATTTGTTGCCAGGTTTGCCCGTTTGCCGCTAACTCTGGGTTGTGCCACTGTGGTTCTAGTTTCACCCAACCTGACTCAAACACCGATTTATAGGGTGTTGGGTAGGGGAGATATTGCCAGATATCCTCTGCCATGTGGCATAATACGGGTGCGATCGCTTTGGCTAAATTCTCTACTGCCACTGCTAACACTGTCTGACAGGAGCGGCGGCGAATTGAATTGGCGTCACTGATATACAGCCTGTCTTTAGCAATATCCAGATAAAAGTTGGATAAATCCACCACGCAGAAATTCTGCACCGTCTGGAAAAAGCGGAAGAACTGATAAGTATTAAAGGCGTCTGTCACTTCCTCAAACACCTCTGTCATCCGATGCAGGATATATCGGTCTAATTGTGGTAACTGCTCGTAAGGAACTGCATCTTGAGCGGGATTGAAGTCGTGTAAACTTCCCAGCAAGTAGCGAGCAGTGTTGCGAATTTTACGATACACATCCCCCATCTGTTTCAGGATGCTCTTGCTGATAGCTACATCTGAGGAATAGTCTACTGAAGACACCCACAAACGCAACACATCAGCACCATAGGGCGGTTCTTCTTTCTGATTTTTCCCCCCCTCAATTACTATCGTAGGATCGATGACATTGCCCTCAGATTTACTCATTTTCCTGCCATGCTCATCTAGTACGAAGCCGTGAGTCAAGACACTTTTATAAGGGGCAACTGCGTTAGTGGCTACACTGGTGAGCAAGCTGGACTGAAACCAGCCCCGATGCTGGTCCGATCCTTCCAGATATATATTAGCCGGATAATCTAATTCCGATCGCTCTTTTAGTACTCCAGCCCAAGAGGAGCCAGAGTCAAACCAGACATCCATTGTGTCTGTGCCTTTGCGGTAAACTTTACCGTTATCGCGATAGAATTCTGGCAATAACTCTTCTACCGACATTTCAAACCAGGCATCTGAGCCTTTTTCTGCTATTATTGCCTGGACGTGGGAAATGGTTTCTTCATTCAGCAGGGGTTCGTTTGTGGCTTCGTCGTAGAATACCGGGATGGGTACGCCCCAACTACGTTGCCGGGAAATGCACCAATCGGAGCGTAGCGCTACCATTGCGGTGATGCGGTTTTCTCCTTGGGCGGGTATCCAGTTAACAGATGATATGGCTTTTAGAGCTTCTTCCCGAAATCCCTCTACAGACGCAAACCACTGCTCCGTGGCTCGGAAGATAGTCGGCTTTTTGGTGCGCCAGTCGTAGGGATATTTGTGTTTATATGCTTCTTCCTTGAGCAGTGTACCCGCGTCTGTTAATGCTTGGACAACGGCGGCATTACCTTCACCCAGCACATTTAACCCAGCAAACTGCCCCGCCTCTTCTGTGAAGTTGCCATCGTCATCCACGGGAGAGAGTATAGGCAGATTATAACGCTGTCCTACTTGAAAGTCTTCTTGTCCGTGACCTGGCGCTGTATGTACTAACCCAGTACCCGAATCAGTAGTAACGTAATCGCCACCTATGACTATAGGACTTTCGCGATCGAATAATGGGTGACGGTAAGTACAATATTCCAACGCTTTCCCTGGCAAGGTAGCTTTTACCTTCAGGTTAGTACCCAAGGTAGTTGACAGCCGTTCTACCAAATCTGCCGCGATTATCAAATATTTGGGATTTTCGCTAGAGGAATCAACCTCTACTACTGCGTAAGTGAGTTCGGGATTGACACTCACCGCCAAGTTAGCAGGAATAGTCCAAGGTGTCGTCGTCCAGATGCCAACACTAAGATTAGGTAAAAATGGCTCTAAAACTTCTTTCACTCCAGTAGCGACGCCTGTCATGGGGAAGGCAACATAGATACTGCGGGATACGTGAGTTGGGCGTCCTTCGGAATCTTCTGGATACTCTAATTCTGCTTCTGCCAGAGCTGTTTTAGAGCTAGGACTCCAGTGAACTGGCTTTAACCCGCGATAGATGTAGCCTTTAAGAAACATTTGCCCAAATACACCGATTTGAGCCGCTTCGTATTCTGGTTTTAGAGTTAAGTAGGGATTATCCCAGTCACCCCAGATGCCATATCGCTTGAAGCCTTGGCGTTGTTCGTCTACCGCCTTCAGGGCAAAGTCACGGGCTTTACGGCGCAGTTTTAGAGGGGTTAGTTGTTCCCGCTCTGCGGGTTTCATGTTCTGAAGAACTTTTAGTTCTATCGGCAAGCCGTGACAATCCCAACCAGGAACATAGCGGACTTTGCGCCCTTGGAGTAGTTGGTAGCGATTGATGACATCTTTGAGGATTTTATTCAGGGCATGACCGATATGCAGCGAACCATTAGCATAAGGTGGCCCATCATGCAAGATAAATATTTCGCCTGGGTTATCCTGCGACAGTCGTTCATAGATTTTTTCCTCTGCCCAGAATTTTTGCAGTTCCGGTTCGCGCTTGACAGCGTTCGCCCGCATATCAAATTTAGTCTGGGGCAGATTAACGGTGTTTTTATAGGTTCCAGCTTCTGTCACAGTTTTTATAGATACCGAAGGAGTTATCGCTTTATCCATTATCGACTAAAAATCCCTTAGCTGCAACAAGGACAATTGGCGTATAATAGTGATTGAGCCAAGTCACTCATTCGTCCGTCAATGCAGGAGTAAACTCCTAGTACCAGATTTACCTGACATTACCGGACATCGCTGGACATTGCCACTTCCGATATACTGCTGCAATCTTCTATCCACTTCTACGGTAAGAAACCCAAGGTAGGCTCTTACTCAAAACAGTACGATGTCCTAGTTCTCGAATCGCTGCCAGTACATTAGCTTGAGGCAACATAGCGGAACTGCTTTATAGACCGTATAACTTAATTTATGACCAAATTGATGCCTCTGGAAGCTGATTCTTTTGTTAAGAAATGTTTCGCCGACAGGATCGAGTATATGCTTTCTGTCTTGGCTTTAGGATTTTAGATAGGGAGAAAAATAATGAGCCTTTCAATTGAGCGCGTTTTAGGTGAAATTGATCGATTAAGTTTAGCGGAACAAATGCAGGTATTAGAACATTTGGTTAAGCAGATTAAGCAATCTGTTGATTCGGTTGCAGTAACTCAAAAGCCAAAGCATAAGCTGAGTGAGTTTCGTGGAATTGCAAAGTATCCGTTATTGGGTGAAGATGCTCAGGAATGGGTATCTCGAACTCGGCGAGAGGGAGATGAGCATCGGGAGAAGTTGCCTCTAGGGGAGTCATGAAGCTAGATGAGGCTTTGATGGGGGTGACTCGCTTGTTTTTGGATACTGCTCCAGTTGTCTATTTTGTGGAGGAGAATCCAGATTTTTTACCGTTCACGCTCTCTATTTTTGAGCGGATTGAACGGGGGGATTTTTTGGGTGTTGTGGGAGCAGTAACGTTGGCAGAATGTTTGGTAATGCCGTTTCGGAATGGGTTGGTGGAGTTGCAGCAGCAGTTTGTGGCGTTGTTGACGGCGACGGATGGGATTGAGATAGTGGACATGAAGGGTGAAAGCGGAATTTTGGCGGGTGAGTTACGAGCCAAATATAATCTCCAGTTGCCAGATGCGTTACAGATAGCAGTAGCTCTGTCTTCTGGTTGTGAGGCTTTTTTAACAAATGATGTGGCTTTAAAGCGGGTGACAGAGTTGCGAGTTTTAGTTTTGGGTGAGTTGGAGATTTAAAATTGGGCGTAATGGGGTTGGGGGATGTTAGCGTTAGCGGTAGCGGCGCGTCAGCGCTAGCGGCACGAATTGCGGGTGATATTGAGAGAATGTCCTAACCATCTTGACTGTTGCTATATCGTAATTGACATTCGATCGGCAAAAAATCTCCTCATGAGTTGCCTCCTGCACGGCTGGCTTCCCAACCTAAAATAACAGTCTTACGCTCTAATCCCCAGCGATAACCACCGAGTTCTCCAGATTCTCGAATGACTCGATGACAAGGAATGAGATAACTAATCGGGTTTTTGCCTACAGCATTTCCTACGGCTCTAGTAGCAGTTGGACGACCGATCGAGTTAGCAACGTTTTGGTAGGTTGTAATACCCCCAAAAGGAATTTTCAACAGTGCCCGCCAAACTTGAATCTGAAAATTAGTTCCCTTAACTAAGAGTGTTAGCGGTTTTTGATGTCCGTTAGTTGCTGAGGAGAAAATCAGGTCATGCAAGGGCTGAGTGGCTTGTCGATCGGGGATAATTTTAGCGTTTAGCCATTCCAAATGCAGCATTTGTTCAGCGGCTTGCTCATCGGTTGTATCCAAAAAATGAATATTACAAACACCACGAGCAGTTGTAGCAATGAGAGCTTTACCAAAGGTCGTGTCATGAATACCATAGCGAATTTGCAAACCAGATCCACCTGTTTTGAACTCACCAGGGGACATTGCTTCCAAGTTTACAAACAAATCGTGCAATCGTCCTGGACTGGACAGCCCCACATCTAATGTCAGATCTAGCAGGCTTTTGGTTTGGTTGATTTTTGATGCGAGCGTATTCAATCGTAAGATACTGCAAAAAACGTTTTGGGCTGATGCCTGCCCATTGAGTAAATAGTCGTTGAAAATGGTATTCACTGAGTCCTAGGTGTTGTGCCACCGTTGCTAAATCGGGCTGGTTCAGATGATGTTGACGCATGAAAGCTAGAGCCAAAGCAATCCGGTTATAGTCTTCGCTGTCATAAATATTAGCACTCTTCATATAGCCTCAGTCAACGAGATTTTTACATCTCCTACTCTACCGATGCTCTAAATCCAACTGAATGTCGGCAGGGGTCTCCCTGCTATACCCTAAGAGTGTTAGCGGGAGAGGAATGCCGATCTGCGCTTCGCTCTTCTCGCTTCGCTATCGATATAAGTGTTGACACTAT
>CASBRB010000412.1 GCA_949127975.1 Oscillatoriales cyanobacterium PMM_0019 | reverse complement strand
TTATAGCATAAAAAGACTACCAGCGTTGCATCGGGACAATTTAACCCCACCCCTAACCCCTGCCTTCAAAGGAGCTCAAAGCCCCCTCTCCGAGCCTCGGAGAGGCAGGGTGGTTTCATACAAATAGAGAAATTCATCCAACACTTAAAACCGCTCCGGTGATGCTTACTCATGGTTTAGCGGCTTTGGGCTGATTTATTTGCTCAATCTGAGTTGTAAAGTAAGATTCTTGATAATCTAAGGACTTTGCCAATTCCAGCCCTTGTTGAAACGCTTCCAGGGCTTGAGGATACTTTTTATGCTCCAGATAAATCTGACCGATATGGTCATAAGTGTCCATTAAACCATAGAAGTTGAAGGCTTGCCGATCGACCTCTAGCAGAACTTGATAGATATGTAAAGCAGTTTCCGGCTGGTTATGGGATTTATAGAGAGCGGCTAGTTTTTGCAGTGCAACACTTGCATAGTCAAACTGCTGTCGCGACATCGCTAGCTGATATGCTTGCTGGTAAGTAACGCTTGCTTCGTTAAATTGACCTAGGGCTTCATAAGCGGAGGCGATCGCTATTTTGAGCGGCGTTAACTTATCGAAATCTTTTTGTTTCAGGTAAGTTTGTTCTAGCTGTTGCAGAGATTTTAGGGAATTCTGCGGTTGTTTTCCCTGGTCGTAAATGTAAGCCAGTTGTTGCCAGTAGGCGATTTCATTAACAGAATCACCCTGCTGTTGGGCCATAGTCAGAAGGAGCTCATAGGTTGCTGCCGCTTGGGCGTAGTCGAACCAAGCCAACTGCAATGAGCCAATAGTTTTTAGCGTTGCTATCTCTGTGGCTGTATCCTGTTGCTCCCGTGCCCATGCTAAAATCTGTTGATAAACCCTCAAAGCCAATTCCGGAACCCGCACCTGCTGGTAAGCTTCACCCAACGATCGCCACAATGCTTGTTCTACGGGTGGTTGACGCTGAGCTTGTTGCTGAATTGCTTGCAAACGACCAGTAATCAGTGGTAATTCAGCTTTTTGATTATCCTGCCACGCAATTCCCCCAACCCGCCCCAGTGCTTCTACTTCTTCTAATGGTCCTAGAGCCCGTCGCAATCGCAGTTCGCGGTGCCAAATTTCAAAAGCTGCCGCTTTATTGCCTGCTTGGAATTGGGCTGTTGCCTGTGAGTTTAATTTATCTAGTGCTGCCTTCAGCTCTGAGCGTTCCTGGGGACTTAGTGGTTGCTTGAGAGGCCATTGAGGCAACAGGGGATCGGGCGCAGTTATTTCCAGTGGGTTAGGCGGCGGCTCATCGCCCGCTGCCAAAACTATCGGACTGCAACACAGCAGGAAAATAGCAGCGGCCGATACAACTTTTCCTAACATATCAGCTAAACGATAGAGGATTTTGGGGACGAATGGTCTTCCTAAAAGCTAGGATAGATGATAAATTATCGGATTTCATCCTTCTTACTTCTGATGACTACAGTACAAACAGAGTGTTTCCGCTGTTTTTTGAATGACTAGAAGCAAAATCAGGCTGGTTTCTGGGCTAGTAGCGATCGCCATCGCCCTATTGACTTTGATGACATCTTGTGCTATCCCTCAAGTAACGGCACAAGAACGGCTGTTTCTTGACTTGTCCCTAGAATTTTTGGGAGAATACCACCTACCCAAAAACATAGAATTTAAAAACACCCCAGTCGGAGGGTTATCAGGGCTGACATTCGATCGACACCAGAACCGTTTCTACGCTATTTCCGACGATCGCAGTAAACTTGCTCCAGCCCGGTTTTACACCCTAAAGCTAATTCTCGATGATGCCAGCACCAACCAAATAGGCATTAAAAAAGTAGAAATAGAAGACGTTACCTTTCTCACTGACAAGGATGGCTTGAGCTATCCTCCAGACACCATTGACGCTGAAGCCATCGCCCTGACACCTCAAAAATCAGTATTTATCTCTAGCGAAGGCGTAGCCCGAAATGGTATTCCTCCCTTCGTCAGGGAGTTTGACATTAATACAGGACAACAGCTACAGAGCTTACCCATCCCAGAGCGCTATATACCCAAAGTTACAGCAGAAAAGCTTCTTACTCGTGGCATCCAGAATAACTTAGGATTTGAAGCCTTAACCCTCAGCCCCACTGGAACTATTCCTGCTAAGGGAGAACCCTTTCGCTTATTTACAGCCACAGAATCTGCCCTAGTACAAGACGCTGAACCAAAGGCACCCAAATGCCGTTTGCTGCATTATTTGATTAGCGATGGACCGCCATTGCTGATTTCAGAACATTTCTACCAGCTCGAACCCCCTCCCTTTGGAGCAATTAAACACGGCCTAGCAGAGTTATTAGCCTTGGATGGGGGTGGGCACTTCCTAACTTTAGAGCGATCGTTGGGGCTGTTGGGTTTCAAGATCCGGATTTTTCAGGCAACAACAGGCGGTGCCACTGATACCTCTGGCATTCCTAGTCTTAAGGGCGAACTTCCCATTGAGCCAGTCAAAAAAAAGTTGCTGTTGGACTTAGACGAATTAGGCATTTCCTTAGACAATCTGGAAGGGATGACTCTTGGTCCCCGGTTACCGGATGGCACCCAGAGTTTATTAATGGTTAGTGATAACAATTTCAATGACGTCCAAGTAACCCAGTTTCTTTTATTTCGTATGAGGAGAGAGAAATGACCGATATTGCCACCTTAGCTCGCTTGATGGCAGCAGATTTCAGTAACCAGGAACAGGCTTTTGAAAATCCTCCCTTTTATGCTCATATTCGGGTGTGCATGCGTCCTTTGCCCCTAGAAATACTGTCTGGAGTCAGTTTTTTGGTGGAACAAGCTTATGATTATATGCTCAACGATCCTTACAGGATGCGAGTTTTAAAGTTGATTGCAGTTGGGGAGCACATCGAGATCGAAAACTATACTGTCAAGCAAGAATCTCTGTTCTACGGTGCTTCCCGCGACTTAGAACGTCTCTCAACCTTGAAAGCAGAACACCTGGAAAAATTACCAGGCTGTAACATGATCGTGGAGTGGACAGGTCACAGTTTCCAAGGTAAAGTTGAACCAGGTAAACGTTGCATCGTCGTTCGCAAAGGTCAAACCACCTATCTAGACAGTACCTTTGAGATTGACCAAGACAAGTTTATCAGCTTCGATCGTGGCCGCGATCCAGAAACTGACGAGCATGTCTGGGGTTCGGTTGCTGGACCTTTTTACTTTGTGCGCTGGGCTAGCTTTGCCGATGAAGTAAAGGTTTAGGTTAGTTCTAGCATTAAGCCTCTCCCCGCTCTTGCATAGACGGGGATTCAGTCAGTAGGGTGTGTTAGCGTCAGCGTAACGCACCGAAAATTAGCACCCATTATGGTGCGTTACATTTCATTAACGCACCCTACAAAAGCGACTGAACTAATGCAATGTTGGGTTTCGTTCCTCAACCCAACCTACAACTACAACTATATATAGCGGGTTCGTAGGGGCAAACCCCCTGTGGTTGCCCCTAATATATGCCAGTGTGCTACACTACTGAACTAATACAATGTTGGGTTTCGTTCCTCAACCCAACCTACAACTAATACAATGTTGGGTTTCGTACCTCAACCCAACCTACAATGCTTATCTGCTATCCGCCAAACAGTGGACAATGCTGGACAACCAGTACATCTGCTGGAGAGGTAGCCAGGTTAAGTCCTTAACTGGACTACGTTAGATGAGTCAAGATACCTACAGGTGCTTTCCAGCTTGTAGCTCTATCGTCGGAAGTTAAACAAGCCTATTTGGTTAAGCTAGTGCTTTCGACAGGCAAATTTGTACAGTGTGTAAGTCCTAATCTCTTGACTTTTCCGTTTCCTTCAGGTATACTATTGATAGTTTAATATATTCCCAAAGGTGTAGTGAGTCTACAGTTATTAATGCATATACGCTGTACTAAGAGATTATCAGTTTTTCATGGTGTCCTGCTGAGTCTACTCGCCAGCTATCCAGTTGCGGCACAGATTAAACCAGATACCACGCTGCCCCATAACTCCCTGAGTACGCAGTTGGGAAATGTCATCAAGATTGATGGCGGAACTAGAGCGGGAAGTAACCTATTCCACAGCTTCACTAAGTTTAATGTACCTACGGGCGGTACTGCGTTCTTTAATAACTCCCTAGACGTAAGCAATATTTTCAGTCGGGTGACGGGTGGTACGGCATCAGTTATAGATGGCATCCTAAAGGCTAATGGTACTGCCAGCTTATTCCTCCTCAACCCCAATGGCATTATCTTTGGGAAAAATGCTCAATTAAATATCGGCGGCTCCTTTTTGGGGACTACTGCCACCAACATTAAGTTCGCTGACGGTACTCTGTTTAGCGTAACCCAACCGACTCAAGCACCTTTGCTAACAGTCAGCGTTCCCATTGGGTTGGGATTTGGTACTCGTCAACCAGGTGCTCTAGTCAATAATGGACAATTAGGGGTAAACCAGCAGCAGAATTTAAGCTTAATTGGCGGTACGGTAGTAAGTACAGGGCATCTTATCGCGCCAGGAGGCAATGTCCTTATCAGGACGATGCCGGGAGAAAATGGCACCAGTGAAGTTCAACCCTTATCTTTATCAGAATTATTAGCCATTGGAGGAAATAATCCTGGGTTGAGCGTTACCAGCAGTGGGGTGAATTTGACGGGTTCGGGGATTCCGGTAGCAACTGGGGATGTGGTAGCTAAACAAGTTTCTGCTCTTTCAGCAACTCTAGATGCTACTCATAATTTAACTTTGGTAGAATCAAATTTACAGACAACAGGGGATTTGCACCTCAAAGCGGGAAATACGGTGTTGGTGCGAGATAGTCTAGCTACTCCTTTCCTGACTAAAGCTGGAGGTAATCTCAATATTCGCGGCGATAGTAGCATTGATATTCTCACTTTGAACCGTTCTGCTGTTCCTTTTCAGAGTGGTGGCAATACTACCTTGATGAGTAATGGGTTAATTTCTACAGATGCCCATTTTACCAGTGGTGGAAACTTCACCATTAGTAATTTAGCGGGAAAGCCAGCTAACTTTATCAGCAAGTACGATCCCATTTTTAATGTAGGTGGAGATTATAGCGTTGGAGATTATACAGGAGTTTCCCTACAAGTTAAAGCAGGGGGGAATATAAGTTATGGTACTGTGGCAATTAATGGTATAGATTCGGCAGTAAATCCTACTAATCCTGTTTTAGCATTGAATGCAGGTGGAACGATTACCGGAACGGGGAATATCTCAACAACAATGCCGGGATTGTTGGTACAGTTACTGGCTAAAGGAAATATCAGTACGCAGGATATTAGTACCCAAGGTGGAAATATTAATATTGAAAGTACCAACGGCGATATTTCTACAGGCGTACTGGATACTACTTACTCAAATTCTGGCACAGCGGGAAATGGAGGTGCCATTAATCTGAATAGTAAAGGGGCTCTTACTACAGGATTTATCAACTCCTACTCATTATCATATTCTGGCACAGGGGGAAATGGAGGTGCCATTACTCTGAATAGTCAAGGGGCTCTTACTACAGGAGGTATCGACTCCTACTCATTATCATATTCTGGCACAGGGGGAAATGGAGGTGCCATTAATCTGAATAGTCAAGGGGCTCTTACTACAGGATATATCGACTCCTACTCATCCTCAACTTATGGCACAGCGGGAAATGGAGGTGCCATTAATCTGAATAGTCAAGGGGCTCTTACTACAGGATATATCGACTCCCACTCATCCTCAACTTATGGCACAGCGGGAAATGGAGGTGCCATTACTCTGAATAGTCAAGGGGCTCTTACTACAGGAGTTATTGACTCCGACTCAATCTCACAATTTTATGGCACAGCGGGAAATGGAGGTGCCATTAATCTGAATAGTCAAGGGGCTCTTACTACAGGAGATATCCACTCCTACTCACGTTATGGCACAGCGGGAAATGGAGGTGCCATTAATCTGAATAGTCAAGGGGCTCTTAAAACAGGAGATATCGAATCATACTCATCCTCACGCTATGGCACAGGGGGAAATGGAGGAGCCATTAATCTGAATAGTCAAGGGGCTCTTACTACAGGATATATCGCCTCCAGCTCATACTCAATTTCTGGCACAGCGGGAAATGGAGGTGCCATTAATCTGAATAGTCAAGCGGCTCTTACTACAGGATATATCAACTCCAGCTCATCCTCACGTTCTGGCACAGGGGGAAATGGAGGAGCCATTAATCTGAATAGTCAAGGGGCTCTTACTACTACAGGATATATCTACTCCAGCTCATACTCAAATTCTGGCACAGGGGGAAATGGAGGTGCCATTAATCTGAATAGTCAAGGGGCTCTTACTACAGGATATATCGAATCCTACTCATACTCAAATTCTGGCAATTCGGGAAATGGAGGTGCCATTAATCTGAATAGTCAAGGGGCTCTTACTACAGGATATATCGACTCCTACTCAATCACACCTTCTGGCAATTCGGGAAATGGAGGTGCCATTAATCTGAATAGTCAAGGGGCTCTTACTACAGGAGTTATCGAATCCTACTCATACTCAAATTCTGGCACAGGGGGAAATGGAGGAGCCATTAATCTGAATAGTCAAGGGGCTCTTACTCCAGGAGTTATCGAATCCTACTCATACTCAAATTCTGGCACAGGGGGAAATGGAGGAGAAATTATGCTCACCTCTAAAAATGGAGATATCGGTACAAACTCTTTATCATCAACCATATATTCTTTTTCCGTATCTCAAGCAGCCAATTCAGGCAATGGCGGGAACGTTACGTTATCAGCTAAAAACAACATTAACAATATAGAAATATTAACTTTGTCTTCTGGAGCCAAAGCAGGTGCAGTCCAGTTTACAGGGAGCGGTGATTTATCGATAACGAATACCAGTATCATCACCAGTAAGCAGTTGGTTATAAAAATTCCATTTTATCCTTACGAAATTGCTGTGAATGTTGGTGGAATAGGTCAATCAGGAGATGTCAACATAACCAGTAACGGTAATCTCACCATCAACAGTAGTAACATCCAAAGCGACGCCAAGGGTTCTAGTCCAGCCGGAAATATTTTTATTACCAGTCCAGGGCTAATTACATTTAATAACAGCTACATTAATAGTAACACCAGCAGCACAGGTATAGCCGGAAATATCCTCATCAATGCAGGTAAAGGCATCAACCTAACAGACGCTCAAAGTTACCTATCTGCTCAAACCAGCAATATCGGTAAAGCAGGGGATATCACCCTAAACACTCCAACATTAACCCTTGCCAATGGTGCCAAAATCTTTGCCAATACATCAGGCAGCGGGAACGGTGGTACAATTACCGTTAATGCACCTAACTCAGTTGACATAGGAAAGGGAGTCGAAAATTCTGCTACCATCCTTTCTGTAGAAACCAGCGGAGCGGGTAAAGCTGGAGACATTATTATCAACACTCCATCCCTTACCGTATCCGACACGGCCCAACTTACTGCTACAGCTACCTCCACCGCAACTAATCCTTTTGGAGGAGGTAATATAACGTTAAATGCCTCTAAGATGGACTTAGCAGGTCTAGTCGGTATCTTTGCCGAAACCCAAGGACAATCACCAGCAGGTAAGTTAACGCTAAATCCCTACAATAATCAACCCAATTTAGACATTACCTTAGCTCCAGGTTCTAAAATTTCTGCTTCCACCACTGCTAGCGGAAGAGGAGGCGATTTACTTTTAACTGCACCTCAAGCAATTAGCATAGCAGGACAAGGGACATTAGCTGTAGAAACATCAGGTAGTGGTAATGCCGGAAACATTCAAATAACTGCTCCACAGTTAACCCTTACCAATGGTGTAAACATCTCAGCTTTTAGTACTGGTAGTGGACAGGGCGGGAATATTTTCGTCAATACCAACGATTTCTCAATTACGGAAGGAGCCAAACTATCAGCAACCACAGCATCAGGTAATGGTGGCAACATAAATATCCAAACCGGAACTTTAATGATGCGCCACAACAGCCCGATAACTGCTGATGCAAGGACAGGGTCAGGGAATAGCACAGGCAATGGTGGCAACATTAACATCAATGCTAACACTATAACTGCCCTAGAAAATAGCCCGATTACTGCTAATGCTGACCAGGGTAAAGGTGGTAATATTCAGATAACTACCCAAGGT
Organism: Oscillatoriales cyanobacterium PMM_0019; assembly: GCA_949127975.1. GTDB lineage: Bacteria > Cyanobacteriota > Cyanobacteriia > Cyanobacteriales > CASBRB01 > CASBRB01. The sequence continues at coordinate 5,010 of CASBRB010000412.1, read as the reverse complement.
CTTTTCAATTCTCCAAATAGTCCGATTACTGCATCATTAGGTAATCCACAGCTTAATGATGTGGTTCAGGTCACGACTTTTGGGTTTAGCGCCACCAATAGCTTGACACAATTCAAGGGGAATGCGATCGCTACCCAACAAACCATCGCCAACAGTTGCCTCACCCGTCGGAATCAACAACGAGGCAAATTCACGGTTACAGGTTTAGATACTTTACCCATCACTCCATTTACTGATTATGATGCTTGGTATGCCCTACCACCTCAACCAACTAACACGACATCTCAACAGAAACCATCAACCTTACCCCCAGTAGCTACTACTCAATCAAAACCTTGGAAGATAGGCGACCCCATTATAGAAGCTCAAGGCATAGTACATACTAAAGATGGTAGAATTATATTAACTTCTACACCTCAGAATACCACACCAGAATTGGCTAATTTATTGGTATGCCATACCGATAATGATACCCATAAATCGTAATTCTCACAAAATACCTCCTTCACTGCCAACCTGAACATAACATTAGTTGATGGCTTGATCGGTAATCCTTAAGTGACAAGCGTCCGCTTGAACAGGGGGAAAACCCAGCTCTGCGGTAAGGTTATTTTTATACAGCCGGATGAAACCACCCGACCTTCCCTTGAAGGGGAGGGGTTGGGCGAAGGCTGCTTGAAGCCACCAGTATCCTATAGGGATGGGGCGGTTTCAGAAAAAGCTGCCAGATAGATCGCTCAAAGAGTCCCATTACCTGTTACATTTACCAAATATCGGCAAGCGAGATTTATTTGTTGAGTGTCAGCACCCCGCTCTAAAGAGACGGGGCTTCATGCCTCTAACTTTAGGTAGCTGACCAGCTTAAGTCCTTAACTGGACTACGTTATCGGCAAGAGTTCCAGACCTACCTTGGAATGCGTTGCCAGTTCCATGCTCTAGAACCGGGTGGTTAAACAGTTTTACGTTAGCGCAGCGGTGCGCTAGCAGGGGTAAGACAGTGCTGCTTGGATAGTACCGACCGATAACATTGGCTAGGCGAACTTTAACTTGGAGTAGCAAGACTTCCCAAGACCAAGGGAATTGTAGACAAGCACTGCTCCTCTGCTTGTCTACCCCGAAAGGGGACGCTAAATTTATTTAGCGTGTCGTGTTTCCTCCGTGGGCTAAAGCCACACGGTTTCCACACTCCCGGAGATTTGTAGATGAAAGTCCTGGTTATTGGCGGTGATGGCTATTGCGGTTGGGCAACGGCGCTGTATCTTTCCAACCGAGGATATGAAGTCGGCATCATAGATAGTCTGGTGCGGCGTTATTGGGATATGGAACTCGGGGTGGAAACTCTGACACCGCTAGCCCCCATCCAGCAACGCCTCCAGCGCTGGCACGACCTCACCGGCAAATCCATTGAGCTGTTCATTGGTGATATCACTAACTACGAGTTCCTAAGTAAGGCGCTGCATAAGTTCGAGCCAGAGGCTATCGTTCACTTTGGCGAACAGCGTTCTGCTCCCTTTTCGATGATCGATCGCGAACATGCTGTCCTAACCCAGGTTAATAATGTGGTGGGGACGTTGAATCTGCTTTATGTGATGCGGGAGAGCTTCCCCGACTGTCACCTAGTCAAGTTGGGCACAATGGGCGAGTATGGAACGCCCAATATTGATATCGAGGAAGGGTATATTACCATTGAACACAATGGTCGCAAAGATACCTTGCCCTATCCCAAACAGCCAGGAAGTTTTTACCATCTTAGCAAAGTCCACGATAGCCACAATATCCATTTTGCCTGCCGCATTTGGGGACTACGCGCCACAGATTTGAATCAGGGCGTGGTTTACGGCGTCCTGACGGAAGAAACGGGCATGGATGAGCTATTAATTAACCGCCTGGATTACGATGGAATTTTTGGTACAGCTCTAAACAGGTTCTGCATTCAAGCAGCTATTGGGCATCCGCTGACAGTGTATGGTAAAGGTGGTCAAACTCGCGGCTTTTTGGATATCCGGGATACGGTGCGATGCGTAGAAATAGCTCTAGCCAACCCAGCCCAAGCCGGTCAGTTCCGCGTCTTCAACCAGTTTACAGAACAATTCAGCGTTGGAGAGCTTGCCCTGATGGTGAAAAAAGCTGGTAATGCGATCGGACTGAATGTGGAAGTCCAGAATCTGGATAACCCCAGAGTCGAGAAGGAAGAACATTACTTCAACGCTAAAAACACGAATCTGCTCAATCTTGGCTTACAGCCTCACTATCTATCAGATTCACTACTCGATTCGCTGCTCAATTTTGCTACCAAATACCAGCACCGAGTTGATAAAAATCAGATTTTGCCCAAAGTTTCTTGGCACAGATAGTTATTAGTCAATGGTCATTAGTGAAATGACTATTGACCATTGACCATTGATCGTTGATCGTTGACCATTGACAAAATATGCGGATTGCTTTATTTACTGAAACCTTTCTCCCTAAGGTTGACGGGATTGTGACGCGCCTGCGTCACACAGTGGAACATTTGCAGCGTAACGGCGATCGGGTACTGATATTTTCTCCAGATGGTGGTCTTACAGAGTACAAAGGAGCGAAAATTTACGGTGTCTCTGGTTTCCCATTGCCGATGTATCCTGAGTTAAAACTTGCTCTGCCTCGACCATCAATTGGTTGGGCATTAGAAGAGTTTAAACCAGATATCATTCATGTCGTCAACCCTGCTATTTTGGGCTTAGCTGGTCTATATTATGGCAAAACCATGCAGATTCCCCTGATAGCGTCTTACCATACCCATCTGCCCCAGTATTTACAGCATTATGGTTTGGCAATGTTGGAAGGATTGCTCTGGGAATTCCTGAAATCTGCTCACAATCAGGCGCATCTGAATTTGTGTACTTCAACGGCGATGATGCAGGAACTGAGTACACACGGCATTGAGCGGGTTGCCTTGTGGCAGCGAGGCGTCGATACGGAGATGTTTACACCGGAATGGGCGTCTGCTGAAACGCGCTCTTACTTAAGCCAAGGAAATCCTGAAGGCCCACTGTTACTTTACGTAGGACGACTGGGCGCAGAAAAAGAAATTGACAGGATTAAGCCGATTCTAGAAGCTATACCAAATGCCCGCCTCGCTTTAGTGGGAGATGGTCCTCATCGGCAAGCCTTAGAAAAACACTTTGCAGGGACACCTACTCATTTTGTCGGTTACCTCACAGGGATTAAACTGGCTTCTGCCTTTGCTTCAGCCGATGCCTTTATTTTTCCTTCGCGCACGGAAACATTAGGATTAGTGCTACTCGAAGCAATGGCAGCAGGTTGTCCGGTAGTGGCGGCTCGTTCCGGTGGCATTCCCGACATTGTTACTGATGGCGTCAATGGCTATCTGTTCGAGCCAGAAGAAGAGTCAAGTGCGTTAGTCGCTACTCAACGCTTGTTGGGCGATCGACTTTTACGGGAATCCCTACGCCAAAATGCTCGTCGTGAAGCAGAACGCTGGAATTGGGCTGCTGCCACGCGCCAACTGCAAAACTACTACCAAAATGTGGTTTATCCCCAGTCCGTATCATCGGCGGCATAGAGCATCGAGCCAGTAATCTTTTGCAACCCGGTTTCTGTCACTCAGAACTTACGCACACAGGCATATATAGGGCAACCACAGGGGGATTGCCCCTACGAACCGCTATATATAGATGCAGTGCTACAGTACTGTGACTGTCAAAACCTAAATAAAGTTGACTCAACTCAAAGAAACCGGGTTTTTTAGCCGATTTCTGGTCAAAACCAATTAACTCTAACTATCAAATGGCGTTTCCTTCATCACTTTGAAACGGGTTTTCACCTATGCCTAAGCGGGTAGGCGTAAATAAAGTCAACTTAAGAAACCTGCTGATCGAAGCCTTCCAGCGCAAAAGCTGCCCAAAGTGTTGAGTTTAATTGTGCCTACCTGCTTAGTTGCTTTTTGCTACGTTTGAGATTTTTCCAGAGAGCCTTGATTTGTCGATAAGACTCTTCTGAAGAGATCTTTCCCCCCGTTTCTAAGTTAGAAATTTGACACTCCCCGGTCTAAAGACATGGGGATTCTTGGTTCGCAGAGCGAACTTGCTCATACAGGATTTCTCCTATACAAGTAGCGGTTCCCTCTCCCCAAGCGTTTAGATCGTTATCTCACCAAGTTCCCGTATGCCCTACGGTACTCAATCCACGCTTTAGTATGTTGATAGCAGCGTTAAAATCTCTGTCTAACTGAGCGCCACAAGCACATTTATGATTGCGCGTACTTAGAGATTTCTTGACTATGGTTCCACAATTTGAACATTCTTGTGACGTATAATGTGGCGGCACGGCAACTGTGATCTTACCCATTTTTTGTCCAAATCGTTCTACCCATTGTCGAAACTGATACCAACCAGCATCGGTTATCGATTTGGCAAGACAGTGATTTTTAACTAAATTTCGTACCTTTAAATCTTCATAGGCGACCAAATCTAAGAATTGGATTACGTAACGCGCCGCTATCTTGGCGTGTTCTTCACGTTGCCTACTTATTTTAAGGTGCTGTCTTGCTACTCGATTTCTAGCTTTGTGATAATTGCTAGACTGTGGTTGCTTGTTCTGCTTCCTCTCCTTACTATATTTTTTAGAAAGGCGACGTTGCAACTTCTTTAACCTTTTCTCCCGCAACACGCATAAAATTTAGGATTCGCTTGGAGCATATCCAGTTGAATCGGTGTAAAACGAAGTTAAACCAACATCTAAGCCAATTGCTCTCCCCTCCTGGGAGGGGTTAGGGGTGGGTGGCTCCGTTTCGACATTAGGCGGGTCTATCTGAATTACGAACTGACAATAATAACCGTCGGCACGTTTGACCAAACGAACTCGTTTAATCTGGTCGATCAGGTAATAGTTCAGATCGTAGGTGCCGATAAGCTTTAATTTCCCAATACCTTTTTTATCGGTAAAGGTTATGGCTTTTCTGTTCTCAGATAGCTTCCAGCCACTTGTTTTATATTCAACAGATCGACC
>CASBRB010000411.1 GCA_949127975.1 Oscillatoriales cyanobacterium PMM_0019 | reverse complement strand
TCCGAGTCTGTGCTTTGCCCTCACCCCCAGCCCCTCTCCCAAATTGGGAGAGGGGAGTAACAGTGGAATGATCTTCTCTTTCTCCCCTTCTCTCTTAACTCATTTAAATATATTTTTTGTACCTGCTGAACCGTTGCCATTAAAAATATTTAATAATAGGAGATAGATAACCTTTCAGCTCATCGCTTACCAGGATACCCACCTCAGTTTTATTTTTGGATGAAGTCACCCTCATCACCGGAATAGGTCTGGACTCTTCTTCTATACTCCCGATGAATTCCCATCCACCAGCTCTGATTGAGAAGAGCGCACGCAACAGAACAAGCCACCACACGAAAACCGATGTTGTTGTTCCTGTTGTCCGGAGCGTTCCTGTTACGCTGAGCCGCACGACAGTTCCTCGGATTGTTGTTCCACGAACCGCCACGCAGCAGCCGGAAGTGCCCACCCCGTCTTCACTCTCTCGAAAAGACGAGAGAAATGAATATCTTTTGACGCAATTTCCAGGTGTCGCCATGCTCCAAATGGGCAACCCAACTCTGAATCGACTGGGTGACTTCTTGTAATTGCATCTTACCTTTACTATAATCTATCTGCATCCGTTTCAAGCGACGTCGCGCCCGTCGCAGGTTTTCTGTCCGCACCCGAATCCTGTCTGGTAATATCCGAAACCCTAGAAAATTGGCACCCTGCTTGGTGGCAAATAACTGGCTTTTCACTGGATGAAGTTTTAGCCTCAATCTATCTAAATATGACTGCATGGCTAATCGAGCATCTGCTAAAAATTCTTGGTCATCCGAAAATAAGGCAAAATCATCTACATAACGAATATATTTAGCTCCTTTAAGCTGTTCCTTGACAAAATGGTCAAAGCCATTTAGATAGACATTGGCGAACAACTGGCTGCTGAGATTGCCGATGGGTAAACCCCGTCGCCGTCTTAGGGGTGTTAATAAATCATCGCCCAGAAAATAATCTATGACAGTTTCCTGTTGGTTACTGCCATCAATAATCGTATCTAGCAGCCAAAGAGTGTCTGCACATTTAATTTTGCGACGCAACAGGGTCTTGAGAATGGTATGATCTATAGTAGGGAAATATTTTTTGATGTCGCACTGAAGGACATAATGACTAGAACGGGCAAACTCGGTAAAGCGACGTAACGCCCGGTGGGTGCCAAACCCAAAACGGTTCGCGTAGGAGTCCGCTATAAAGGTAAGCTCAAAAATAGGTGCTATAATATTGTATAGAGCGTGATGGACAACTCGATCGCGATAAGGGGCGGCTGAGATCATCCGCTTTCGGGGTTCCACAACCTCAAACGTCCTATATTTACCTGGCTGGTAAATTTTTGTTTCTAATTCTGTTTTGAGTTTGGCTAGCTCTGCTTCTAGGTTATAATTGAATTCGAGGACATTCTCTCGAAATCGCTTACCTCGTTGAGCTTTTCGTGCTGCTGCTATTAAATTGGCGAAATCTGTGATATCATGCCAAAGGTTGCCATAGCGTTTCATTTGGGGTTTCCCTTCTGGCGCTGTTGTTTAATCCACCCACCTAGCTCGTTGCCGATTTCGTTGATTAGCTTCCCAGCGTATTCGTAACGCGGTTCTTTGATTAGCTCAAAATCAAATAACAGGCGAGTCTGATGGCGCAGGATGTCTAGTTTAGCATTGAGTAGCTGTAATTCGGTTAACTTTTCCGAAGCGTACCGTGCTAAAATGAAACCCTCTAGTATATCATATAAGCAGGTGATAATTCTATCTCCCAGGCAAAATTTATGAGCTCTGGGCAGACGATTGAGAATTGGCACGTACCACTTGACTAAATCGTAAGTTCTTTGTATAATGGGTAAGTCACTCATAATTGGCTAATTCGCAAAAAAAAAGATCCGCCGCAGGCGGATAGAGAAGAGTGTAAAGGGCTAAAGGGATAAAGGGTAAAGAATTAAAGAGTCCACGCAACAGAACAAGCCACCACACGAAAACCGACGTTGTAGTACCTGCTGTCCGGAGCGAACCTGAGACGCCGAGCCGCACGACAGAACCACGGATCGCTGCTCCACGCCCCGCCACGCAGCAGCCGGTATTGGTCATCTCCACCCATATTCCAAACGCTGCCGTCAGGAGGTGCTATATTATAATTTTCATGCCACTGATCGGCACACCATTCCCAAACATTACCGTGCATATCATACAGACCAAAGGAGTTCGCCACCTGAAAGCTGCCTACTGGTGTTGTCTGTTGACGAAATTTTCCCTTTGGACCAGAACCATAAATATGATTACCGTCGTAATTGGCTAAATCAGCGGTAATGGTTTCGCCAAAGTGGAAGGGGGTGGTAGTGCCAGCACGACAGGCATATTCCCATTGTGCTTCACTGGGCAAACTGTAATTTCTTCCAGTCTTTTGTTTTATTCTAGCACAGAATTCTACAGCTTGATACCAAGATACTCCCTCTACAGGAAGATTTTCACCTTTAAAGTTAGAGGGATCGGCTTCTAAGGCAATTTCTACTTGGGGTAAAGCTGCTACAACCCTCCACTGGGCTTGGGTAATAGGGAATTTGCCCATGTAAAAGGGTGCGACTTGTACCTGATGCCGAGGACTTTCATAACTCTCTCGTTGGGCTTCGTTATCTGGTGAACCCATAAAAAATGTGCCACCAGGAATCGAGACCATTTCTAATATAACACCATTTCCCATATCTTCACTAAAAAATTGTACTTGTTGGCGACGGCGTTGTGTTTCTGCTCCCTGTCCATTTACTGTGACTACCTCAAAGGAAAACTCTCGCTGGTTTGGCTTAGGTGGGTTAAATTTTTCTAGTTCAGCTTGCAGGCGAGATATTTCTGCTTGTGCTTGTGCTAACTCAGTTTGTCCTTGCCTAAGCGCAGTTTCTTTCATGGTTAGCTGTTGCTCTGTCTGCTCTAGTTGAGATTTGAGTTGCAATTCGTTTTTGATGTCTGTTAATTGCGAACTTAGTTGGGTCAGGGCGTTCATGATATCCTGGGAAGGAGCTTGCCCTACCTGTTCTAATTTAGCTAAAACTTGTTGAAATTGGGATTTTTCTTGGTTGAGTTGTTCCCGCAGGGTTTGCGATGTTGCCCATTGCTTAATTGCCCAGGCTAGCTTGACTCGCTCTTTTTCTAGGAATGGTGTCGGGATTTGCCCTATGGTTGCTGGATATGGGGTTAAATCATAGTCGCAGCAAGTGCAGTTATTGGCTTTTCCTTCGGTGTATTCAGTTTGGCAAATTGGACATTTGAGCATGGTTTTTTTTAACGCAAAGGTTCGCAAAGGTTTACGCAAAGGTCGCAGAGGGTGGCATTATTTCTATGGATGCTGGCGCTGTTTCACTTCCTTCATATTTTGATATTCCTTCCTTGCTTGCTGGTTGCATTCTATATTGTCACCTTTTCCTTGCACGCCTTCTGATTGCAATGCATTGAAGATGGCTTTGGCATTCTGGTTGGTGGCTTTTTCATCGAGTAGGGTTTTA
>CASBRB010000410.1 GCA_949127975.1 Oscillatoriales cyanobacterium PMM_0019 | reverse complement strand
GTTCGTAGGGGCAATCCCCCTGTGGTTGCCCCTATATATGCTCAGACCGCCTAACTCCTGACTCCTGACTCCTGACTCCTGACTCCTGTCTCCTGTCTCCTGTCTCCTGTCTCCTGTCTGTTGGTTGCTTTTGAGAGGATATTTCATTTGCTGCAATTTCAGGTGCTAAGGCTTTAGTAGTGCTATCGCCCTTTGTCTCTACTTCATCCCAAGGAGAAGCTACGGTTTGTGGCTGGTTCTTTTCGTGAAACTCCGCTACTATACGCCAAACCCGATTAAGGAAGCGGAATTGTCCTTCTACGTCAGCATCATCCCATTCCAAGTCTTTTTCTGGGGGCGCTTTGAACAAAATGAACATCCTGGCTGTATCTGCCCCATACTTGGCTAGAACTTCTTCGGGAGCAACGCCGTTGTATTTAGACTTGGACATTTTTTCATAGAATACTTGCAACGGTTCGCCAGTTTCTGGATCTTTAGGTTCAGTGGGATTTACTTGTGCCGGAGATAGATATTTGCCCGTAGCAGGATTTTTGTAAGTAATGCCTTGAACCATGCCCTGAGTCAGCAGACATTGGAAAGGTTCTGAGAAGTTGAGCAAACCTCGATCGCGCAACACCTTGACAAAAAACCGCGAATATAGTAAGTGTAAAATCGCGTGTTCAATTCCGCCTACATACTGGTTTACAGGCATCCAGTCATTAGTCTTGGCGGAGTCGAAAGGAAGGCTGGCATTCTGAGCATCTGGGTAACGCAGGAAATACCACGACGAATCGATAAAAGTATCCATCGTGTCTGTTTCCCGCTTTGCCGTTGTACCACAGCTTGGACAAGGCACATTTATCCAACTTTCTAACTCTGCCAAGGGAGAAGCACCACGTCCTGTAAAAGCGACATCCTCCGGCAACCGCACAGGCAAGTCAGCTAAAGGAACTGGAACTGTACCACATTTGGGACAGTGAATCACCGGAATCGGCGCACCCCAGTACCGTTGCCGGGAAATTAGCCAATCCCTCAGCCGATACTGCACCTGCGCTTTTCCGAAACCTTGTTTTTCGGCATATTCAATCACTGCCTGTTTCCCTTCAGTGGATACCATCCCATTGAAGGAACCGGAATTAATCATCATTCCAGGCTCTGTGTAAGCTGCTTTTAGCTCAGGCGTTTCCCCTGTATTCTCCCCGGAAGGGACAATTACCACCTGAATCGCGAGATTTTGCTCATGGGCAAACTGAAAATCCCTAGTGTCGTGTGCAGGAACGCCCATTACTGCCCCAGTGCCGTACTCGTACAGTACATAATCCGCAATCCAGATCGGAATTTCTTGCTCAGTGAAGGGATTAATCGCCTTACCCCCGGTAGGGACACCGCGTTTCGGCTTTTCGTCAGAAGTGCGTTCTATCTCCGATTGGTTCCCAACTTCTTGGATAAACTGCTCTACTTCTGCCAGTCTTTTGGTAGTGGTGACGCGACGAGTTAGAGGATGCTCTGGTGCCAGAACAAGGTAGGTAACGCCATAGACAGTATCGGGGCGAGTGGTGAAGACGGGGATTTTTTCATCCATCCCAATAATAGGGAATTCTAGATAAGCACCAACCGATTTACCAATCCAGTTGGCTTGCATTAATTTTACCCGTTCCGGCCAGCCTGCTAGTTGCTCCAAGTCTAGAAGCAGTTGTTCTGCGTAGTCGGTAATTTTGAGAAACCACTGCCTGAGCATTTTGCGCTCGACTTGGGCCCCGGAACGCCAAGAGCGCCCTTCGCTATCTACTTGCTCGTTTGCCAGCACTGTGCCATCGATGGGGTCCCAGTTAACTGCTGCTTCTTTCTGGTAAGCTAGCCCTGCCTGGAAAAACTCTAGGAAAATCCACTGAGTCCATTTGTAATATTCTGGCGAACAGGTAGTAACTTCTCGACTCCAGTCGATGGAAAGCCCTAGCTGCTGCAACTGCCCTTTCATCTGGGCAATATTTTCATAAGTCCACTTAGCTGGATGAATACCCCGCTCAATAGCGGCATTCTCTGCGGGTAAGCCAAAGGCATCCCAGCCCATTGGTTGCAGAACCCGATACCCTTGCATCCTTTTGTGGCGGGCAATCACATCGGTAATCACATAGTTGCGCGTGTGTCCCATATGTAGGCTGCCGGACGGATACGGGAACATGGATAGGGCGTAGAATTTCGGCTGATGGCTAGCTTCTGATGTCCGGTCTAAGCCTTGTTCAGCCCAAGTCTGTTGCCATTTTGATTCGATCGCGTTTGGGTTGTAACGTGACTCCACAGTTATCCTCCTTCTGACCTTGGCAATGCCTAATATATGAACTGTACCAGCTTTATCATCTCCATTCTACACTAGAAGCCTCACTTATAAACAAGCGACAGATACAAGTAGCTCTGCTACTGCTCTGGGTTTGGATAATGAGGATAACAAGACTAGACTGCCACCACTTCTTCAGTTGGGAGGGCAACCACAGGGGGATTGCCCCTACATATGCCCATTCAGCGTAAGTCCTGTTTTTAAAAAATTACATTTTCATCTAATTAACGAATATTTTCAAAAATTCCTTCATTTTATCTAGTACGGGATGATTCAAATCCCAAATATCTTTTTTATGTTCCATAATGTAATCAAAACTTTTCATACTACACTTTCTTTCTGCTTGCTTTCTATCTGATTTTGAACAAGTATCAAATCTTAGGTACATACTAACCCAAAACTTATCAAATTCTTTTTTAGTTATTGATTTGCTTTTACTCTGACAACATTCTTCCCAACTTTTTAAGCAATCCCCAAAAGTCGAGTCCTTAGATTTTATAATTTTTAATACAGTCTCTAACTCACCTTCACCATCTACGTTTGTAAAGTAGCAAGATAACTTTACCTTTTCTCCAGAAGCAGTACAAATGTCTATAAAATCTCCGGTTTTTAATAAACTTGAATCGCTACTAAAAACTCTCTTAACACACTTCTCAACCCATTGCAGACGTTCATCTTCTAGAAAATCATCAATATCTATAACAATACCAACTTTTTGTATATCTTTTTTTTGAATATCTACTTGTAAACTTTTGAGCGCAGTAACAATTTTAGATTCACTCAATCCCTCTAAACATTCATAATCATCTATGCAGATAGGCGAATCTACTTCTATGTCATAATTTAATTGCTCTATTAATGCTTCAATAAAGATTTTATCATTTTTACTTTCAACAATAAATAAATTAGTCACCTCTTACTCCTTTACCATGTTCTAAAGCATATTTTAATGTTGACAAATCCCGGTCTATCCCTATAATTGAATTAGTTCTTTTATTTGGCGCAAGCTCAACATATGTACCGCTACCTTCATAGTTCTCTAATCCTATATCTGCAAAAGCTTTAATCATTTCTAAACTATGTGTTGTTGCAAAAATTTGTATATCTAATTCTAAAGATAGTCGAAACAAAGTTTCCCAAAAATCTCTATGATTAGTATAATGAATTCCATTTTCTATTTCATCGATTAATAAAATTTTATACTCATTATTAATTAATTGAAGCATAATAGCTGCCACACGGTTAATTGCGTCGCCAAATAATGAAAGCGGCAAACGTCTTTTATCATCTTTTCTTAAATACAGTGTAGGTTCTCCAATATAAAAACTTTCTACTCCTGTAATAGAGGGATCGAGTATCTGAAAAACCTTGATAATTTCATCATCTTTTTCATTTAAACGAGCTTTATCATACTCTTCAGTCAAATCTTTATTAGATATTATTGTAAAAGATGGAATTATAGGTACAGGATTAGAATCTCGCAAGTTGAAAGATAAAATTCCATTTGAACTCGCTATAACAGAATACTTAGATGTATTTTCTTTATCTTCAGTCACTCTAATTTGTAATACAGATATCATAGAATCGTTCTTAGATATTATGTCCAGAACGGTTTTAGCTTCTTTATTATCTTCAAACAAATCTGGCGGTAAAAAATTAGTTACAAAAAGCTCAACCACTTTGCTAATCTTGCTGGTATTATTGGTACTCGTACCAGTTATTTTTATAGTTTCTTTTTTGTTGAGGTCGAAAAAAAAATAATCCCATGCTCTCTCTGGCATTGCCTTGACAACTTCTGAAGGCTCTTTTCTAATCCTTTTAAGTTCAATTATAGTTCTAGGTTTGGGGCAGTTATTCAATAACAATGCTTCTAGTAAAGCCGTTTTTCCGGCATTATTTTTACCTCCTATTAAATTAACTCTATTAAATCCAGAAATTTTGGTCTTTTGAAAACATCTAAAATTTTCTATTTCAATATCTTCGAGCATTTTATTAACCCTAAATTTAATCAACACTAGAATCAAGAGTTCCCAGAGTTTAAAAGTACCAGCACCCTCAGCAGTGAACAAATGAGTATGGAGCAGGTTGGCAACTACGGCGGCATCCTGCTGCCATCTGGCTACTGGACGGCTACTACTTAATGACTCCTGACTGCTGACTTCTGAAGAAATTTATCGGTAGATGCCACCATAGGTTTAGGGATCATCACAGGAGGAGCATTTAAGGCAACCATTAAAGTTTCGTGAGAAGCTGGTCGTGAGATTTTCGCTAGTTGCGGCACTGAGGATTGACCACCAGGAAGGGCGCTTGATAAGGCTCCAATCAATAAAGTGGCAATTGCTGCTCCACTCCAGCCAATAATCCGTCTATTGCGAAGCTGCTCCAGTCTAACCCAAACCTTTTGAGCTATTTGTATAGCCGATTGCTCTAACTGCGGCACTGGCAGCGTTTGCATACCCTGGCGTAGCTTCATCAGTCTGCGATACTGGTACTTTACCTGACAATCGCTTGCCAGCCATTGCTGAACTTGGTAGCGCTCGTCTGCTGTTACCTCACCATCTAGGTAGGCACTCAACATTTCAAAGCGCGATCGCTGCAGGCTATCCAATTCTCTGGCTTCTTGCTGCTTAGAATCCCTACTATCGTCAAATTTTGGGGTCATGTTTGCTATATCACCGAGTTACACCAAGCGATTTTACACATCGCGCCTAAAAACAACAACCTTACTGATAACGTTGCCATTTTTAGTCGCACTTATCTACTAACTATCCAGATAGCTTTGCAGCTGGGATTGCAGTCTAGCCCTAGCTCTAGCAATTCTGGACTTAACTGTTCCTAATGAAACGCCTGTGATTTCAGCAATCTCCTCATAAGCCATGCCTTCGATTTCTCTAAGGACAATTGTGGTGCGGAACACCTCTGGCAAATCGGCGATCGCTTCCCGTAGCTGATCGTAAAACTCCCGCGTTGTCAAGGCTTCGTCGGGACTGGGCGTGTCTGACGCAATTTCCCAATCCATCTCGCCGTCGTCTAGCATTCGGGGGGCATCAAGCGACAAGGGATGAGAGACCCGTTTCCGTTTCCGTAACTCATCATAAAACAGGTTGGTAGCAATGCGACTCAACCAGCCCCGGAACTTTTCCGGTTCATTTAATTTTTTGATATTACGGTAAACCCGAATCCAAACTTCTTGCGCTAGATCGGCCCGATCCTGCCAGTCTGGAGCTAGATGGTATAGTATTTTATCAACGTGGGACTGGTAGCGACGCATTAGTTCGCCAAAAGCGACGCGATCGGGGCGAACGGCCGCTTGACAGAGATTTATCAAGTCATAGTTCGTTAGTTTATCGGCTTGCACTGGCGTTGCAGGAATTATGCGCTCAGCCGTCGTTGACCAGGAGACAGAAATAGATTCGCTCATACATGGAATGGGTGCTAGAACATCCTTGCTCTCTATGACGCTCCCATTTTTGTGAATGTTCCTGCTCCCATTAGTCATTGGTCATTAGTTACTAGGAGAACCAATGACTAATGACTAATGACTCTTAGGGCTGCGTTTTTTGCTCAAAGTTAGGTGCATAGACCTGTAGCAAGCTACTCACCTGGTTGAGGACTTCATTGCCGGTACTTTTGCCCAAGGCTTGTCGCTCTGGGAAAAAGTGAGGTCGATCCATGTTGCGGGCGAGCGCTTCACTGACTTGCTTGGTAATCAACTCATGGAGTTCCTCCTTAGCTCGTTGGCGCTGATAGGTGGCTCCTTCCTCGGTAGTCGCATAGAGCGGGGGCAGTCGATTTAGGGCGTAAGCGGCGATATCTCCTACATCCAGGATGCGATCGCTACTGGCTTCAATTTCAGCAACTCGGGCGATCGCTTCTGTCAGCACCAACTCTTCCATCACATTGATGAACTGTTTCCGAGGGACTGCCACCACTTCCCCAGTCAACAGCGCCCCCATCAACCGATCCAGAGCCATGTATTCTTCTATTGACAGCTCCGACGCCGTATCACAGATCCGTCCTACTTCTGCTTCCATAGCTGGTGTCAAATAACCATCCTGTAAAGCCTGTTCGACAATCTTTTGAATACTCATGACATCTTGTAATTGGTAATTGGTAATTGGTATTTGGTATTTAGTATTTATTAGGTATTACCTAGTAACTACTAACTATGCTCCATCCACCATTAGCAACAATGATTTTACTGTTCTATAAAACTTGCACATTACTGGACATTGCTGAACAATGCACAACAATGATGTTTACTTCCTGTTTCACAGTGGACTGTCGGCAGCACCCACTCCCCAGGCTAACCCCCCCGAACCAGAGGTTTTTGACAGATTAATGGCTGCGTTCAGATCTCGGTCTAGAATCATGCCACAATCAGGACAGTGATAAACTCTCTCTGATAATGGCATCTTCTGTTGATAACCACAATTAGAACACAGTTGAGAACTGGGATAGTATCTGTCAACTACCACCAACTCAGAACCATAACGCTGACACCCACCCCTAACCCCTCCCGGGAGGGGAATGGGGTGGGTTGGCGACGAAACTCACCAAATCCACAATCAGCAATTGCTCTAGCTAGTTTATGGTTCTTCAACATTCCAGAGACATTTAGATCTTCTATTACAATCTTGCTGTGGTTCAAAGCTTTAGAAAGTTGTTAATTTGTGAAGATGATCTGCTCTAATGTTAGCTACTCTACCATGTAACTTAGCTACTTTCAGAGATGCTTTTTTGTAGTTTGATGAACCAGAAACTTTTCGACTTAGATCGAGCGGATAAATCCGCCGTCAGAGGTCAATTCATGGGCTTCAGATAGACAATGGCATGACGCCAAACTATCGTCACCTGCTCTGAGTTATCAAGCAGACACAACGTGTCTTGATCCTGCCATAAAATGCTGCCTACTAGCAGATCGTTAGTGGTAAGTTTCACCTCTACGTGTTTTTTGTCTTTAATAAACGTTTGTATCTGACGAACGCTGGGCAAACCTGTTTCAAATTCAGCCATAAGCAAATTTGTCAACCCTTAACGAAGTTACGGATTAGAGTCTACCACAATAATATTCCAACCACCATCGAGTACAGTAACACATTGGTGTTACCTTTAACAACATTTAAAGGCTATAGCTTAAAACTAAAGTTTGCCTTTACTCTCTGATTAACCTTCGGTATAATGGGAGTTTCCAAGCAGGGAATTAGATAAAAATGGAATTTACTAAGTATCACGGCCTGGGGAATGACTTTATTTTGATTGATAATCGTTCTTCTTCAGAACCCTGTCTGACGCCAGAGCAGTCAGTGCAAATGTGTTCGCGCCACTTTGGCATCGGTGCTGACGGCGTAATCTTCGCCTTGCCAGGACAAAACGGTAATGACTACACGATGAGAATTTTCAACTCAGATGGCTCAGAACCGGAAATGTGCGGCAACGGCATTCGCTGTTTAGCTCAGTTTCTGGCTGAGTTAGAAGCAACAGCTCTGGGAGCCGGAATCGAAGAAATCAGTCCTCGCTCTTACCGCATTCATACCCTTGCTGGTACAATAACGCCAAGGCTCAAAGGCAATGGCTTGGTAACTGTGGATATGGGTCAACCCCAACTGAGTGCCGCCTCAATCCCTACCACTCTTGTATCAGGTGACCAAAAGATTGTAAATCAGTCATTGGAAGTAGCTGGTCAATCTTGGTCAGTCACCTGTGTCAGTATGGGTAATCCCCATTGTGTAACATTCGTGGACGATGTTGCCGCTGTTCCCCTAGAAACTATCGGTCCTGTGTTCGAGCATCACTCAGTTTTTCCCCAGCGTACCAATACAGAGTTTATTCAAGCTGTCACACCAACATACTTGAAAATGCGGGTGTGGGAAAGAGGGGCTGGCGCTACTTTAGCTTGTGGTACTGGTGCTTGTGCTGCTGTAGTGGCAGGGGTGTTGACAGGAAAGAGCGATCGGCATGCTACAATTGAACTACCCGGAGGCTGCCTGGAAATTGAATGGTCCCAATTAGATGGGCGAGTTTATATGACTGGTCCTGCGACTAAAGTATTCACAGGCAAAATATAGCTATTGCATCACAGCCTACTTTTGGTTTCACAAACTGTAACAATTATTAGTCTTGCTACCAAGTAGGCGATACTAGCGGTAAGTTTAAACACAGGGGCGTTCGATGAAAGACTCGACTCATACAAAATTTAAACCTTCCTTAGTTCTTAGTGCCTTAGTGGGAGGAATGCTTTTTACCAGTTGTGGCGGTAGTGGCGGTGGCGAGAATAAAAATGCAGCAATGAGTGATAGTGCAGCACCTCAAGCCTCAGCACAAGTAGCCGCTTTGCCTGCGTCCGCCCCTGAAGCATACCAGGCGCAAAAACAAGCAGGCAAAGTATCCGCCGACAACAACGCTATCAGTGGGCAGCCTAGAGAAGCCCCGGCAGCAAAAAAAGCTCAAGCGTACCAGTATCACACCCAACTCGTCAAAAAGGCTAACATAACGCTGCTTGTCAACTCAATAGAAGATACTATTCAAGACACCTCAAAAATTGTCAAACAACAACACGGGGATTTATTAAACTTCGAGGATCAGAAGCCGCCAAACGAATATACCCGCCACACAGCATCGATGCAGGTACAAGTACCCCAGGAAAATTTGGACTCCACCCTAGACGCCTTCAATCAACTGGGAACTGTACAACATCGCACTCTGACGGCTGAAAATGTCACCAACCAGTTAGTGGATAACGAAGCGCGACTGCGGAATCTGCGGAAACAGGAAACTACCTTGCAGAAAATTATGGAGCGCTCAGGATCAATTCCAGACGTTCTCAGAGTTGCCCAAGAACTAAGCAATGTGCGACAGTCAATTGAGGAGATTGACGGCCAGGTCAAAAGCTTACGTAACCAAGTTGCTTACTCCACTATCAGCCTAGAATTAGAGGCTCCTGCTGCTACTACATCTACTCATCAACGTTCTGAGCAACCTTTAGGATTACTACTTCAGGAAACCTGGAACCAATCAACTCACTCGGTTGGTGAATTTACGTTAGGCTTAATCCGTTCCTGTATTAGTGTAGCAGTCTGGGCTCCGTATATATTAATTTTGGGTGGTGCCCTTTGGTTTGGCTACACTAAATACCGACAAAAACCTTCCCCCGAACCGGAGGAAGTATCGGATACCCCAAACCCAGGTTAGAATTAGAAACTCTATGCCACAAAAGACAGTATCGATCGCTGAGCATTACCACGAGCGAACCAAATACCACCCGGAAACGATTGCTGCCAAAAATCAGGGGCTCGATTGGGAGCGCCAGCCTAGCCCTTTTAAGGAATATAAAATAGGCACCTCCTATGATTTGAAGCCCTATCTGCAAGAAAAACCAAAAGCCTTTGCTGATTTGGCAACTGCTATCTGGTGGCAGCGTCTGTCACAGTTGCTGCTGTGTAGTTATGGTTTGACAGCGAGACTGCCCACAATGATGGGAGATGAGGTATATCTCCGGGCAGCGCCTTCCGCTGGTGGATTGTATCCGGCAGAAGTTTATTTGATTTCCCGTGGCACACCACTACTGCCGCCAGGGTTGTATAACTATCAGGCAAAAACCCATTCGCTAATTCATTTTTGGGAAAGTCATGTTTGGCAAGCTTTACAACAGCATTGTTTCTGGCATCCTGCTTTAGACAGTACCCAGTTGGCGATTGTCACCACAGCAATTTTCTATCGCTCGGCTTGGCGCTATCACGACCGCGCCTATCGGCGAATTTTTCTCGATACCGGACATCTACTGGGTAATATTGAATTAGCTGGCTCTCTGACTAACTTCCGACCTCATTTGATTGGCGGATTTATTGATGAAGCTGTCAACCAATTATTTTACCTAGATCCGGAGCAGGAAGGCGCGATCGCTGTGATCGCTTTGGCAGACTTGCTCGATATCAAACAAAATCTGCCCCTAGGTATAACTGCTTTACCCTCTGGTACTCAAACCAATTATCCTCAAATCCCAGATGATGAACTACTGGGATACTTCCATAAAGCTACCCAAATTCTAGAGACGCCAGATTTCACGTTATCAGCCAAACCTCTAGATACTACGGGCAGTCCCGCTGTCACCGACGCGACAGATGAGGCGGGAGATGAAAAATCCCTTGAGGATAAGTACAACTTTCCTTTCTGTTTGAAGATTTCCACTGTCACTGAGCAAATTTTATGGGGAGAAAATCTAGAACAGCTAGGAAGCACGATTTGCAAGCGTCGCTCTACCCGTGCCTACAACGGTGTAGATTTAACCTTAGATGAACTTATTGCCCTACTTGATTTCACTTACCAACCCCAGCACTATAGTGAGCAAGGTTTGGATAGAGAGCCAGACTATTTTGATTTGAGTTTAATTGAGACATTTATTGCTGTGTCTGGGGTAACGGGATTAGAGGAAGGGTGCTACTATTACGCGCCTAAAGCACAGGAGTTGCGGCAAATTCGCTTTAAAAACTTCCGCCGGGAGTTACACTACCTTTGCCTAGGGCAAGAACTTGGTCGCGATGCCGCAGCAGTGCTATTTCACACGGCAGATTTGAAGACAGCAGTAGGGAAATATGGCGATCGCGTCTATCGCTACCTCCACATGGATGCCGGACATCTAGGGCAACGGCTGAATTTAGCTGCCATCCACCTCAACTTAGGCGTCAGTGGTATCGGCGGCTTTTTTGATAACCAGGTAAATGAAGTGTTAGGTATTCCAACTGATGAAGCAGTGTTGTATATTACCACTTTGGGGCGTCCTCGATTAAGGTAAATCATGGTACAATTAAATCCAGGCATTCACCGTACCACCTCAAAATCATCTCACCAAGTTTCCTGGTGGGCAAAATTAGTCGCTATCTTAGCAGTCATCAATTATCTTTTGGTGCTGTTCGATATCAGCTATATTCCCTGGCGAGATCTATATCTGCGGGAGGTTCCCAGTATTGTTGCCTTCTACGACCCTTTTAAGGGAATTGAACCCCATCGCGTTACTGAAAAATATCTGAAAACGGTTGATGAATTAGAACAACAACTGCATCAAGTCGAACCGCCAGTCGATCGGGTTAATCTTTTACTGGAAAGCTTACGCAACCAAAGCGTTACCATGATTGATGAAAACCCTTTCAGCGTGGCGTCGAAACTTGGCACTTTCGCCAAAATCAAAAAACGTATTCGTCAGCATCTAAATACCGAATCGTCTAAGGAGGCTTTTAAGAAGTTTTGGAGTTCCGAGTATTTAGCCAGCAACGGGTTGGATGCAGAACTTGATTTTTTTGACAAGCAAATTCGCCCTTTGTTTCAAAGCAACTATTTCCGACATGTTGATGATAATGGTCATTTTGTTGATAAATTTTGGTGGTTTGATATCTGGTTTACTGTAATTTTTGGTATTGACTTTTTGACACGTAGCTTTTTAATCAGTACCCAGCATCCTGGGATTAACTGGCTGGATGCTATGCTGCGGCGCTGGTATGATGTTTTACTGATACTCCCTTTTTGGCGCTGGTTGCGAATCGTTCCAGTAACAGTGCGATTACATCAAGCTCGTCTGGTAAATCTAGAGCGCGTTTTTGTTCATATAACATACGGTCCCGTGGCTTATATAGCAGATAAAGTTTCTAAAATTATCGCGGTTCGGTTCATTAATAACGTGCAAGATGCCATCCAAAAAGGAAAGGTAACAAACTTTATACTCAAACCAAGAAAGTACCTTACGGTCAATAATATCAATGAAGAACAGGTAATTATTGACCGTCTCCTGCAATTGCTCATATACAAAGTTTTGCCGCAAGTACAACCTGATGTGGAAGTGCTACTGCATCACAGTATTGAAGTAGCGTTCAAAGAGTCTTCTGTTTATCAAAATTTCCAAAAGCTACCTGTTTTAGGCAATATGCCTATACAGGCGACAGAACAGTTAGTGAATAATTTAGCCCAGACAGCAGTAAAAGTCCTAACTTCCTCCTACAGCGATACCAAAAGTCGGGAAATTTTTTACCGCCTCAGGGAGGATTTTAACGCCGCTTTAAGCCGCGAACTACAGAATGAGCATACACTTTCTGAAATTCAATCCTTGCTCTCAGATTGGTTGGAAGAAGTTAAACTAAATTACTTCCAGGGTCTAGCTGATATCGATCCTCAAGTAACCTTGGCCGAAGTAGAGGAACTTCAAGAGAAAATTGGACGTAACTAAACGATTTCTGATTAATCTCAATGGGATTTGTAGTTGAAGCCTGGTTTCACAATTCTGTACCTGAAACTGTATTTGAGCTTCTTTGCTCGGGTCTTACTGCTGCGGGGTTTACTGGGGTAAGTACGCTAACGCTTCAGACCAGCTCTTGGGACTGTGTCACACTATATCAGCATAAAGTGTTTGTTGCGCTCAGTCCCAGAACTGAAGACCATTTAGCTGTGACAGTTAAAGTACGAGTAGGTTGGAGCGAAGGGTATTCAGCATTTGAGCAAGTCTTTATTCATCTGCTTAATCATCGCCAAAACGTCCAACTTGCAGAGTTGTTGCTTTCAACCCGAAATTCCGAACCCTATCCCTTCTTAACGCACTCGTTTCATCAAGGCTCGTTCCCCCCAACAATAATCAACCTCGATGAAAATAAGATCACCCAAAGAGGCGATAACAGTTATTGGACGAAGTGGGGACCAGAACTTCATTTCATTGCCAACGAAGTTTTTGAACGAACCCATGTGGATGTACCTAGCTTTGCTCATCGTCTAACCGCTGAGATAATTTATTTAGAAGGGGGCGTGCTGCTCGATTGTGGCTGGACAAAAGAGTTTGCAATTCCCCAATACATAAGCTCCATCTAATCTCTGTGTGGTGCTTTATTAAAGTAAATAATGGTCTTAGTTTTCGACTGTTATAATTGACTAACGGCAACTTAAAAAACGAGGAAACGAGATGACAAATAAAGCCAACATTACCGACAAAACAGTTATAGTCACAGGAGGCAACACCGGCTTGGGTTATGAATGTGCAAAG
This sequence comes from Oscillatoriales cyanobacterium PMM_0019, assembly GCA_949127975.1. Lineage (GTDB taxonomy): Bacteria > Cyanobacteriota > Cyanobacteriia > Cyanobacteriales > CASBRB01 > CASBRB01. The sequence continues at coordinate 5,316 of CASBRB010000410.1, read as the reverse complement.
ACTATCGCGACTTCTAAGGATAATTGGCATGTGGTAATTGCCTGTCGCAACAACAAGAATGCTCGTCAGGCGGTAAAAAAGCTGATTGCAGAAACCTCAAATGAACAAATTGAGGAGATGACTCTGGATCTAGCATCGCTGACGTCGGTTCGCAATTTTGCCAAAAAATTCGTGGTTCGCGAACTACCGCCCTTGCGAGCTGTCGTCTGTAACGCTGCTATACAGATAGTAACCGGCACGACTTATACCGAGGATGGTTTTGAAACAACGTTTGCAGTCAACCATCTCGGGCATTTTTTGCTAGTCAATCTGCTGCTTAAGCACTTAGTCTCTCCAGCCCGAATTGTGTTTGTGAGTAGCGACGCCCACGACCCCGAACAGAAGACAGGTATGCCTGCACCAAACTATCACGATGCTAAGTTTCTGGCATGGCCCGACAAAGACCCCCCTGCCAAAAAGGAGAGTATTGCCACTATCGGTAGGAGACGCTATACTACCTCAAAACTTTGTAAAATCTTTTGTACCTATGAGTTATCGCGTCGTTTACAAGCGGAGGGACACAGTACTCAGCAGAACCCAATTACCGTAAATGCGTTCAATCCTGGGCTTATGCCAGGCACAGGGCTGGCTCGAACCTACAGCCCACTGGAGCGCTTTGTGTGGTCGTACATAATGCCGATACTTCCAAATATGAATACCACTAGAACATCTGGTAAAGCCCTTGCCAGGCTTGTTCTAGATCCGGAATTAAAAGGAGTTTCAGGCAAGTACTTCACTGGTTTTAAGGAAGCTATTTCTTCCCAAGAGTCCTATAACCAGAAGAAAGCTTTGGAGCTTTGGGAGACGAGCGCAGAACTGGTCAAGCTTACTCGTGTAATACCAAATCCGGGTTAAATACTCTCCTTATCTGGTGAGCTGGGGGAGGTGGTCACTGGCTAAGGCGATCCATTCCATGTTTTTGCAACATATAGCATCATTATCCAGCTAAAAACTTGGGGTTGTTTTTTCCCAACCGCAATGACTGCGCTATAATTAGCTGTTTTCGGCGGTTTGCAGGATAAACAAGTCAGCCGTAACCTAATAGCGTTATGGTGCGTAAGTCCTACCTATGTTCTCTATTCGCGTGATTATTGTGCTTTTTGTTCTCTTCGATCAGTTTTTTCACCCGTTCCTTAATTTTGGCGTGTCGCGCTACCCCTTCATAGGCATAGCGATTGTAACCGTTGCGCTCAATTAGCTCTTGCAGATAGCTAACCCGCTCAGGGGTGGCGGGGTGATCTTCTAACCAACTAAACCCTGAGTGATGGTGTTCTTCCTTGTTAAGCGTTACCATCAAATTATATAATCCATCTGCCGCGTAGCCAGTAGAAGAAAGCAGCCGCGTACCAACCATATCCGCTTGACGTTCCATCTCGCGGCTATATTTGAGAGCTGCTAAATTACCAAGCAAACCTCCATAAGGTACATACTGGGTTAAATTGGCAGTTAGATTACCTTCGGTAGCTAATTGAAACCCATGAGATAAAACAGCATGGGATAATTCATGAGCCATTAAACCAGCTAACTCTGCTTCTGAATTAGTGTGGAGAATCGCGCCATCATTGACAAACACCTTACCCCCAGGCAGAGCAAAAGCATTTATTTCGTCATTCCTAACTACATAAAACTCATATTTAAAATCATTGCGACCTGCCACTGTTACCAGTTTATTTCCTATCTCTTGCACGTAGCCCAGCACTTCTTTGTCTTCTACCAGCTTTAACTGCCGTTTAGCTTGTTTAGCTACGTGTTCTCCTACGGCGGATTCTCCGCGCATCAACAATACTGTTGAGTCGATCGCTGTCAGGGGACCAAATAAACCACCTGTAACGGCATAGCCCAGGACACCAGTAATGACGTTGGCGATCGCATTGCCTCTCAACTTTGCCCGCAGATGGGATTTATACCGTTCCATATTCTCATCTGCAATTTTAGAAAATTCCTCAGCCGCCGGATCGTCCGGGTTGAGCAGAGCAAATTGACGTGCGGCTAGGGAAGCTTCTAACCACTGTTTTGATTCCTTGAGCAAGGCAATTTTTGCTCTAAGTAAATCTGGTTGGTTGGGATATAACGCCGTTGCTCGCTCCAATACTTGGAGAGCTTCTTCTTGACGGTTATAATCTATAAGCGCTTGGACGTAACGCAGTTGCCCAGGAACAAATTCAGGATACTGCTTGACCAACATCTCCAGGGGTACAAAAATTTTGGTTTCTAAATGCTGTTGCAAACCCTCTGTAGAAATACGCCAATAAACTTGACCTGGTACTGCCAGCTTTTCTAGATCGGTAATCGGCTCTTTTCGCTGAAAAGTCTCTGGCGATTGCGGGAAGGGGGGTTTGACTTCTCGATATAGTTTTTCTGCTGCTGCGTACTGTCCCCCTAAGTAAAGTTTGTCGGCTTCAATTAGCTTCTGCTGACGGGCAATTTCTTCCGGTGTGGGTGCTGGTTCTTTCTCTTCGGCTGTAGGCTTTTTCGGCGTGTTAGTGGGTTTTGGGGTAGGGGCTGGGCTTTCTATTGCTGAAGTAGGTGATGTAGCTTGAGATCGAGCCATTGGCATGAAATTTGGCAGTAGTAAGATATTGAGCGGCATGATGCCGCTGAGGGCGATGAGCAATGCATTCCTTACTGGGTTCATAGTTTTTATCAATAAAGTTAGCGATCGAATTAAAATATTGTAAGAGCCAAATTATCACGAGTAATGTTATCATCCGATCGCCGCATCTAACAGCACGTCAGCACCAAAACGCACCGGATCTGTACAGGGTAAACCTGTTGTTATCTGTGTCTGTTCAATTTCTTGTTGTGCAGTTATCTCGTCAAGGTGATGGGTGTTAAGTGCGATCGCTACTACAGGCACAGGATCGAAAGCACCACCGGCACGAGCAACTGCCTCGTAAACTGCAATCACCTCTGGTAAAGGCGGAATCTGTACCTGAGGACAGTTGCGAATATGAGTTTGTTGCGCCCGATGTGCTAATATTAGCTGAGTCGGTTGGGAACCACGGATCAGCGGTAGGGTTGCCGTTGAACCTGGATGCAGCAGGGAACCTTGTCCCTCTATATATAAAATGTCATAGTCGTTACCAAAACGCATCACCATCTGCTCGACTGCACCAGCAGCAAAGTCCACCCTCACGGCATCAAGCGGTATCCCATCACCCGCAATCATCAAACCTGCTTGCCCAGTGGCGAGGAATTTGGAGCGTAGCCCCCGCCGTTGCGATGCTCTTTGTAATTCTAGAGTAGTGGACATTTTCCCTATCGCCATATCTGTGCCGACTGCTAACACCCGCCGACACGGAAGCTCACGCGCTTTACCACTTCCCACCGATAATTCTGCTGGCTCCTGGCGCACATCCCAAATCCACTGCCCCTCTCTGAGTAACGTTTTTAGCTCCCGATGGGATGCCATCGATGTATGCAGCCCGTTCACCACCGACAAGCCACTTACCACCGCACTACGTATCTCTTGCCACCAAGCATCCGGCAACGCTCCCCCGGATGGTGCAAGACCGATCGCCAGCACGTCGGGATCGTAAGCTAACGCCTCTGTCAACGATGCCACGATCGGCACATCACGCTGTATTCCCGTCAATTGTGGTAACGATTCACCAGCACACTGATGGTCAATTACCGCCACGATTGACGCCTCACTGTAACGCAACAGGGACAACCCGGTTTTGCCGTAAATGCCCCTAATTCCCTCGTGCAGTAGAATTGCTACCCGATTTTCAGCTCTTATCATAAAAAATGGTAGTATATAAGTTCGTAGTAAAGTCTTTACCCCCAAAGGTTCGTAGTAAGGGCTTTAGCCCTCAAAGGTTCGTAGTAAGGGCTTTAGCCCTCAAAGGTTCGTAGTAAGGGCTTTAGCCCTCAAAGGTTCGTAGTAAGGGCTTTAGCCCTCAAACGAGGACTCAAGTCGAATCCCATTTAGTTACAGCGGGTTTTCTTGGGCACTAAAATGCTTATTACGAACTTACTACGAACTAAATTAGTTACAGCAAGTTTTCTTGGGCACTGAAGTGCTTACTACGAACTCAAGTTACCAATCCCCTACAATGTTACCCCCAAACCCAGTAAATTGTTAGGCAGCAGACAGCCATCTTGTAATGATGCGCCAGTGAAGGGATCGTCAATCAAATTTAAGTGACTATCCAGATCTAGATAATCAGCCAGTGGTGATAGTTGGGCAGCCGCTGTATTGGCAAGGCAAGTGTCGGAATAGCAACCGAACATCACTTGCAACCCGCAGGCTCGTGCAGTATTCACCATCCGCATCGCCTCGGTTAAACCACCAGATTTCATTAGTTTAATGTTAATCCCATGTACGCTTGAGGCCAACTTGGGGATATCATTACTGCTAAAGCAGCTTTCATCTACAAAAATAGGCAAGGGCGATCGCTCTTTCAGTATAGGCAAATCAGTCTCTTGTCCCCATGCTTGCGGCTGTTCTACATACTTAACACCATATTCAGCCAGCCAGCCACACATCTCTACTGCCTGATTTAAAGTCCAACCACCATTAGCATCCACGCTCAGTTGGGCAGATGGGGCTTCCTCTCGTACTGCCATCAGCATAGCTCGATCTGCTTCAATCCCTAACGGGCTACCCAGTTTTACCTTGAAAAACTGTGCCTTTGTCATCTGTAACCAGTCTCGCACCCGCTGACGGGCACCTGACGGTGAATTAATGCCAATTGTTACCGAAGTTGGCACAATCCGGCTGCGGTTCAATCCCCACAACTGCCAAAGTGGTAATCCCACTCGTTTACCTAACCAGTCGTGTAATGCTATATCTATTGCTGCCCGTGCTGCCGAGGGAACTTGGTTTTCTATCAAAATCCGCTCAATCTCCTGCCTATCCCCAGGGCTGAACTTTTGCAGCATCGGCGCAACCTGCTGCAATACCTTTAAAATTGTCTCTGTAGTTTGCTTGTTTTCACCAATGGAAAACGGCGAAGCTTCCCCCCAGCCCTCTACCCCATCCTCCTCGATTTGCACCCACACATTCACCGACTCAGACGTGGTGCCGCGACTGATGGTTAAAGGAACCCGTTTATGTACAGTAAAAGTTTGAATGCCTATGCGCATAATTGTTGTATGCTTTAACCAGTTAATTTTAACTTATAGCAACAGCCTTGGCGGTTAGGACATTCTCTCAATCTCAAATCCAGTCACAGTAAGGGCTTTACTCCTGACTCCTGACTCCTGACTCCTGACTCCTGACTCCTGACTCCTGACTCCTGACTCCTGACTCCTGACTCCTGACTCCTGACT
>CASBRB010000409.1 GCA_949127975.1 Oscillatoriales cyanobacterium PMM_0019 | reverse complement strand
ACCCGTGAGATATCCCGGTGGAATCGGTGAAGTGGGTAGCAGATTGAGAACGAGACTATGAGGCATTTTGGCAACCTAGATAAGTTTAAGTAGGTTGGGTTGAGGTAACGAAACCCAACATAGAGGCTGGATTAGTTGGGTTTCGCTATCGCTTAACCCATAGCATTTTCATCCTCTAAAGCGATACTGCATTAACGCTGGAAGTTTAAAATCTTCTTTCAGCCCTTCACAGGTATAAAACTCTCCCCTAATCCGCACATTGCGAATCAAACTGACGGGCGGCATATTCACTGTGTCATAGCTCAATACTTGATGAGTAAACATCACATCAAGCGGATTGAGAGGATAAGAAACAGTAAATTCTGCCAGTTGATGTCGTTTAGCTTTGGGGAGTTCTTCCACTGTCAATTCTGCCTTACTTGCCCATTTCCCCAAACGAATCCACTTTGGGAAATTAATCAGCTTTTGGGAAATGACGAAAAACTCGAACTGGCTCTCTGGCGCAATTTCTTTAGCTCTACCAAAACTGGGAATATTCTTCTGAGTTTTCTCCATTTCAACATGGTAGTTGTTATTTGCATACTTCCAGGTATTGAGAACAGTAGCATAATTAACTGCACGCGCAGGAGTGACATAGATTCCCTGCCGATTTAGCGGTGTTAGATGCTCCTCATATTTAGGAATTTGTTCGGGGCAGAAGTAGCGGTAAGAATGTTCTTCAGAAACAGTCGTGGAGTAAACCTCGCTATCCACTAGCCCCAGTGCGTAGCAGAGTGCATAATTGTGCAACACTGGTTCAGTTTCGTAGAGTCTCCCAATTTCACGAGTAGCAAAGTATAGACTATCGTGCAGTTCTAGTTGACAACGATAAATAATTGTCATTATTTATCCCCTGCTTTAGTAGATGCTTTCTTTTTGCTAATATGCTTATCAGCATAAGCTTTTGCCTCTGCATCAGCTTTTTCCAGGATTCTTTTCATTCCCTCCTGACTACCCGTGAGTGCTTTTACCTCATCAAGTAGGGGTTTGAAAGCATTACTAATAAAATCGGTGTGAACTACGTACTCTTCTGACATTAACGCCTCAATTGCAGCCTGAGCAGCAACTATTACATCATCTTCATCTAGAGGATCGGGCGAACGTAGGGTTTTGTTTGCCTTCATCTGGTCGTAAATTGCCTGAGTCCACCTGAGGTTGCTATTAATTTCTCCATCGGCAAAAATTACACCTATTAACTCATTTCTGACTCGACCTGTACGAGTAGTTTGCGCTCCATAATGGCGAGTTCGCAGAATATTACTGAATACGTAGAGGAATCCGGCTTCAGTTGGATCTTTGAGAGTAACAATGCTAGGAAAGAAAACTTGAGGTCGAATATGATCTTGCTGATTGATCCGGCTAGTTACTTCCCCAGGCTTAGATCCTGCTTCACCTTTTGATGCCATTGTACCGTTTTCATAAGGAGCATTCAAGGTGAAGGTTTCGTGAGACTCATCAAAAGCGGTGATTGAAAAAGCAGTATCAACAACGACTTTAGATTTTTCGGAGCCAGAGTCACCAATAGCAAAACCGTAGATAATGCAGTCAGGGTTAGTCATTGCAAAATTAACATTATACTCGCACTCTTGGGCTGTCATTAAGCCGTAGTTACGAAGTAGTTCTCGACCAACGAGACGTTCTGGTGTAGACTGCTTGCGCTTAAACATGGAGAGACGGCTGATAGCAGTTTTGTCTTCAATTCCTGCCCGAACTCGCGCTTTATTTAGCTCCCCATCAGTCTGGAAAAGTGGATAGGATTCAGTAACGCGAACGGTAAGAAAATGGACATATTTACCCATTGGCTTGTAAGGAATTTCCTGATGGAAAAAATTAGAGTTAACACTGTTGAGAAATGCCATGATTCAGTCTCCTAAAAAAATTAGACAAAATTATTGAGAATTAAGAGGGCAACCACGGGGGGTTTGCCCCTACGAACCGCTATATATAGAGGCAGTGCGTAAGTCCTGGAGAATTAAGAGGGCAACCACGGGGGGTTTGCCCCTACCAGTCATACCAAATCCGATGTAACTAGCCCTCTTATCTGGTAGTTGGGGGAGTATCCTACTAGGGCAACCACGGGGGGTTTGCCCCTACAAATGTGTGTAGCAAACATTTTTCTAAACAATATAAATTTATTCCTCCTCAGAAACTTCAGCAGTTTTTTCAGATCTAGCTTTGTTTTCTTTGTCATCTTCAAGGCGATACAAAAATTCACAGGTATCGCGCAGCAGGTTAAGTTGCCTACCTGCCAGACGAGCGCGATCGCCTGCAAATGATTTCTCAAACACATCCACCACAAAGTACCGAGCGAAATCTAGAACTGCTTGCCGTTCTTTCTCACGGTTACTAATAACCCAACGTCCTTCTGCTGTAGAAGCATGAACCCGATCCATTAGTTTAAATACTTCAGCGGCAACTGCCATAACTAATGTTTCACCTTGAAACACGCTGGAATCAGCTTTGAGGATGGTTTCGGCTGCCAGATCGATCGGTTTTAACACTGAATTAGCTTTAGGGTTATATCGCTTATTTGCCCTGTAAAACCTGCGAAAAAGTTCTGTGAGGTTTTTCGGATGGTTTAACGGTGATTCTTCATTCACACTCAATTCCTCTAAATTATAATTGAATTTGGCGTTAGCGTCAAAACAGGGATAGAAATGATAAGTGTATAACTTAATTTTTTCTACCCGAGCTGTTTCAATTCCTTGGTTACGAACCCAACGATTTAGGTAGCTGAAAACATAGAGAGGGCTAGTTTCAAAATCCTTCGCTAGCTCGGCAAGCTTACCCCAGTTGGCGTCATAACCTCCCTTACCCTGTTTAGCATTAACATCTAAGTGAATTGCATAGGCAGCAGTCAGAACATTCAAAGGAGCAGGATGTTCGATCCCGTTTGGTTCGCTCCAACCCTCTAGGATGTAATCGAGTCGGAATCGATCGCGCCTCAATAGAACCCGAAATGCCTGTGGCGCACTGTCAAGAAATACACTCTCCTCAAATTCTGCTCCATCATTAAAAGGTGGAACAGGGGATTCTGAAACAACGGTTTTGACATCTAAAATCATTGGGAAAGCGAAGCCTAACCAAGCTGGCATTACCCAAGATTCGGTATCTGTAGGATCTTTCCCTGGTGGCAGTGCCATGAAATAGAACGTTAAAGGTTGATCTTCGGGATAGGCGAGTTTAAACGTTCTATCTCGTTTGTACTGCGGATCGGATTCCGGAAGATGCTTCTTGTGTTCTAAATCTTCATCAATCAGTAAAGTATCAACAGTTTGATATCGTTCGCGCTCAAAATGAGCCTCCCAGTCTTTACTAACAAAATGATTGCGAAGGCTGGTATCAAAGCGAGTTTGAGCAATCCCATTATAAACCTTATGGAGAAACTTATTTGTTTCCGGAGTGAAGTAATAGGTTGGGTAAAAATAGAGGTAACGGTATTTTCCATCCTCAAATCGCTTACCAACCGCTTGAGTTTGATTCATGAGAATTTGTCTCAGCATCATTTCCAAACCTGCAATACTAGAAATATTGCGTTTGGCGTTAGACCCGCCTAACATTTGCTTGTTAGTGTAAACCTGCGGAGTGAACAAAACTGCCGATTCCATTTGTTCGCTTACCGTGTAAGCAGAGTGAGATATTGAGCAAACTAGCTGCCGCCCCCTGCCGGATTTCTTAGCTGCATTATAGTTATCTAATTCGCGCAGGAATACTTCCACATGTTCCTCAGTCGAAGCAAATTGCTGACTTGGCAACATGGCAACCCGTTCCACCCAAAGTCGTAAATCGTCCCAACCATCGGGAAGCTGGTACTGGGCAACAATTGGCTCAATTAAATCGGCAATGTATGAGATAACTTCTTCACAAGTTTCTCGAACATCTTCAATTCCGGGGTTATGCTCTAGATAACTAGCCGCTAGATAATACCATTCATAAGCAACCCCACCTGTATTGCCCTTCAAGCCTTTTTCTTTCAAGCTTTCATTAATCCGCTGAATTTCTCGAATTTGCGGCAAGTATTCAGCGAGTCCCCAAAACTCTGCTACTTTATGAGTCAGGTCAAAAGAAGGAGGTTCTGGTAGCTGTTTATTTTGCTTGCGTGCAGTAGCAATCCTATTAACGCGATCGCCCCAAAGTTTGCGGCTAACCAAATCGCCAAATTCTGCTATTTGGTCAATTCTGATATCATCTTTCTCAAACCGAAAATTATAGTCAGCAGATAACACTCCTTGCTGCTGAAATTTCACCAAGTTATCGCTACGACTTTTGGCAACAGAACCTTTGTTAGAAGATAGAATGCGGAGAGTTGCTTTGAGAGCGATCTGCATTAATTCTCGATCGTTACAGAATAAATTGTAATATTCGGCATATTTCATGCCCTTACCGTCTCTACCAAAACCTGTCTGTCGGAGATGTAATTGACTTGTACAAAGCTGCTTAATTTTGGTAACTACTCGTTCTGGTATGTCTCGTAAATCGATAGGTGGTGCATGGCGGCTAGCTAAGTAGATTACGCCCGTAGGTAAGTAAAGCAGTGTTGTATAGTAACAATTCTCCTCTGTATTCAGGTTATTGTGAGCATCTATCAAAGCATTATTAGCAATATTAGTTAACACACCTCGATTTTCGGCAATACCGTGATAGGTAAATCTGAGTTTTCCATCACTAAGGCTGTGAATTAGTGCTTGCAGTCTAGAGTTCTCAGCATCTTGAGGATGTTTAACGATCGAGGCAAGAGAATCAGCTAAACAGGTAAGATCCGAGAGACTACGAAGTATACGGTCTTTGAGGATTGGATTTAGTCCAAATTCGGAGAAGTTCCAATTAGTATCCCAGCGACGCTGAGCATTATACGCCATGCAGAGGAGATCGTCTATGTACTCCCGATAAACTTCTGGATCGTTAGGATCGATAAAACGATCGAGTCCTAGCTGTCTAATTTTTTCTTGGATAATTTGGCGATGCTGCTCTAGTGGTAGTTGACGACAGTTTTCAGGAGCATCGGGGAATTTTTCAAAATCGTGCAGAATAAATGCGGCAATAACTAGCCTACGTTCTCGCTCCCTAACAACCCGCCGGATGGTTGTATCTAGTTTCTCCAAGCGTTGCTCGATTAGGTTGGTAGGAAATAACCCGTTTAAAAGATGGGTGTTTAGAGATTGATCTGCGGCATTATCTCGCCGGACTCTATCTTTTCCTTCTGCTTCTCGCTGTTGGTCAAGTTCATCAAAAAACTTGCCCCCCTTGGCAGTAACCCCGATGGCTATTTTCAGCAAATTAGGCAGCACGTACTCGGCAAAATCCTGCATCACTGGATCGTCAGGATTTTGTGCTTTAATTGCTTCCCGCAATAGTTTGAGGGTAAGTAATTCTCGAGAGGCAGGCTCGATGGTGCGATCGGGATCTCCATCAAACCCATATTCACCCGCAAATTCATCTTCATCCTCATCAACTGGCTCAGTATCCAGGTTTAATTCTTGGTCAAATAACGATAATTGCTTTGCCGATTTATCAGGCTTTTTAGATTTTTTAGCCATGTTTTAGATCCTACTCCATAGGAGTTTCTGGTGGACGAATTCTCACTCTGCTTAACTCAGTAGTAATAATTGCTCCCCTTTGTAAATCTTCACCATAAAGTTCAATGATTCGTAAACAAACTACTGATTGCTGTTGACTGGTGAGATTGACTAAACGCATAATGCCACAATGGGGAATTCCTCGAACAATCGCTAACTCTCCGAAATCTTTGTCTAGCGTGACTAAAATACGACCTTCTCTGTAGGCTGTTGCTAAAATTTCCTCATCTCCAGGATCTTCAGCCCAGTTACCAACCCAGACTACATCATCATATCCAGCCGCAACTAAGACTGCCTGAACTCTGCCCGACACGCAACTATCTAGCAGGAGCTTCATATTTGAAACTCCAGCAGCAAGGGTTCAACCCGTTCATGGCCTACAAGACGACGAGCATAGACTAAACAAGCTTGCACATCTTCTCGCTCTAGCCAAGGATAGCTTTCTAGTAGAGTCTCAACTGTATCGCCAGCCGCTAGCATTCCTAAAATATGCTCGACTGCAAGGCGACGACCTCGAATAATTGGTTTCCCACCAAAGATTTTGGGGTTGACTGTGATTCGCTCTAAAAGTTTTTGCTCTTCCATTGTTTACCTCATAGAGTAATAACTTTTTTCCTGAATCCCTTTTAGGGATTGAAACTAAGCGATCCATACTTCGCCTCCTTGACTCTTGAGCTGGTAAGCTAGGGTATCGAGTAGTAAGGCACTCTGCCCAAAGGCTACAGAGTAGGGTGCGATCGCATCGTGATAACTGTAATGGTCGCTAATCGGATAAATCTGAAAGTGCATCGGCAGCCTTAGGCGCATCCGTACTTCACTGACTGGGCGGCGAATGACGTAGCCGACTAAACCTTGCTTTCTCAGACGCTTGTTGATATCAGTCGCCCAACGGTTGTCAGGTTGCCAAATTTCAATCCCAGTCAGGACTTGAACTTTCCAAGCATCTGCTATTGGTGCCAAATCCCCAGGATAGGTAAACCTCCAGTTCAACCTCTCTTCTCGGTACTTGTGCAGCTTCACGAATGCGAAACAATGAGCGAACCGTCCCTTAGGAATGGGTTGCCCTGTGCGGAAGGCAGTTTCCTGGAGCGTGAGCATAAACGCTGCTTCTGTCCACAACTCAATCTCCAAGTTGCTGAGAATCCCCGGCAAGTCGTAAGTTTTAAAGCGCTCTGCCTCGTTATATTCCGTTAAGTCGTATAGTCCGCACTGTAGAGGACTAGAACCTCGAAAACTACAGGCTTCGTCTGCAATGGGATTACCCTTTTTACCAGAAATTTGATACCATTCCTCTGCCCACCCTCTGACTTTACCTGCAATTTTCTTCAAGCTAGTGTCGAAGACTTGCTCCCAGGCTTGGCGAAACTTCTCCCGACTATCAGCATATTGCCGCTTGATGGTGGGATTGCCCAATTCATAAAACAAACGAAACGATTGCACCGCCCCCCATCTGGGATAGTAGCCCCGAAAGTCGTTAATTTGTCGGTACTTCTCGCGGATGGTGTTATGAAGAAAGACGCGATCGTAAATTCCGTTTGCTTGCAGGGGAGGAGAATCTCCTTCAAACAAGCGTTCCACTAGAAAGTTGGGAACAAGTGCGTAAGCAGTGAAGCCATCAAACACTATTTGTCGATCGTGCCGTTCATAACCACCGTGCCGCCCGACGCGCCCCAACCGCTGAATATAGTTCCCAGCGTCCGACGATTCAAAAATCAGAAAATTAATTCTGAAATCAACCCCAATATCAATCGTGCTGGTGCCAAGAACTAAATCCGCCGAGAGCGATCGCTCTTTTTCTCCTTTTCCTGACAGTCCTGTATTTTCTGCAACAATTATACCATATGGCTGTAACAGTTCTTGAAAAAACGGGAGCAGCCGTTTTACTGCTGCAATTGAGTTCAGGATGATTGCCCCCTTACTACCTGGATGCTGCTGAAACTGAGCTAGGATTAAACTGCTATTCTCTCGTAGCCAAGTTTCAGATGCCTGAGAAGAAGATTCCAAAGGGATAAATTTTAAGTGGATTTCCCGTGCTACCTGCCGCCAATTCTCTGCCTCAAGTTGCAGTTGCTGCTCTAGAGTGTCTGGAAACTGGTACTTATTTTGTTCTACTGGATCGATTAGATGGCAACGAAATCCGGCTTTTGACAAGGATTCCATTAGCCGTCTGTTCGGTGTAGCTGACAGAAACAGAAACTTTTTACCCTCGCTACTGCGTCGGAGTAAGCCGCTGGTGTAGCGGATAAGTAAAAGCTTGTTGATGACACTGGCAATCTGTGGCTCTCCGAAAATGTGAAACTCATCAAATATAAATAAATCAAAGTTTCTATCAATTCGGTTCCATAATTTGTCAGGGCTATCGTTATGCAGCACATAAGCGCCCCGGTATATATAGTGCAAGATATCGGGATTAGTTAGTAGAATTTCAGATTGACCTGTACGAGTTGCGATCGCATCTGCCTTCTTCAACCCCTCAGTCTCCGAATAAATTTCTAGCTCCAAACTACTTAAGCGATTAACACGCGGTTGGTGTTGGGGTTGCAACTTTTTAATGTAACCGCTAATTTGGATCTCTTGGTCACGCGCTAGCTCATTGGTTGGATACAGCCCAATTGCACAATAGTATTCCTGTAAAGTTCTGAGATAGGCAGCAAGGCTCTTGCCATCCCCAGTCATTGCCGTATTGAACACGACATCCAGATTAGGGTTACACAATGCCGCCAGCGTTTCTGCCTGATGCCAGGAAAGTGACCAACCCTCTGGTAGTTTAGTAGCCCCTGGCACTCCCGAAGCAGGGCAGGAGTAAACAGGTTTGAGTTTAATCGAGTTGGCAGACATAATTAGACTTTGGGGGTGCGCCCCAAATCTCAAGTACAATATAAATGATGGCACAAAAAAAAATCTAGTGCAAGTACATTCAGTAAAAAATTTCTAGAATGCCCAGGAAAAAGGAAAGCCTAACCCTATCCGTTCCACCAGGAACCAAGGAGAAACTAGAGGCGATCGCTCGTCGCCTGAAAATACTTTGGGGCAAAAGTCCTAGTCCATCGGGGTTAGTGGCTGCGATCGCCCAACAATCCCTTGAGGTTGGACAACCCTTTACCCTAGACTCTGCTCAAGTCAACGCCTTACAGCAAGCTACAAAAGACTTAATCGATACAGGTCACGTTGAAGAAGCCGGGACTGTACTTGCACTTTTGATAGAGAGAGGCAATCTTGAAGCTCCTTTGCGTCAATCACTCCTCCAACAAGTCAGCCAACCCACCGAAGGATGGCGGATTGTAATCAACAAGCATATTCAGGAGCAGCAGCCCTTCCATTTGGTCTACCGTAACTCCCAACATCAAGAGCTAGAGTACACTGTTCGTCATGCCGAGATTATACCCTATGAGAAACGCTTGTACCTGCAAATCTGGTGTGAAGAAACCCAAGATGTAGAAAACGAAAACCGCGATTTACCTGAACTCTGGCACAATCGCTGCCTGCGGTTAGACCGAATTCAGGCTGTTTTGCCTGTTAGTGGAGATTGGCGAGGTGAATTTGATGCTATTAAAGTGTACTTACAATTTCGCGGTTGGTTAATTAAAGCCTATGAACCTAAAAAAGAGGATGAGAATGATGAAATGATAGGGAGCGTGCGACAAGTTGTGCGGCGAGTGGTCAATCCCTTCTGGCTATTGCGAGAAGTCAGCCGATACCGGGAAGATTGCGTGATTGTGGCTCCAGAGGCGATGCTAGAGCGCTACAAGCAGGAGTTACGCGCTCAATGTCAATTGTACGATTTGAAGCTCTGAGGTGCAGGGGAAAAGGAACCAGTGGCGGGCTGGTGAATCAGCGATAAATCTCAGTTGGCTAACTCAAGGGGATATTTAGGTTAGGTTGAGCGATCGCTCAACCTAACTTACAATGTAGTAAGATATAATAGAATATCGCTAAGTCAGAGGGAGTCAATTATGGGAACTGCTACTCTTTTAATAGAAAATTTTACTCTAGAAAATTTTCTTACTAATCCGCCTGATAATATGGAATGGGTAGATAATCAACTCGTTGAAAAAAATGGCATGACTCTTAAGCATGGTGAAATTCAGGGTAATTTGTACTTTTACTGGAGAAGATATATAATTTCTAGTGGACAAGCCGGAAAAGTCTATATCGATACCCCTTGTCGCACTAATAAACAAGGTCGTCGTCCAGATGTAGCCTATCTTACCCCTGAATTGGTAGCTCAATTTGGCGATGTTCCTACTTTACCACAAAGTTTTCCCCTAGTTGCTGAGATAGTTTCACCTACCGATTTAGCTGAGGAGTTGTTTCTCAAAGCCCAAGAATATTTAGACTCTGGTTGTCTGGAAGTATGGCTGGTTTTTCCTGAGAGTCGATGGGTGTTGGTAATTACCCAGGAGCGGGGTTTGATGTTTAAAACTGGTGATGTAGTTAGCACACAACTGGTGTTACAAGGTTTTAGTATTCCAGTAGATGAGTTATTGGGTTGAGTTGAGATTCGTTGATGGTTTTTCTAATGGATAAACTAGAACAATATCGCAGTGTCATCAAGAAAATATTGAATGAATACTACGAAATGACTATTAGTCAAACCATTGATTCTGAAGTAAGCGATCGCCTTGCTTTTGACGAAATGCGAGATCAATATCTTTGGTTCCGTTTTGGCTGGGACAATAAAAAGCTGGTACAGCATATCATTATGTATCTCTGTATGAAAAACGACAAAATTTGGGTCGAAGAAGATGCAACTAATTTATGCGTTGTTGATGATTTGCTGTTGGCAGGAATACCTCAAAGCGATATTGTTTTGGGCTTCCATCATCCCAGTAAACGAGGTTTAACAGAATTTGCTACTGCTTAATTTTTAGCTTCTTGAACACTGGCATCACCTGCATCTGTGGTTGCTTGTGCTTGGTCAATGGTTTGGCCCTGCAATTGATTGCAGGGCGGGCTAGGATATCAACCAATCGATTTAAGATTTACCAGGAGCAACTAGGTTCTTCACCTTGTTAATAATGCTCTCTGAATCGATCCCTTGATGCAAGAACTGTTCCCACAAACCGCCGGAACCTTCCTTATGAGTGCCAAGGTGAGCGTACTTAGGAGTAAATCCACGCTCTAGTAGCCAGGTGCCAAAGCGGCTACCCAGCCCAGTCTTGCGGTTGAATGCTTCTACGACGAGGACAAAAGGAGCTTTGCCGACTTTTGCCATCGTTTCTTCATCGACTACGTTCAGCGTTGGCTTGTTAATTAAACCCACATCAATACCTTCCTGCTTCAGGCGTTCCACTGCATCAAGTGTACGATATAGGGCAGCACCAAAACTAATAATGTAGCCTGCTGTACCTTCCCGAATCACCTCATCTTTACCAGAAACAAATTTATAGTCACTACCGAAGAAATCGCTACCGTTAGTGTTGAGAATCATCGGCACCTTGGCGCGAGTGGAGAAGATAAACCGCAGTCCAGGATCGAAGAATACACCTTCTACACAGGCTTTCATCTGATTGGCGTCTGCCGGGAAGTAGAGGCGTGTCTCATAGCCGTCATCCAGACCATTGTCGGCAAACATATTGTTTAAGCCGAAGTGGCAGGTGTTGTCTGCCATGTCATCGATACCAGAGTGAGAGAAGTGGCACAGGACGTTAGAGTAATTCAGCCGTGCCATGCTAATTTCAGAGATGCACATCTCAAGAAAAGCACTGAAAGTAGCAAAAATGCCTTGCTTGCCTTTTTCCATGCCGAATCCCGCTGCCGCAGAAAAGTTACCCCGCTCCATGATGCCAGAGGAAATGAAAATTTCTGGATAAGCTTCGTGGATCTTTTTCAGTCCGCAAGAACCTTCTAGATCGCTATCAATACAAATTACCTTACTTTTCCGTTCTTCTTCGCTCATGTTATTAAGAACGGAAACGACTGCTTCTCCAAATACATTCCGGTTGGCATCCCATTTAGAGCTAGCACCAAGGAAGGTGTAGTTATGCTGAGGCTTTTTGATGTTTTTGAGATATTCAACAGCGGCTAATTGACCACGCTTTTCCAGATATTTAATTGCTAGAGCTACTGAGATCACATCATGACCGTGTGTCGATCCTTCTAGTCCTTCAATGCCTACGCACATGGGGCGCTTATTGATGACGGCGACTGGTCCAGGAGTGGTTACGGCTTCGCATAGGCGAGCATACAACCCATCTAGGTCTTCAGCATCTCCAATGAGCACTTTCATTCCGTGACCTTCCAGAGTTTTGGCAACACTGAAACCAGGCAAGTACTTGGAAGGATGTCCAGCGATAGTGACGTCGTTGTCGTCAATAATTAGCTTGACATTAAGATACTGGGCAACTGCAAGGCGGGCAGCTTCTGCGTCATTGCCTTCCTGCTGCGAACCATCGGAACCAAGACAGAAAACTACCTTGCCAGGATTTGCCATTGCCACACCATTGACGTAGGGCCACAAATGCCCCAGTCGTCCAGAACTAAACTTTACTCCAGGAGTCAGTCCCAGTTCTGGGTGTCCCGGTAAGCCGGAGTCTGCTTCGCGATAGCGTAGAAGTTGCTCAACCGGTAATTCACCATGCAAGGCTGCCATAAGGTACTGGGTTGCTACTCTATGTCCTGCCTCATCAAAGAAAATCGGCACAAATTTGTCCGATGCCCCCCGAAAAAATGCGTCCAGGATCATCACTTCTGGCACTGTATCGTATGGTCCACCAGTGTGCCCGCCTACTCCTTTGGCAGCTCCAGTCGCTGTGAAGAAGACGATCGCATCCCGACACAGTTGAATGTTTGCTCTTAGGCTCTCTCGTTGTTCATCGGTAAGGGTAGCATTCGCCGGATCTAGGGTAAGAGGTTTGTAAGCACCCAGATCGATCGCAAATTTGGTATCAGTAACAGTCATAGAAAAAATCCGGTAGTGTGGAAACCCCCGCGTTTTAACCGGGGGAGGAAACACGACACGCTAAATTTATTTAGCGTCCCCTTTCGGGGAGAGTAGAAAGAGGTGCAGTTTCTACCCATTCCTGTTAATAGCCGGAAACGCCTATTCTGCACAATGTAATGTTAGCCGTAGCCATTGTTATCGGTCGGTACTATCCAAGCAGCACTGTCTTACCCCACCCACCCCTAACCCCTCCTGGGAGGGGTTAGGGGTGGGTTTAACCGCTCGGTTCTAGAGCATGGAACTGGCGTCGCATTGTCCTCGGTAGGTCTTGAACACTTGCCGATAACGTAGTTTCCCCATTTCTGGGACTTAGGCGGGTCAGCTACCTAAAATTCTGAGGCATGAAGCCCCGTCTCTTTAGAGCGGGGTGCTGACGGCTTATTCCTTGAGTTTGAACCGATACTTATTGTACTCTAACTACGAGAACCAATTTGATCAGAGCCCATAAAAGGGTTATGCTATAGTTACCAAAAATCAAAAAATACCAAAATTATTGGTTGCAGCTTTTATTAAGAAAAGTAACGAATCGAATAGTAGCTTCCATCCAGGGCAGTTAATCCTGGGGATAGATGGTATGATGACAAATTTGGATAAAATAAAATAAGCATTTGAGGGATAAAATATCGAGACTATCTACGGCAATCTTCAAGGTTTAAAATCTAGCCAGCTAAAGCAGCTACAGCGGTTGTATCACGAACGTATACCAGGCGATCGCATTACTACGCCGGAGTTTGCCCAGCGCCTAGCTGCCATTAGTACAGAACTCAACCAGCCAGTATGCGCTTACATCAACCGCCGAGGGCAAGTAATGCGCGTCGGCGTAGGCACGCCCCGTCAAACACAAATTCCACCCCTAGAATTGCCTCGCTACGGCGCACAACGACTCAGCGGGATTCGCTGCATTGCCACTCAACTAAAGCAAGAAACGCCCAATGAAGCAGCTTTAACTGCAATGGCAATCCAAAGACTAGACGTTTTAGCAGTCTTGAATATCACCGGAGCGGGATTTGAACGGCGTGGTGGTGGGGCTACTGGCTATGTAAAAGAAACTTATTTAGCTCATCTGGTGCCTCACCCAGAGGTAAACTGGAGCGTTTCGCCTGCTCTGAGTATAGATGTGCTGACTAGCCAGGATTTTCTCGAACTGGTGGAAGGAATGGAAACCGAGTTTGAGCGAGAATTTGTCGCCCAACAGGTGGATACCGATCGCGATCAAGTGCTACTGGTAGGATTAATGACCGATGATATAAATGCCCAGCAATTTCAGGATACCCTCAACGAGCTGGCTAGATTAGTAGAAACAGCCGGGGGAGAAGTATTACAGACAGTGCGGCAAAAGCGATCGCGCCCCCATCCCCAGACAGTTGTAGGCGAAGGTAAAGTGCAAGAAATAGCCCTTGCCGCTCAAACAGTGGGAGCTAACCTGATAGTATTCGATCGCCACCTCTCACCCAGCCAAGTTCGCAACTTAGAAACCCAAATCGGCATCCGGGTAGTAGACAGAACTGAAGTAATTTTAGATATTTTTGCCCAGCGTGCCCAATCCGGTGCTGGTAAATTACAAGTAGAACTAGCCCAGCTAGAATATATGCTACCCCGACTTGCTGGTCGAGGTCAAGCAATGTCCCGGTTGGGTGGCGGTATCGGCACTCGTGGTCCTGGTGAAACTAAACTGGAAACAGAACGCCGTGCCATTGGGCGTCGCATTGCCCGACTGCAACAGGAAGTAACCCAGTTACAAGCCCACCGCTCCCGACTGCGGCAGCAACGGCAACATCACGAGGTGCCCTCAGTCGCCGTAGTTGGCTATACCAATGCTGGTAAGTCAACCTTGCTAAATACACTTACTAATGCTGAAGTTTACACAGCAGATCAGCTATTTGCCACCCTCGATCCCACCACTCGTCGCCTAGTAATTCCCGACGCCATTACCGGAGAACCCCGCTCGATTCTCCTCACTGACACCGTAGGGTTTATCCATGAACTGCCGCCTTCTTTGGTGGATGCCTTCCGCGCCACCTTAGAAGAAGTCACAGAAGCTGATGCTCTGCTGCACCTAGTGGATTTATCCCATCCTGCTTGGCAAAGTCAGATTCGTTCTGTAATGTCAATTTTATCGGAAATGCCAATTACACCAGGTCCAGCTTTAATTGCCTTTAATAAGATCGATCGAGTGGATAGCGACTCTTTAGCCCTAGCTCAAGAGGAATTTCCCCAAGCAGTATTTATTTCCGCCATTGAGCGTCTAGGGCTGGAAACCTTGCGTCACAGAGTCGCCCAGCTAATTGAATACGCAGTTTCCCCTCGATAAATTCAGGACTTACCTTTGACATCATTAGAATTGGTGTGGGTACGTCAATCGATTTTATTTAAACCCCACTCTTGTAAGCTATATATCCCAGCTGCATAGGTGAGGTTATATTGCAAAGGTGTCACAGTGATGTAATTTTTACGAATTGCTTGGACGTCTGTTTCTATGTCAGGGGGTAAATGCAAATGCTCTGGTTGTTCTACCTCCTCTATAACCTCACCTGCCAACCAATAGTAAGTTTTACCCCGTGGATCGACTCGTTTTTGGAAAGTATCAAAGTAGCGACGAATCCCTTGACGGGTAATAGCAATTCCGGTAATTTCTTCCCACTTCACTGGAGGTACATTGACATTGAGCAGTATCGGTTCAGCTAGTGGCTGTTTAGCTAGATGTGTCAGTAATTTTTTGGCAAAGTTGGCAGCGGGTTGAAAATCCTGGTAGGTAAAACTTGTCAGACTCAGGGCGATACTGGGGATTCCTTCCATCACTCCTTCCATTGCCGCTGAAACAGTGCCAGAATAGAGGATATCTGTGCCGAGGTTAGCACCGTGGTTGATCCCAGAGAGGACAAAATCCGGTGGCTTATCTAGTAAGGCACCTAGTGCTAGTTTTACACAATCAGAGGGCGTCCCGGAACAAGACCAAGCTTGGACAGAGGGATGAAAAATCGATTCAACCACTTCGGCACGGATAGGATCGTGGATGGTGAGACCATGACCTGTGGCCGATCGCTCTCGGTTGGGGCACACTACAGTAACATCATAACCTCCGGCCGCCAGGGTATTGGCAAGGGTGCGAATGCCGAGTGCGAAGATGCCATCATCGTTGCTAATTAGCAATTTCATGGAGTCACTGATATTCTACGGCTTTTTGATTTTAACCTGACGCGATCGGACAATGGTTCACTTTTCGTGCTAAAATCAGCATTAGTGCCGTATGCGTACCGGAGCAAATGACGACGATTTCCCTCAGTGAGCTTGAGGCTCAATTAGCTACGCTAAAACAGGAAGCTACCAAAGCGATCGCTACCGCTAACACTCTGCAACACCTGGAAGAACTCAGAGTAGCTTATCTGGGTAAAAAAGGGCAACTATCCCAGGTATTAAAAAGTATGGGGCAGTTATCGCCAGAAGCTAGACCTCGGATTGGTGCTTCGGCAAACGAAGTCAAAGAAGCACTACAAGAAGCCATCGCAAGCAAGCTAAAAGATTTGCAGCAGGCACAAATCCAGGCTCAACTAGAATCCGAAACCCTGGATATCACCATGCCGGGAGTTTATCGCCCCATCGGTAGAGTGCATCCCATCAACAGCATCATCGATCGAATGGTAGATATCTTCGTAGGTCTTGGCTACACTGATGCCACCGGGCCGGAGATGGAAACCGACTACTACAATTTTGCGGCACTCAATACCCCAGCCGACCATCCAGCCCGAGATATGCAGGATACCTTTTATTTGCCTGATGGCAACCTGCTGCGTACTCATACATCTTCTGTCCAGATTCGTTACATGGAAGAAAATGACCCGCCTGTACGCATTGTCAGCCCAGGGCGGTGTTATCGCCGGGATACGGTAGATGCCACCCATTCAGCCGTTTTCCATCAACTAGAGATTTTAGCAGTGGATGAGGGGCTGACATTTACCGATCTCAAAGGCACCATCAAGGTGTTTTTAGAGGAAATGTTTGGCGCAGAATTACCTATTCGCTTCCGGGCAAGTTATTTTCCATTCACCGAGCCTTCGGCGGAAGTAGATGTGCAGTGGCAAGGGCGTTGGCTAGAAGTTATGGGCTGTGGTATGGTAGACCCTAACGTTCTTAAAGCTGTAGGTTACGACCCGGAAGTTTATACTGGGTTTGCTGCTGGTTTAGGTGTAGAACGCTTTGCTATGGTACTACATCAGATTGATGATATCCGTCGTTTGTATAGTAGTGACTTGCGCTTTTTGCGACAGTTCTAGCTTTAGCACGCCTAGATATTAATATTTCTCTGCGTACCTTTGCGTTAAACTTTGCGTTCTTTGCGTTTAAAATCCTATTACCCCAAAAGCATCTCAAAAAACCCATCATCTAGGTCATAGCCTAACATCTGCGTCATTGCCTTCAGACTGGATTGACCCTCAATCCCCTGATGCTTCATCCAGTCCATCAAAACAAATATTTTTTGCATCACGAAAATTTCCAAAGCTTCGGGATTGTACTCAATCCCTACTTGGCGGTTAAACTGGTGCGGCACTAGCATAGCAGTATAACGGGCGAGTTCTCCAGCTTTCCAATCCAACACCAGTGGCAACCAGGGATAACGGGCGTCTAAGCGAATAAACCACAGCCGCACTTCCGGAATTTCTGAAAGTTCTCTAGGATCTTCTGGAGAGCGGGGATAGTCAATATTAAAGCGTAGCTGCTGCTCGGAGGATGGGAGATCTCCTTGTTGCAGCAACCTTTCAATCTCCGTCTGAGCCGGAGACAGATCTAAATTATGCAGGCACTCAGCATTGAGGGAAATCGCGATTGTCATCTCACAGCAGGCTGATGGTGGACATTAGCAGGGGAACTAAGTTAAAGTTTTGACGCTCCCCCGATTTAAAATCGGGGGATTCTCAGTTCAATGAGTCCACTTAAATTAAGCCCCTTGCGGTACTTAACCCAGAGGTGGTTCTCTCCCTAAGCGTTACTTCCTCTGCGCCCCAAAGTAGTTGATTCTTAACAAAATCAAATTTTGTTTGAATTAAATGCTGGTCGTCTAGCTCCCATGAAGATTTTACCTATTCCTGGGTAGGAACTAGAGTAACGGAATAGAACCCTATATCTTCAATTATCAAGGTTCAGCGTTTGCTGTTAGGCAACTAGGTTTTTATACAGGTTTATTACCTTGCCTGTTATTGTATAATTTTATCAGACTCTCCAGGAAATGTTACTCTTCCCATAGTCAGAGAATTATCCGCCGCAATTTATTCGGCGCGTCATGTTTCATCCCCCGGTTAAAACACGGGGGCTTTCACACTCCCGAACTTTTTTAGGTAAACTAAGCAATATGCAAAATGATGCGCCTGCTGTAAAACCATTTCGCTCCTTAGAAGACGCCCTCAATAGGTGTCAGACACTGGGTATGCGTCTTTCGCGCCAACGTCGCTTCATTCTCGAACTGCTTTGGCAAGCACAAGAGCATCTATCGGCGCGAGAAATTTATGACCGTTTGAATCAGCAAGGTAAAGCGATCGGCCATACTTCTGTATACCAGAATTTAGAGGCGTTATCAAGTCAAGGGATCGTTGAGTGTATTGAGCGTTCTGATGGACGCTTGTACGGCAACATCAGTGACTCTCATAGCCACGTCAACTGCCTGGACACCAACCAGATTTTAGATATTTATGTGGAATTACCTAAAGATTTAATCGAGCAAGTTGAACAACAAACGGGGGTGAAAATTACAGAGTATCGAATTGACTTTTTTGGGTACCGGAAGTGTAAATCTGAGTCGGACACAACTGAGTCTAACGAAATAGTTTCTCCTGTAGGAAGCCAGACGTAAGCTTTGGGGGATTGGGGTGGATGGCTCCCGGTGAGAAATAGCACCATTTTCTGGTAAAGATCGGGGGAAGGACAAAGTTCCTTTATATTCCCACCAGGTCGATCGGACTTCCTCGATCGTAAATGGTTAAATATGCTCATTACCTGTAAGCTAGCCCGTACACTTACCAACTGCCCTAGGTACCGTCTGGCTGCTTTTGGGTAGCCGAACCATCCCAACGAGAGGCTCTCTACCAACAGAGAAATATCCGTGGCAAAAAGACTATTGCACCAAAACCGTGTCCCAGTAACCCACCAGCAACGTCTGCTGGGGGTACGTAAACTGAAAATCCGACTGATAATAGACGACGATACATCTAACACGTCCGTTGCCAGTCCCAGTGAAAACGTAGCAACCGATGTAATTATTGCTGATGCCCCGATCCCCGTACCACAGCCGATTAAACCCCGCTACAAGTTGGGTTCTTGGTCCCTGCTGTGGCTGATTGTACTAATGAGTGTAGGGGGAACGGGCGTGGTAGGGTTGTTGTTACTAACCACCCTGCCACCACTGCCAGATTGCCAGCACGTTTCGCCCTTGGTAACTGACGGCGATCGACTCTACTGTGCCCAGCAGTCTGCCCACTCTGGGAAAATAGATCAGTTAGTGGCGGCGATCCAAATTGTCCAGGATTGGCCTTTAAACCACCCTCTCCACCTAGAAGCTCAGCGAATGCTGGGAGAATGGTCGCAAGATCTTCTTACAGCCGCCCAGAAAAAAATCAACAGCGGAAATCTGTCCTATGCTGTTACCATTGCTGGTAAAATTCCCAAAAATAGCCCCCTCTATTCTCAAGCACAAAAAGCGATCGCCACCTGGCAGCAGGAATGGCAGCAGGGAGAGGTCTTGTCCCACAAATTCCAGGATGCCTTGAAAGTGCAAAATTGGCAACTGGCATGGCAACAACTAGAAGCAATGACGCGGCTAAATTTTACATACTGGCGCTCCTCAACCCAGGATAAACTGATACAGCAGTTGGCAGTTGAAAAACAAGGGTGGCAGGAACTTCAAGACGCACGAGATTTAGCCCAGTCGAATAATCCAGACGATCTCGCGTCAGCGATCGCTAAAGCTGAGAAAGTAGACCCCACCACCTATATCAAACCCCAGGCGCAAGCTGAAAGAAACAAGTGGAGTCACACCTTACTAAATATAGCGATCGACCAGTTTCACTCTCAAGATTTTCCTAGTGTCATGGCTATAGTTAAAGGGATTCCGGCTGACGTTGAAGCTTATGGAGAAGCTCAAGACTTGATCCGGATTAATCGCGCTTCTACAGTCGCTAAAGCAAATCACATCCTAGCTTTTTTGGATGCCCTAGCAGTAGTGAGCCCCATAGAGCGATCGAGTCCTCTTTACCAAGAAGCTCTTTCGCGAGAGTCTCTGTGGAAAAACCAAATGCAGGACCAACTACAGCTACTATTTGCTCGTGCTGTTGCTGGTGTAGAGCAACCGACGGCACTATCTATGGCGATCGCTCAAGCTCAGCTAGTGGTACCATCTCACCGAGATCGCACCCAAGCCCAAACGTTGATTGCCTCTTGGCGTAAGGAAATGCAACTGATTGCAGACCGCTCCACCATGACACGGGCAAGGATACTGGCTAAACCAAGAACGATTGAAAATTTAAAGGAAGCGATCGCACAAGCGAGTCAAATTGCTCTCGGACAACCCCTGCGGATAGAGGCGCAAACGGCGATCGCCTCCTGGAACCAGCAAATCCAAATCATAGAAGACCAGCCGATAATGGATTTAGCACGGGCTTATGCTCAGAAAGGGGAACTTGATAATGCTGTTTCCACCGCTCAAAAAATTAATCCGGAGCGGGCGCTTGGCAAACAGGCACAGGCAGCTATTGATGAGTGGGTGAGACAAATTCAAATAGCTCAAGATCGACCGATTATGGATGGGGCTAACGCCCTGGCAGCTCAAGGACGCCTGTCCTCGGCAATTCTTACCGCTTCTCAGGTTAATGTCGGTCGTCCTCTGTATCCGGAAGCTCAAGCAGCGATCGAGCGTTGGCAGTCACAGCTCAATCCAACTGTACCACCTACTGACACCAATTCTGATTCACCAGCAAATCATTAATAGCAGGAGTCAGGAGACAGGAGTCAGGAGACAGGAGACAGGAGTTTTCTCGTTCCCAGGCAGAGCCCAAGTCCATACCCACATCCTCCGAAACCCTGTATTTTGGATTTATAAAGTGAGCCCTGCCAGTGATAAAAGCCCTCACCCCCAACCCCTCTCCCAAAATGGGAGAGGGGAGTAAGAGTAGGAATTTT
>CASBRB010000408.1 GCA_949127975.1 Oscillatoriales cyanobacterium PMM_0019 | reverse complement strand
GAGAGGGGTTGGGGGTGAGGGTATTTTTATAAATGATTTAGACTTGCTATATCAGGACTTACGCAGACTGGGCATATATCAGGGGCAACCCAAGAGGGAGAGGCAGTGCGTAAGTCCTGAATCCCCTATAGGTAGGGAAATCCGAATACTCAACGGTGGGAAATCGTACCCCATGCAGGGGATACGATCGCGCAAAATTAAGAACTGAGAATCTAATCAACAACTAAAGTAGGAACTGCAAAATCTATGCTCGAACAAGGCACGATTACTATTCATACCGAGAATATCTTTCCGATTATCAAGAAGTCTCTCTACACCGATCATGAAATATTCCTGCGCGAACTAATATCTAATGCCGTAGACGCCATCCAGAAACTAAAAATGATTTCCTTGGCAGGGGAATTTAAAGGCGCTATGGGCGATCCAGAAATTGAGATTGCTATTGACAAAGGCAAGAAAACTCTCTCAGTTTCCGATAACGGCATCGGCATGACGGCAGAAGAGGTGAAGAAATACATCAACCAAGTTGCATTTTCTAGCGCTGAAGAATTTATCCAAAAATACAAAACTGAGGACGATCAATCAATTATCGGGCACTTCGGGCTTGGTTTCTATTCCTCCTTCATGGTGGCAAGTAAGGTAGAAATTGATACTCTTTCTTACCAGGAAGGTGCCCAGGCTGTACACTGGTCTTGTGATGGTTCGCCAGCGTTTGTATTAGAAGATTCCCAGCGCACTCAGCGCGGGACAACCGTCACTTTGACTTTACAAGATGAAGAAGAGGAATATTTAGAAACCGCTCGCATTCGCCAGCTCATTAAAACTTACTGCGACTTTATGCCCGTGCCAATCAAAATGGACGGGGAAGTAATTAACCAGCAAAGGGCTCTTTGGAAGGAAGCAACGCAAAACCTGAAGAAAGAAGATTATCTAGAGTTTTATCGCTATCTGTACCCATTCCAGGAAGAACCGTTGCTGTGGGTGCATTTGAACACTGATTATCCTTTCATTCTCAACGGTATTCTATTCTTCCCGAAACTAAGACCTGATGTAGATGTTAGCAAAGGGCAAATCAAGCTATTCTGCAATCAGGTGTTTGTCAGCGACCACTGCGAAGAAATTATCCCGAAGTTTTTACTACCGCTCAGGGGTGTAATTGATAGTACCGATATTCCGCTGAATGTTTCGCGTAGCTCCTTGACAAATGACCGCACTGTACGTCGGATATCTGATTATATTTCCAGGAAAGTAGGCGATCGGCTCAAGGAACTTTTCCGAGACAACCGCGAAGAATATATCAGTTCTTGGCAAGATTTGGGCACCTTTGTCAAATTCGGCTCTCTCAATGACGAGAAATTTAAAAAGCAAGTCGAAGACATCATTATTTATCGCACCACATACGAGCCAAAAGAATCACCAGCGGTACAAGTACAAACTGGAGAAAATGACGTTTGGCAAGACGTCACCCCTACTACCAGCAGCGAAAATAAAACAGAAGAATCCAAAAAACCACAGGACAATTACACTACCCTGAAGGAATACTTAGAGCGCAACAAAGAAAGCCACGAAAATCGGGTGTTATATTGCACAGATGCAGCGAGTCAGGCAACTTACGTGCAACTGCACAAAAAACAAGGTTTGGAAGTCCTATTTATGGACTCCTTTATCGATCCTCATTTCATCAGTTTCTTGGAGCGAGAACATCCTGATGTCAAGTTTTCTCGCGTAGACTCTGACTTAGACAAAACTCTGATCGATCAGGATAAGGCTGGGGAAATTATAGATCCTAAAACTAACAAAACCCGCAGCGAAGAAATCAAAGAGCTATTCGAGAAAGCTATCAACAAGCCCAAGGTAAATGTTCGCACCGAGGCACTGAAATCCGACGATCCCCAAGGTACACCACCAGCTATGGTATTGTTGCCAGAGGTAATGCGGCGGCTGCGGGAAATGACTGCCTTGATGCAGCAGCAAGCAGTAGAGTTCCCTGAAGAACACATTCTGGTAGTGAATACGGCGCACCCACTGATTCAGAATTTAGTGAATATCAGTCATAGTAGTATTATCCAGGGTGAGGGTACTTCTCCTTCTGGGCAACTGGTTAATATGATGTGTCAGCACATCTACGATTTAGCACTGATGGCTCAGAAAGGTTTTGATGCTGAGGGCATGAAATCGTTTGTAGAACGATCGAATCAGGTTATGACTAAATTAACTGAACGTTAACCTATTCATAACCACTTAGATTTGTAGGGTGCGTTAGCGATCGCGTAACGCACCTATTTTTGTAGTTAAAAATTTAAGTTCATTAAGCTAAGATGTTTTTGTATTTTGTACAAATAGGTTAGCAGATGATGAAAAAAACCATATTACTGTACATGGGTACTGCGACATTGACGACGCTTGCCCTCATCAGTACTGGTACCTCAGCAACAGCTATTACGTTTATTCCAGGCGACTTGGTTGTCTCACGCAGCGTTTATCAAGGCACCGCGACTACCGTCACTGTAGGTCAGACGCTTCCGGGTAGCAACAAACCGGCGATCGCCAACGGACTCTATCCGAACGTATTCAACAATGCTACCCCCGATTCCAGTTTTGGCATAACTTCGCCAATTTTCCTAGACCAGATCACCACATCTGGCACGAATGTCGGTACGCTGTCGATCGATCCTACCGTCATTACCACCAGCTTCCCGTCGAAATCAGAATTATCACTGAATCTCACGTCCGACGGCACAGGGCTGACTTTCATGGGTTACACCACCGGGATCAACCAGCTCGACGTGTCGAACTCCAACACGCCAGCCATCATTGAACCGGGCAACCCTGTGACAACGACTCCGACTTACAGGGCTGTCGCGCAACTCTCTGCTAATGGCACCCTCAAGGTAACCACAACCAACGCATACTCTGGCAACAATGGGCGTGCGGCAATACTGGGATCTAACGGCTTATACTACACAGTGGGTAACGCCGGTAATGGAAACGGATCGACGGACGTCACAAATGCGGCGGGCGTGCAGATTATAATTCCGGGGCAGAACGCAACTCCGTCAACGCCTGGTACAAATAAGGTAGGAAATTTCAACATCACTCAGTATGGCTACCCAGCAGACAAGACTGCCAAAGACAACAATTTTCGCGGCGAGACGATTTTCAACAACACCTTGTATATAACCAAAGGCAGTGGCGGCAACGGCATTAACACCGTGTACCAGGTTGGCAACGCAGGTACCTTGCCAACTCTCGCCACTGCCGCAACCACGCCAATCACTATTCTGCCTGGCTTCTCCACTGCCCTGGCGAAGGGCCCTGCAAATAGCATCAACCATCCTTTCGGTATCTGGTTTGCCAACCCGAGTACCCTGTATGTTGCTGATGAGGGCGACGGTGATAAGGCGGACGCAGCAACTAGCACTTCCGCTGGACTTGAGAAGTGGAGTCTAGTAAACGGTACCTGGCAACAGGACTACGTTCTGCAAAATGGCTTAAATCTGGGAGTAGCATACAGCGTGCCCAGTTTAGATCCTACCCTCAATCCTGCAACAGACGGTCTCCGAAATCTTACTGGTAGAGTCAACGGCGACGGCACCGTCTCGCTATTCGCAGTAACTTCGACTATCAGCGGCAGTGGAGATCAAGGAGCAGATCCTAACAAACTGGTTTCGATTACTGACTTACTCTCCAATACCACAGCGGCGCAGGCGGCGAACGAGCAATTCAGCGTAATCGACCAAGCGAACTACGGTGAGGTGCTGCGCGGTGTATCTTTCGCTCCCTCTGCTGCTGCTGTGCCTGAAGGACCTTTTGGACCGATTTCCTTTCTTACTCTGCTAGGTTTAGGGGCGATGTCCCTACGTAAATGGCGCTTACTCCCATCGGATTCAAAGAATATTTAAGCGTGGTCCTAGGGGCGAGTATCGTCTCAGGGCTAAAGCCCTCACTACGAACCTGCACCTTCTCAGGACTTTCGATCGGGACTTACGCGCTGCCTCTACATATAGCGGTTCGTAGGGGCAATCTCCCTGTGGTTGCCCCTATATATGCCCAGTCCGCGTAAGTCCTGTCGATTATGGACGATCGCATAGCGTATTCTTTAGAATAGGATCTGATTTTAGTTGGAATAATTTGGTACACTGAAAAATTGCGTCCAAATAAGCAAATTACTATCTGGAGGTTTCCCCCGTGGCGCGTAGATGTCAGTTGACAGGTAAGAAGGCTAACAACGCTTTTGCTATTTCCCACTCCCACCGTCGCACGAAAAAGCTGCAAGAGCCAAATTTACAGTGGAAGCGAATTTGGTGGGCTGAGGGCAAGCGTTGGGTAAGGCTGCGGTTATCGACAAAGGCGATTAAGACTTTAGACCAAAAGGGGCTGGCTATGATGGCAAAGGAAGCTGGGATTAATTTAAATCAATATTAACCAGATTTTGGAGCCAGAAGCGAATGGATTACTGTTGCTTCTGGCTTAAAGAGTACGGGGGCAGCACCACCTGTCGCGGTTGCTAATTTTACTTCTGAGGTAGCGCTCGGTACCCTCCAAGAGCTTGGTACGGTACTTCACCCAAGCTAGTCTGATTATATTGTAACGATAGTAAAAAAAAAGCTATACTTTTTTAAAGTTTTATAAAGATTTTTAAATCCGCTAGTAATGGACAGAAAAAGCTTATATTATTGGAGTCAGTTTGTTGAATCCACTTCTAATACAGCGGCTTGCAGCCGCGTGAGGTACGGTGGGATTGTAGCGTCGGCGACGCTGTGCCCGCCCGACCTAGCTGTGTATTACACCCGACTGCAACGCGCTATAATTGCTGTGGCGATTTTGTTGTGCCTATGTGGAAAGCTAATATTGACCAAGGTTTTACCCTCCTAGAAAGCCTAATAGTAATTACTATTCTGGCAATTTTATTAGGAATTTTTGGTGCTAACTTTTTCAGTTTTTATCAGAAAGAACAATTAAATTATGCCCTGATCCAAACAAAAAGAGCTTTTCAGCAAGCCCAAAGAGAAGCAATGCGTAAAAGTAAGATATGTACACTTTTTATGCAACCAATAACTAACCCAGCAACAGGCAATGTATATTATGGAATTACTAATAATACTGGCTGTTTAGAAGCAGCCGATCGCACCACACCCAATGGAGTAGCGATCGCCCTACCCGATGGAATTTCCATAACCAGTAACGTTTCTAGCAATCAAGTAATATTCGGCATTCGGGGAAATACTACCAGTGCCCAAACCATTATTTTATCCAGTAATTATACCCAAGCCAAGAAATGTATTACCATCTCGATCGGTATTGGTTTTATGAGAAGTGGTGATTACAAAAATGGTACTTGTTTTACTGCGGATTGACATCTCCCCACGTTTAAAAACGGGGGATTCTAAGCAGTTGTTTTAAGACAACGCTCACGATACGATCTAGTCATATTATTAAACAGATCGTATCGTTGTGGGAGTGTCAAACTCCCTCTACCCACCTTGGTTAGAGTTACCCAAAACTCGTGTGGCTACTTTTCTGATGATATTTGCTGCTCCATTACAGTCAGCATTAATCAACAAACTTTTGGCTGTTTTATACAGCCCACGCTTCACTCTTTCACCTGATGGTTTCCACTGGTCGGGTTTTTCACCATATTTGGGCAGAAAATCATCATCAAGAACAGAAGCTTTAGAGGTATATGATTCCTCTGTCACTGTCAACCTAATTCCATACTCAGGGCAAAGTTGTTTTAACCTCTCAATAAGTCTACAAGTTGGGATAGGTACAAAGTTTTGGTTATTTTGTTTGCCCATATTAGAGCAAACCTTTTGCCCTTCATTCCATCCAATTACCAGATGACCAATCCCATCATTTAGGCAACGGTTAACAATAAACCTTGCTGCCTTGTTGATGGCATCTCTCATCTGATTGTTACGCTTACTTTGTATCCTGTCTAGATTAGCATCCCAATATTTATCATTTCCTTGCTTGTGCTTAGCTACTAACCTAGAATAGCCCTGATTCATCGATCTAAGTTTACGTCCATCAATAATCAGACTTAACCCTTGTGTCGATACACCAGTGAGCCAGTTTACCCCGCCATGATCCAAACCCCATGCTTGAGAATAATCTAAGTTAGGGTTATGTTCTACAGGTTCCTTGCCATCATCAATCACCCAATCTATCCAGAACTCCCCAAGACAAGGACGTACAGTAACTTCACGTACCCAATAGTC
>CASBRB010000407.1 GCA_949127975.1 Oscillatoriales cyanobacterium PMM_0019 | reverse complement strand
TGATTACACAAAACGAGCGACCAATTGTGAAATTAGTGGCAGTGTCAGATCCAGAAGTTCAGCCAGTGAGGATACAACCGGGGAGTGCTATAGGTTTAATGACTGTTGGAGATGACTTTTATGAACCATTATCAGATTTTGAGGAGTATATGTGATGAGGATACTAATTGATACCCATACATTTATTTGGTTCGTTTTGAATCAGCCTCAACTAAGTAATAGAGTTAGGAACTTAATTTCCGAGCCAGATAAAATTAGGATGTTTAGTATAGCTAGTGTCTGGGAAATGGCAATTAAGCATTCACAGGGAAAACTTAGTTTTACTTTGCCTTTTGATATTTTTATTAACCAGCAGCTTACTATTAATAAATTACGGGTAATTGATATTAACTTAGACCACATTGCTGTTGTAGCTTCATTGCCTTTTCATCATCGAGATCCGTTCGATAGACTTATAATAGCCCAAGCGATAGTAGAGAGAATACCAATATTAAGTAGGGATTCTGCTTTTGATGACTATCCAATAGAGAGATGGTGGTGATGTAGCCGCACCAAGGCGGACTGGTGCGTGGAATTAGGAGGCTCCAGCCTCACCAACAGCATTCCATAAACTAATGAGTCTGCTTGTGCCTAAGGGCATACAATGATAGAATACAAACAGCGATCGAGATTAAAGACATAGGATTTGATTCTGGAATAGCTCCCGGTACCGGATTACCTACAAGGTTTATGGCATTACCCACCCAGATTTGATAGGAAAGGTCAGACCCAGCAGGAGGATTTCCCGTAAAATTGAATACAGAGAGGCCCTGGAGAGTAAAATTAGGCATAGACGAGAACTGCGTAGGAATGAGAGGAAAAAAGAGGACATCGCTAAAGGGCGATGAACTATTAGCAATAGACTGGTTTCCACTGGGAATTACAGAAGGAGTGCCGTTAACAGTCAAACTTTGAGGAAAGAGTACGGCGTTACCGTTAGGTAATGCTGTTTTGGTGGCTATTGTGCGGAGAACGATGCCGTTTATAAAGTTATTAGACGTGTTGGTGTAGCTTAACGTTTTCTGACTACTCCCCGTGCCCACCTTGAAAGTCACATTTCTTGTAGATGAATTGTAATTTAGTATGAAAGATACTGGTTGTTTTGACAGCCAGTTATACGAAGTTTGAGATTGAGGGTTATTAGTGCTTGATCCCAGACCTAGCTGGAATTGCCCTATACCAGAACGATTACCATTAACTTGACCCTCAGCAACAAAAGCAAAATCTTTTTGATATTGCTGGAACAGCGAATCTGGAATGGGGAAGATAGGGGCTGCGCCTGCGGCAGCAGGGAAACCAGCACTGACAGTTGCCAAAGCCAGTATAACAAATGACTTGCGTATATTCATAAAAAACCTTCAGTAAGTAGTGGTGAATCCATCTAATAAATTCTCCGCCAACCACTGTCTTTTTAGGAGACTGGTGGCGAGAATTTAATCTTCAAAAATTACTCTCCAAGTGTTCCCTAGCCCAAATCCTTTTAGGATTGAGGACTGGACTCTGGATGACAAATCAATGAATCAGCCGATTCTGGACGCGCTTTTTGAGGTGTAGAAGTTAATATAATTCTACCATCTTTAGTATGTACTATGCCTTGAGCTTCTACAATGCGATCGCCTATCTTCCAAGGTTTTGATTGAGTAGTAGCCACCGGGAATAAGGTTGATGGTTCCTGGTGCGATGTAATATTAGTTGGTTGAGGTGGTAGGGCATACCATAAATCAAAGTCAGTGAAGGGAGTGACGGGTAAAGTATCTAAACCTGTGACGGTGAATTTGCCCCGTTGTTGATTGCGGCTAGTGAGGCAATTGTTGGCTATGGCTTGCTGAGTATTAATCGTATTTCTCTTGAATTGTGTCAAACTATTGGTGGCATTGAACCCCAAAGTTGTGACATTCACCACACCATTAAGCTGTGGATTACCAGAAGAAGCAGTAATTGGGCTATCTGAGGAAGTAAATATACCTTGTGTAGTAATTTGAATATTACCACCTCTACCCTGGTTAGCATTAGCGGCTATGGGGCTGTTTTCTAGGGCAACGATGGTGTTCCCGTGTTGAAGGTAATATTGCCACCGTTGCCACTGCCACTATTATTAATACCAGCGCTTGTAGAGATGTAACTTTGGTTACTCAACCGCAAGTCTTGAACTTGAATGTTTTGGATATTACCACCATTACCAGAGGGGCTGATGGTGATAATCGAACCGTTGTCAAGATTTAAAGAGCGTGCCGTAATATTAACAATGTTACCTGCATTGCCTGTGCCTTGACTGCTAGCAGTCACTTGTGCCCCATCCCGGATACTGAATTCTCCAGTGCTGATAGTTAAATTTCCCCCCAAGCCTGTTGATTTTGAGTCAGTATTGGCAAATAGCCCACTCGCAGCGCCTTGATTGGGAAATGTATCTCCAATTTTTTCCTTGCGGTCAGAAAAAGTGCGATCGCTGCCAGCTAGAGTAATACTGCCTGTAGTATTGATATTGATGTCGCCTGCGTTACCACTGCTGCTAGAAGTCGTTAGTATTTGTCCACCTCTATCTAATGACAAATCTTTGGCATTTATGATAATTGTACCCCCCTTACCAGCAGCTAAAGTTTGAGCAGTGACCACAGCTCCATCAGCGAGGTTAAATACTGAAGTGTTAATGATAATCTCTCCTCCCTTACTGTTGCCAATTGCTCCAGGTAGCACCCTGCTATATACACCAGTGCTTAAGCCATTACTACTAAAACCCAATAGCGAGACTGTATCGCTGGCAGAAATGTTCATATTACCAGCATTTCCCGTTCCTTCTGTTGAGTTAAATATTACAGAGCCATTCATAAGACTGAGAGTACGCGCAG
The DNA here is from genome assembly GCA_949127975.1 of Oscillatoriales cyanobacterium PMM_0019. Taxonomy (GTDB): domain Bacteria; phylum Cyanobacteriota; class Cyanobacteriia; order Cyanobacteriales; family CASBRB01; genus CASBRB01. The sequence continues at coordinate 6,155 of CASBRB010000407.1, read as the reverse complement.
TAATACTGATGTCGCCTCCATTTCCCACAGCACCGGAATTTACTTTGCTAGCTGCACTACTAAATCTATCTTTGCTGTCAAACAAAACTGTGTCGGTGGCACTAAGGTTTATATTACCTGCATTTCCCAGTCCAAAAGTAGAGGTATTGATCTCAGCACCATTAGTAATACTCAGGTTACGTGCAATGATATTGATGCCACCCCCATTACCCTCTGCTCCCGCGAATATGGTGCTGGATACACCACCTGGCCCATCAAAGTTAATATTATCAGTGGCAGTAATGTTCACCTTACCAGTATTGCCTTGACCAGAGGTATTAGCAAGTATTTGAGCGTTAGTAACACTGAGATTATGCGTACTTATTTCAATATTACCAGCATTTCCCATTCCGGCAGTAGAATTATTGATAAAACCATTATTGGTAACATTAATATTAGGGGCATCGATCTTAATATTACCAGCATTACCAGTTCCAAACGATGATACTGCATTTTGGATTAGGCTGTTATCGACAGTTAGAGTATCAGTTACATCAACTGTGATATCTCCTGCTTGCGAGCCAGATTCTCCTTGGAATAAACCTATTCCTGCATTTAGAGAACTTGCACCCGACACCTGAAAGTTTTTCGCGTTGATGCCAATACTACCGCCACCTCCAGCACTGACATCGATCTTGCTGCCATTATCGAGAGTTACGTCTGCTCTTAGTACTCCCAGAGGAAAACTTAAACCGATCGAATTTCCATTCTGAACATCTATCGACAATCCCACTGTGCCCGGTGCTGCCAAGCCTCCCACATTGACTACTCCTCCCGGTGCTTGTAAAGAACCGCCATTTAAGATAATGTTACCACCCACAACTAATAAACTTTTCCCATCAGGTACTTGTAGTGTGCCAAAAATATCAACTTCTCCTGGATTTTTCTGCGCTCCTTCAGTGCTGGTTTGACCCGCGATTTGATTGAACAGTAATGCCGAAGGTTGAACAGTTAGAACTGAAGGGTTATTAGGAGCAGAAGCAATAAAAAAACCTAGATTGCCAAAACCAATGGCATTAGCGGTTGTCGCTACAAATGAGCCGCCTATGTTTAACTGAGCATTCTGCCCCAAGATAATGCCATGAGGATTGAGGAGGAAAAGGTTAGCTGTACCATTGGCTTGGAGTATGCCATCAATATTAGAAGCGCTGCTACCTGTGACTCGCGTGAAAATATTTTGAATCTCTGGGAGATTATTGAAAAAAGCACTACCACCTGTAGGTACAGAAAAGCGCTCAAAGCTGTGAAACAAATTATTACCCGCCCTAGTGCCACCTTCAATAGTAAAATTAGAGTGGTCCGGGGTATTGACTATGGAGTTAACAGGTAACGTGGCATCTGGTACGATCGCTGGTTTAAATTGTGCTTGTGCTGTCGTTGGCGTAACAGCTAACAAACTGAATAGGACACCAGCTTGAAATTGCCAAAACTTCTTTACCATAATTGGCATCTGAGTTGGTATGCCATCCCGATAATTATTACCCGAAATCGTAAATGCAAATCTAGTCATTCCTGTTTAAACCTACATTAGTAAAAACCACTCAGTTGCACCCGCCGCTCCTGTAACATTTGGTGATAAAGTTGTTCAAGCTGGGTGATATTGCTGCTGAGAGTATAGCACTCTTCAGCCCTTGTGCGAGCTTTTTGTCCTAGTATTTTTGAAAACTCTGGCTGATATCGCAGCATAGGCAGCAGGGCGCGTAACTGCCCAACTACCCCCTGAGTATTCAAAATTATCCCAGCGCCTTTTTCTAGCACTTCACCATCAGCACCAGCATCGGTGGCAACACAGGCAACTCCACAAGCCATAGCTTCTAGTAAAGATAGGGACAGCCCCTCTACCAGAGAAGGCAGGATAAATACATCCGCGCCCCGCAAAATGTCGATCCGTCGTTGCTCGTCGGCAATTACTCCCAACCAGATAATGCCGTATTCCAGACCATAAATCGGCTCTAAAGACGGCTTCAACGGGCCATTACCGACAATTAGTAATTTACACTCAGATCCCATATCCGACTGCTTCCAAGCCCGCAGTAACGCCTCGACGTTCTTTTCTGTGGCGATGCGCCCAAGGTATACAAACAGCCGTTGGGCGTCGAATTCGGCTTTCACATTAGAGAATCCGGGAGAATATTTTTGGGTATCTACCCCATTGGGAATCACAGCAATTTTCCTAGGCGAAACACCCAGTTTGCAAAGTAAGTCCTCCTGCTCTTCAGAAAAAATAATTACCCGATCGTAGTTCGCCAGGAAAGGCGCATAAAGCTGGTAAGTCAGCAGTTGAGTTCCTGATTTCAGATTACGTAGCTTGCCGTCAAACGGAATGTGGAAAGTTGCCACTAGGGGCAACTTCAACTCTTGACAAATTTCCGGCAGCAGGAAGTCTAGGGTAGATAGGGTGAGGGAGGCGTGTACCACGTCTGGCTTTAAATCTTGTAGCGATCGAGTTAAAATTCTCTTCGCTTTCAGGGTAGGAATCGTGTAAACCTGGGACTTGTAGATAAACGGTAGAGGCACTTGCTGGCATTCCGGCCAGTTGTCAGGGTCAGTTTCTTCTTGTGCGAAGTGAAGGAAACTAACCTGATGACCTCGGGCTAGTAATGCATTAGTGACTTCTCGACTATATGTGACATTGCCACAAAAAGGTGATTTTTTTCCCAGCCAAGCTATATGATGCATTCAAATGGTTTTACTAGACATACTCGATCCTGTACGGCAAATATACCAGGTAAAGAGACGTCCTGCGAGTACAATTGCAGCCATACAGAGAAAAACAGCCCGCAACCCTAGGAAAGTTTCCGCCACACCCGTTAATGCCAGAGGCAGTGTCATGGCAATATTGATGGCGTTGTTCTGTAGCCCGAACACTTTACCGCGCATCTCTTCTGGGGTTTCTGCTTGAATCGTCGTCTGCATGGGAATCGCCACCATTGCAGCACTAGCACCCATCAGCGCGGTTAACAGTAAACATATCCACAACTGGTGGGTAAACACGGCAAAACCTACCAGGCTGCCAGCGACACCTAGAGAACCATACAAACTTAGCCGAGAATGAGAAAACCGCTGCCCAAAGTGACCCAACATTGCCGCACCAAAGCCCATGCCAGCACCTCCACTGGCTAGCAAAAAGCCAAACTGGGATGCCTTCAATCCGGGAATTACCTCTGCCAGACGTACTGCTAGCACCGTCATAGCGGCAAAGATTGAAAACAAAATTATCATTTGAATCAAGGCTCCCCGGATGCGGCGATGTTTGCTCAGGTAATCGATGCCATCTCGGATATCTTGTAAGACGTGGGGTGCTTCTCCCTCTGTGGTAGAATTTGCTTGGCGGGTATTTAACAACATTAGCAGCAAACCAGCTAGAACATAAGCTCCACCTACCAACAGTTCCTTACCAATACGCCACTCAATACCCAGCATTTGCACTAAATTATCCGCCAGTACTAATACTGGCTCCCCCACGGCAAAGCCAATAATCAACGAACCCATCATCGTCGTTGTGTAAAGTGAGTTCGCTGATAGTAGGTGACGTTTCTCTACAATCATCGAAATCGTCACCTGCTCAGCTGGTGCAAAAAACTGTGTTAGTGTGGAAACTAAAATTGTCACAGCCAATAGCATATAGAATCCCACAGGTAAACCTGCTAGATTCAGCCCCTTAGACACCCATAGCATAAACGGCACTCCCCAGACTAGGATACCTCGCAGCAGATTTGACGCCACCAGCACCCCTTTTTTGGGCCATCGATCGACAAATACACCAGCTAGGGAACCAAACAGCACTGCTGGGATGGTGAAAGCCATCATAATCGCAGAAACCCAGCCACTGATGCTTTGATTTTCTGACTGAAAGTTAGTGGCAATGATGGCAATCATCAGCACCAGATATACCTTATCAGCCAATTGGGAGAAAACCTGACCGCTCCAAAGAATTAAAAAGTTGCCGTTTTTGAGAACTGGCAGGAACCCTAGTGTTTCCTGCTGGCTGGTTTCACCCTCACTGCTAGCAGCAGCACGACTCGCTTGGAGGAAACCGTTGACGTCACTGATTAAGGGTTCAGTTTCGTCTGCATGGACTTTTGGGTCAATATATGGTGTTACTTGTTCAGACTCAGATAGTCGCATTATCTTTTAGAGGGTAATCGGAAAAACCGTATTTACTAAACAGTGCTTAAATAACAGAAATTCATTTGAATCTATGGTATAATTATTTTCTGCACTAGGCAAAACAGGCATCCATTAAAGCTGCTGAGCGAATCGATCGACCATTATGGTACTGAGTGTATTGACGTAAAATTCGCTCTACACTTAACCAAGCTTTATCAACAGGTTGGTACTGGGATACATCCCCTTGCCCATTGGTGAACACTGTGTCTAGCTGACTTAGTTCGGCTCCCGCCAATTGCTGGAGCAGTGCCAATTCAACGGCGTTTAGTTTAACGTTTACAGTTGGGGGTGTTTGAGTGGGCTTTGTTGAAGAAGGAGATGCCATGTCTGATAAACTCACAGTGCTACCAGCATCAAAACTCAACCCAACTCGCCAGTTTAAATCAGAGAAGTTTGGCGTTAGTGGGTGCTTCGTCACGCAACACACATGAACTTGGGGAGCAATGCCTGCCAGAGCAAGCAGGTGAAAAATGCCGTGGCATAAGTAAGCTAAGATTAACTGTCTGCCAGAATTTTGTCCTACTTTTGTGGCGGTGGGTAATTGCTCCAGACGTCGCAAGTGTTCATTAAGGACAGCATAAAGTTCTTGCTGTGGTTGCTCACTTAAGGCTTGCCCCAGCACTACTTCTGCCAGATACTGGCTTGCTGCCAGTTTAGCGAGATCCTTCCCTAAACCAGGGTAGGATTGTTTAGTTTCTGCCTGGGTAATTTTATCAAGCTCTCGCCCCTTGGCAATCAGTAGCTCATTCACCACAAACAACTCGCTCCTACCACCCAGCTTTGAGTGGTGCTTGCGTGCCCCTGGTGCCACCGCCCGAATTAAACCAAACTCGCCAGTCAAAATCGTTAGCAGGCGATCGTTCTCACTCAGCGGCATGCTTCTGAGGTTAATTCCAGTTGCTTTATAGGTTCGATCCATCTTTACCCTTATAAACCACTACGGGATTGCTCCTACAATGACTCTTTTCCCAGAGTATCGCGCTGTCGCAACAAATCCAGACCGCGAGATGTTCCTAGTCGTGTGGCACCTGCCAGGATTAAATCTACGGCGAACGAGTAAGTGCCAATGCCGCCGGATGCTTTAATGCCCACCTGCTGCTTGGTTACCTCCTGAAGCAATTTCACATCTGACACTGTGGCACCCCCATACCAACCTGTGCTGGTTTTTAAAAATGCCACACCTGCTTCCATACATATTTCCGCAGCTAGTCTTTTTTCAGCATCTGTCAACAGAGCAGTTTCCAACACCGCTTTGACTGTTTGACCAGTTTCTTCACAGATTTCTGCTATTTCTCGGTGCAGTTCGTTAGTTTTCCCAGCTTTCAACCAACCTAAGTTGATTACCACATCCAGTTCTGTGGCACCATTGTCTACAGCTTCTTGGGCTTCGTAGAGTTTGGTGGCTGAGGTAGTTGCCCCAGTAGGAAAGCCAATAACTGTACAGACTTTGGGTGCCTTGCCCTGAAGAAGGTTAGCTGCCTGTCGCACATAGATGGGGTAGACGCACACTGCGGCAAAGTTAAACCTATCGGCTTCTTCACACCACTGCTCCACCTGCTCTGGGGTAGCCGTTGGATTGAGCAGGGAGTGATCGATCAAGGGAGAAATATCAATTTCTGCGTCAGTTGCCGCCATCGCTTCTCCTCAGAATCTACTACTTATTCACCTTCTAAAAACCCTAACAAAAACTCACAAAAGCTGATAAATTTGTTAAGTTTCTGGGGCAGCGCGTACTCCGGTGACTCCCCTAAAACGTAACCATGCTTACTTGCGTACTCTCGAAGAAGTGGATTTCTCCATCTTACGCCACCTATTAAGATTTCTCTGTTCAGTCAACGCAGACATAACCTCTGGGGATTTCCTCCAAGTAAACACTCCCTAGCATTGCTAGAGACCAATCAACGCTTAACTCAATCCTCCGGTCTCGTTAAGCTCATGGATAACCC
>CASBRB010000406.1 GCA_949127975.1 Oscillatoriales cyanobacterium PMM_0019 | reverse complement strand
TCATCATCTTCATTCCAGACATATTGGAATCTTTCGATTCACTACTTTCCTGATTATTTGGCTCTTTATGATTCATTGAATTCATCCTCTAAATTTATTCTTTTTTACTTCAAATCAATACTCATGTCTTTCATGGTTCGATCTCCTTGAAATAGATTGATTTGCTCCCGTCCGAATTACCGCCTTCTCGGCTATTGCTGCCGTTACCACCTCCATGTCCCCCATGTCCTCCGTGCATAAATAGATGCATGAGTATAAAGATGAGCAGGAAAGAGTACGGTAAAAAGCCCGCTAAATGTGCCAAATGCTCTGTAATCAGGAAGTACGCAATAATCCCGATCGAAGCAAATAGCACAATTTTAATCGGTAAGCTGATCCGAGTTGGCTGACGAGCGGACTGGGGCTGATTTGATGAACCATGTTGATGCATAAAGACCTCCTTGTGAATAAAACGACTCGCGATCGCTGAATCCGCGATTAGCAGACTCCAGCTTTAGGAGAGATCTGCCCTAAGGCAATGACCAAGTTCCTTTATCTTTCAGACTACGCTCAGACTATGAGAAACCTATGAGCGTTCAAAGCTTTATGGTTTTGAAAGATTTTCCAGATTTTAGGCAATGAGCCATCACAATGAATAATAGGCAATAAATCCTCAAAAATAATTGGTTAAAAAGAATTTTTACGCTAGCTATAAAGAAGACAATCCTCCTCCTTTAGAGAGTGGTTAATATCGGCTTGGGCTTTTAAACTGAAAGGTGTATGAGAGAGTTAAATTCTAGCGTCTCTCCATACTTAGATTGTTTTCCACATAAACAAGAAGGTTGAGTAATGAAAATCAAAGTTGCCCCTTTAATGATTGCTGTACTTTCGACACTAGCGCTGGTGTCTGTAAGTAACTTACCTGCCAGTGCGGGAGCTGATAGTACAAAAATGCATCATACTAAAAACATGGGCATGATGAAAAACATGGGCATGATGAAAAACATGGGCATGATGAACCCAAATAATTCTTCATCCCGGATGTGTATGCTTGGCAGTATGGGGGCATCTGTAAAAACTCTCCAGACTGCCCTAACAAATAAAGGCTACGACAATAGCCCCATTGATGGTATATTTGGCCCTAAGACGAGAATGGCAGTAAAAAATTTCCAGCGGGATCGCAATCTGAAAGTTGATGGTATCGTTGGGAGTAGAACCCGTATTGCTATGGGTTTATAGCGCAAGCTATGGTTCGTAGTAAAGACTTTAGTCCAGAAAATTATCATAAGGATGAAACTATTTGGTTTTATTCTTGCTGAGTTTTGGCTGGTAACTTGATTATTGTTTTTATACTACTAAAGGTATATCGATCGCATGATCGGACTAGCCACTTAAAAGCTGACTTGTAGAGATGCGATCGCTTTTTCACCCTGCTATGCAATGATTGGGTTTGAATTCCCAAAAACGAAGAGTGAAAATTACCGATACCAAGTCTGATTCCATTGCCGCATCTGCTCAATTTCTACACTTTGAGTCTGGATAATATTTTTCGCCAAATTACGCATTTCAGGATGCTCACTATCTAGCACCATCCCAGCCATCATCACCGCCATTTTGTGATGGGGAATCATCTGCTCAATAAAAGCTTTATCAAAGTCAGGAGCATTTTTCAGGGCTTCTAGATCCATTTGCATCATATTCATCATGCCCATTCCCATACCGGGATTCATCGGCATTTCCTGATTTCCTCCTTGACTGGTGCCTGTGCCAGAATGCATGGACATTCCCATACCTGATGAAGCAGGGACTTCAGTGCCATACCACTTTTTGTACCAAGCTTTCATCTGCTCAATTTCTCGGTTTTGGTCTTTAATGATGGATTGAGCTAGCTTTTTGACTTCAGGATGTTTAGCCTTTATTAGGGCAAGGTTTGCCATCTCTACTGCTAGAAAGATGGTGAGGAATCATCATCTGGATAAAGTGCTTCTATGCTTGTTGATGATTCATCATCCCCATCGGAGAAGGAGCAGTGGTTGGGGATGCTTGAGAGTAGTGCAAATTTTGTTGAGAAACTGGCGGCTTTTCTTGTGTCTGGGTGGAAGTATTTTGTTCTGAAACTTTGGTTTCAGCTTGTGTGCGGTTGATCATCACCAACCCTGTAATCGCACCGCCTGCGACTAAACCGACGAACCCGTAAATCAAAGATTTGTTATTCATGGTTTTACCTAAGTGCTATTTGCTAAAAAGTGAGAGGTTGTAGCGTAGCTGCTATGATGATGCGACATCCCATAGCCCAAGTCGTTACGATAGAATCAATATAAGCAATAAAAGTGAAAAACTCGGGTAGAAGCCAAAATTAATTATTAACTTTTGTAAAGGGTTGACTTGCGTATTTTTGTAGCAGGGGCTACTACTACCTCATAGAGCTAGCGCAACGTCGCCCTTGCAGCTACATCGCGTCCAGCACGCGAAGCTCACGACGACAAGTCTTGCGACAAAACGCTCACGAACGGCTATACTTAACGAACTTTCGCTTTGGTTAAAACCGCCTGTAGTTTTGCTTCATCTTCTTTTGATAGAGATGTTTGCAGAACTTTACCCTCAAATTTGCTCAAATCATCTAGAACTTTGTCAGGAGTGGACTTCTGTACCAGCACAAAAATAGCAGAGGTTCCCGGTTCGATCACCTCGCCTATTTCTCGAATGAAATTATCATCAATGCCGATATCTTGCATTGCTCCAGATAATGCGCCAACTGCTGCGCCAAATATTGCTAGCATTGGATGAAAAAAGATCATACCCAGCAATAATCCCCAGAAACCTCCCTCAAGCGCACCAGAAGTAACAAGTTCTTGACTTTGCTTAATTTTGACTTTGCCATCTTTATTTCTGACCACGATCGCAGCATCTTCTAAATCAATTAGATACTCTCGTTCTAATTTTCTGAGATCTAGCAGTACTTCATCCGCTTTAAATTCGTCTTTAAAGCCAATTACAATTAAATCGCTCATTTTTTTATTTCCTGTTTTTATTAGATAAAGTGTTGACGTGGACTTCACAAAACCCATCCCCATCTTCGTCTCGGGCGTATTCCCCTCGCCCGCGGTTGACGTAAGGTTTGGAGATTAATCAGCACAGGGATGGTCACGGGTTGGTCGGTCGATAAAGCTAGTCAGAGTAGGTATTATAACCTCCTGACTGCCACCGGAACTCCAGATCCCTGGAATCCATAAAGAGCCTCTATTGAATGATTTATTTAGCGGTAGCAGATGTCTTCGTTTCATACCATCAGGCTACCTGATTTTTCATTTTTGGCCATCCCCCCAAATGAAGACTTACAAAATAAGTATCTCCATCAATAAATACAGATGACTTTTTAGTCGGTGAAAATTTCAATCACCCCCATCATTCCGCGCTCTTCATGTTCCACAATATGGCAGTGAAAAACCGTTATACCGATAAACTCGGCAAAAGGTACTAAAATTTGAACCGTTTCTTTGGACTTCACATTGACAACATCTTTCCATGTCGGTTGAGCTTCTGGTTTACCATTGCGGGTGTAAATCTGAAACGAATTAGTGTGTAGATGAAACGGATGAGCCATATCTGAGTCATTGACCAAATTCCACAGTTCCATCGTCCCCAGCTTGGCGCGAATATCCACCCGATTAGGATCGAACTCTTTGTTATTAAAGGAAAATGACAGCATTTGCATGACTTCAGTAAACTTAATCGTTCGCTTTTGAGCGATATTTTGAGGACTTAAAGCCTGAATGGAATTGATGCGGGGTGGAAGGCTAACTGTCTGGGGTGAGCCTGTAAATTTGAGGGTCATAATCGGGCCTTCTCCAGTAGCCTGGGTTTTCATTTTGCTCAACCAAAAGCATATTGCTTGAAGAACCCATTCTTGGCATACCTGATATATTCTCTGGGGATTTCATGCCGTCCATCCCAGAGTTGCCACCCATCATCCCGCCCATGTTCATTGATTGATCGATACCCATTCTGCCTCTGGTATAGGGCATATTGATTAAAGCAATGTTCCCTGCTTGCTTGAAGTTGACCAACACCTCATACCGTTCGCCAGGAGTGAGCAGCAGCGTATCGACTGCATAGGGAGTATTTACAAAACCGCCATCTGTGGCAATTACGGTCATTGGATGTCCCTCAAGCTTGAGGTTGTAGTAACGTGCCGATGACTGGTTGACCAAGCGCAGGCGGATGAGTCCGGCATTAGTTTCAAATGTAGGAGAGATCGCACCATTAACTAACACCAAACGCCCCTCGCGACCATTCATCCAATCTTGATGGTTCAACGGCGGGATTTTCCCAGTTGAATCCATGTCTAGATCTTTCAGGGCGATTAGATAATCTGGGATATTTCGCAGTTCGGGAATGGTGTTAAGCGCTCCATCCACAACTCTAGTACCTGCTAGCCCTGCAAATAATTGGGTGTTAACATTGCCGTGATGATGCGGGTGATACCAGTAGGTGCCTGCTGAATTTTTTGGGATGGAAAACTCATACAGTGCAGTTTCTCCAGGCTTAATCACCCGCAGCGGATTATCTCCTGGATCTTTTGGCGATGTATGCAGTCCATGAAAATGAAGATTGGTAGGCTGATTCAGGTCATTTTGGAAGCGAATGCGGACGCGATCTCCTTCTTTTACCCGCAATGTCGGACCAGGATAAGTCCCGTTATAGGTCATTAATTCAGATTCGATTTCCTCCTTGCCTGGTAGGTTAACTTTGCTGGTACTGGCTTTAAGCGAAAACTCGACAACACCAGATTGTGTACTTTCGTTGTTAAGGTCGAGTGGCTGTAAGAATGGGCTGTTTGGCTTCGATCGCTCCAGCTTGATTAACTGGGGTAGACTGGCTAGGAAAACACCTACTAATCCCAGACTGCTCAGGAGCAGAACCCGCCGACGTGAGACTTTCACTTTTTTGTGGAATTTACTAATAAGGATTAGTATGACATCTTGCTCAGTACTGTAGCACTGCCTCTACATATAGCGGTTCGTAGGGGCAATCCCCCTGTTGTTGCCCCTACATATGCCCAGTCTGCTACAGTACTGTTGTATTTTCCCTCTCCTGACTCCTGACTCCTGACTCCTAACTCCTAACTTCCTCTGGAAAATCCAAAACTTACGTGCCATTCGGCTATAGGGGTCAGAATCCTTGGATTCACTCGCAGAAATAGTTCGCATCAGTGCCCTAATGTAAGGGTTTCCTCCTTTCATCACTAGAAAAGGTGGAATGTAGCCAGCCTTTTCTATATGTGAGGATCTATGAAGATATTCGTACTACCGTTACTGAGGGCTTGACAAAGCAGGGAATTCGTATCGTTTGCAACACCAATATTGAGAAAATTGAACGAAACCAAAATTGTTTAAAATTGATACTGTCAACAAAAGACCCCAAAAATATGACTGTAGAAACTGTCATATTTGTTACGGGTCGTGTTCCTAATTTGAGTGGGCTTAACCTGGAAAATGCAAATATTGAAGTCAACCAAGGTGTTATCGTAGTCGATGAATACAGTCGCACCAATCAGTCAAATATTTTTGCAGTTGGAGATTGTACTCATAGACCTCATTGGACTCCGGTTGCTATTGCTACAGGCCGTGCCTTTGCCGATACAGAATTTGGCAACAAACCCCACACTGTGAATTATGACTTTATTCCATCAGTAGTTTCTTCCCTACCCGAAGCTGCTACTGTTGGCTTAACTGAAGCCCAAGCACATGAAAACTTGGGTGAATCTGTACGCTGCTATTGCAAAAGATTTCAACCACTTTTCAACAGTATGGCTGACCCGGATCAAAAAACTCTGCTCAAGTTAGTGGTTGATGGCACTTCAGACCGGGTTCTGGGCGCTCATATGGTGGGTGAATACTCTGCAGAGATTATTCAAATGATTGCACTCGCTATTCATGCAGGTGTGACCAAGAAAGACTTTGATGCCACGATTGGCATTCATCCTACGGTTGCAGAAGAGTTTTTTAGCTTACGGTAAATTTGCAAATCTGTTAGCCAGTTTCTTCTCAGAATGACAGCTTGAGTAATTTTATTTAATCTTGCCGACTTTGGGAATAGCGTGCGCTTTACGCCGCTGCAGGCATCGCCTCTCTTGTCATCTATGCACAATATAATCATTTGTCAATGCGTAAGTCCTAATAACTATATTGGGCATAGCAGAATTCCGAGTTGACAAGGAAATACTTTAGTGCTATAAGAGGAAAGGCAAGGATTAAGAGCATAGTTTCTGAGTGCCTTGTCAACAAATCTTACATATATAGGAGAAGCTCTCAATGGAAGGCTCTTATATAGGAGAAGCTCTCAATGGAAGGCTCTGGCAGTAGTGTTAGCCAGATTGTTGCTCAGGTAAGCTTAACCAAAGAAGAACCATTAGAAGAGGTTCCTCCAGGTAGTAAGCTGGCGGGACGGTTGATGAACTTACCTGTGTTGACTCTTTCCTAGAGTTCTCCAGTTCATCTCCGACCGCCAGCACATCTGACGGTCAAAAACATAGGAGATGAACAATGAAAAACTGGATTTCTACTTCATAGCTTTTGAGCATAAATTCCTTACTTGGTAAAGATGGTAAGGAAAAATGTATCTTTTGCTTTATATCTCTTGTACTAGCGTGAATGTTGCATCACATCAGGTAATTATTTTCTTGGGAACCAAGCAGCCATAAGTTACAAGTTACGAGAGAGCAGATGTTCAAAAAATGCGTCAGCCTTTAAGGAACAATAAAACATTTATGAAGTAGATGTTAGTAGATTTCATTCTTCTTAGAGGTCAATACTTACTGAATCCTGACATCTTTCGTTCCTTAAAAGTTACCCATTCCTAGATAGCAACGATGCTATTAAACTCTCAAAAGTGAGGCAGCAGCTATGATTATCCAAATGAAACAACAGGGGATTGAGCCATGAAAATAACTAAAATCCAGATATTGTCTTCTAAAGTTAAAGTTTTCTATCAAGTTATTCAACTCAGTTCAACCATCTTGGGTGCGACCTTGGTACTAGCACAACTAGCCGTTGCTGCTGAGAGCCCAGCCGTTAAACTAACTCCAGTTGAAAATCCAGAAGCTAAAGACCAAACAATTAGTCTTCAAGTACAAATTCATCCGTTCAGTAAAGATGACTTGACTCAAGTACCTTCTGTTTCTCAGGCATCCAACTGGCGCTTTTGGGTAGATAATCAGGAAGCAAAACAGTTCTCCATATTGAAGTCATACCATTCAGTACCAACGATACTTCCAGTGGTCGTTAAAGAAATTGCTGACAGTAAGGATACCTCCAAAAGCAACCATAACCAATACTTTTTATCTGACTCTACAGCTACAAACTTGATACCAAGGGCGGCCACAGAGCGATCATTAGTTACACCTTAGCAAACGGTTCTGAAATGTTCGCGGCGAGCAGTTTTACTTTTGGGCAACGTCATCCACGCCACTTCTACTTTAAGACTGAAGTGGCGTGGATGACTAAGATTAACTAAACCACTGATGGTACAAGGCTTTATCAGTACCAATCAGGAAAGTATCGATGCGTTTTCCTGCCAAGGAAACGGCAGCAGGCGCTTGGAGCCAATTACCGCCCAGGCTTTCCCAGCCGCTCCAAACCGAGCCATTCCAGGATGTATGAATCAGGTCATTATTGAAACCAATAGCATAACAATCAAGTTGATTAGGGCCTTTGGAAGCAACAGCTAGTCCGTCTTTACAGTTACCGCCCAAGCCTTGCCAGTTGCTCCAAGTTGAACCATTCCACAACTTGTGCCACACGGCATTATCCGTACCAATGACGAAAACATCGACGCGGCTAGAGCCCCAAGAAACAGCAGCAGGTGCTGAGATACAGATACCACCTAGGCTTTCCCAGTTACTCCAAACCGAGCCATTCCCAGATTTGTGCCATAAGGAGCCATCGCTATTACTCCCTTCCCGCCAGAAGATTATGTACTACAGGCTGACGACGGCGCGGGCGAAGCAATCGCGCCGTCGTCAGCCGGAAAGGGAACCCCTAAGTATGATTACTTACAATGTTCGAC
>CASBRB010000405.1 GCA_949127975.1 Oscillatoriales cyanobacterium PMM_0019 | reverse complement strand
CTTTTTGATTTATCTGGTTCAGATAAACCTGTTAGATGCCTCGTATAATGTTGGTCAATAGCCTTCATAGCCTTCATTTAGCCTCTCGACAATTAATCCACCCTGCTTTTTAAGGGGGGCTAGGGGGGATCTCATGAGATGTGTGTACACGGTAGCCCTTATTAAGGGGGGCGCCAGGGCGATCGGATTCTATGCAGCCTCATAAAAAATTGCTATCACTACAAATCACGATCGCAAAAAAGGAAGATACATTATGAAACCCAGTGTCGATCGCCCTAAAGCGCCCAAAGATCCCAAATCGCAGCCCGATGCCAAAGACGATTTGAAAACTCTGCCACTACCAGAAGTGCAGAAAAGATTAAAGTCGTCACCACATGGTCTCCAGAAAGCCGAGGCAAAAAAGCGCTTGACTGAAAATGGGCCGAATGAGATTAAGGAAAAGAAGACTAACCCACTCCTAAAATTCCTCAGCTATTTTTGGGGCCCGATTCCGTGGATGATCGAAGTTGCAGTGATTTTGTCAGGCGTGGTGCGACACTGGCCAGATTTTTTCATCATTCTCTTTTTACTGTTAACCAATGCGGTGGTCGGTTTCTGGGAGGAACGTCAGGCGGGCAATGCGATCGAGGCTCTGAAGGCTAAACTTGCGACTCAGACTCAGGTGAAACGGGATGGACAATGGGTGACATTACCAGCGCGTAACTGGTTCCGGGCGATGTCATTCGGCTTCGCTTGGGCAACATTGTGCCAGCCGATGCCCGTTTGCTGGATGGGGATTCAATGTCGATCGACCAATCCACACTGACGGGCGAATCCCTGCCTGCCACGCGCCACTCAGGCGACGCGGTATTCTCTGGCTCGATCGTGCGTCGGGGTGAGAGTAACGCGCTGGTTTATGCCACAGGTACCAAAACCTATTTCGGTAAGACGGCGCAACTGGTGCAGGAAGCTCACACGGACAGCCATTTTCAAAAGGCAGTGCTCAAGATTGGCAACTACCTGATCGTCCTCGCGCTCGTATTAGTGACGTTGATTATTACTGTTGCGCTCTTCCGTCGTGACCCGCTCCTTGACACGTTACAGTTTGCTCTGGTGCTGACTGTTGCCTCGATTCCTGTCGCGATGCCAACCGTATTGTCGGTGACGATGGCAGTTGGTGCAAAGAAACTTTCTCAGAAAAAAGCGATCGTCAGTCGGTTGGTGGCGATCGAGGAATTGGCTGGTGTGGACGTGTTATGCGCCGATAAAACTGGCACTCTGACCCAGAACAAGCTGACGAAAGGGCGATCCATTCAGCGTCAACAATATCCCCGCCGATCAAGTGATTTTTAATGGCGCACTGGCATCAAGTGCAGACAATAACGACACGATCAATCTCGCTGTTCTAGACGGACTGAAAGATAAGGATTCGTTAAACACTTACAAGGTTGTTCACTTCACCCCCTTCGATCCGGTGCACAAACGCACCGAAGCAACGGTGAAGGACGCGGACGGCAAAACGTTCAAAGTGACCAAGGGCGCACCGCAGGTGATTCTGGCATTGTCAGCGAATGCTGACAAGGTGAAGTCTGATGTCGAAAAGGCAGTTAACGAATTTGCAACGCGAGGCTTTCGCTCATTGGGTGTGGCGCGATCGGAGAAAGATGATCAATGGCAATTTATGGGTGTGTTACCGCTGTTTGATCCGCCTTGGGATGATGCTGAATCAACTATTGCCAGCGCAGTCAAGATGGGCATCAAAATCAAGATGGTGACAGGCGATGCCATTGCGATCGCCCAAGAAACCGCTAAGAAACTGGGGCTGGGTACAAACATTCTCGATGCGAGGGGTCTAGGCGATACCAAGCATCAAGAAACGGCAGCAGTACTGGGCGCGATCGAAAAAGCCGATGGTTTCGCTCAAGTGTTTCCTGAACATAAGTTTCACATTGTTGATGTGCTGCAAAAACACGATCATATCGTCGGCATGACGGGGGATGGAGTCAATGATGCCCCTGCATTGAAAAAGTCTGACTGCGGCATCGCCGTTTCGGGAGCAACAGACGCGGCACGGGCGGCTGCTTCCATCGTGCTGACAACGCCCGGACTGTCAGTGATTATTGATGCGATCAAGGAGAGTCGCCGCATTTTCCAGCGAATGAACAGTTACGCGATCTATCGCATCGCTGAAACGTTGCGCGTATTGTTGTTTATGACATTGGCGATCTTGGTGTTTAACTTCTACCCAGTGACCGCAGTCATGATCGTGATGCTGGCGTTGCTTAACGATGCTGCTATCCTGTCGATCGCTTATGACAATGTTCAATATCGAAATCAGCCTGAAGCTTGGGATATGCGCCTGGTACTAGGGATTGCCTCGGTTTTGGGTTTCGTCGGTCCTGTGGCGACATTTGTCCTGTTTTATCTTGGCGATCGCATTTTTCACCTCGATCGTCCGCATCTCCAGACATTGATGTATTTGATGCTCTCTGTAGCTGGACATCTAACCATCTTCCTGGCGCGCACACGAGGTCCGTTCTGGTCGATTCGTCCCGCACGAATTTTATTAATGGCAGTTTGCGGGACGCAAACTGTGGCGACGTTGATCGCAGTTTATGGACTATTTATGACACCCCTCGGCTGGGGTTATGCACTGCTCGTTTGGGGCTATGCGCTGGTGTGGTTCTTCTTGACTGATTGCGTGAAACTGCTCGCTTATCGGGTTTTAATCCCGCGACCATCAGGACGAAGTGGTTCGATAAAAATGACTTGAGTCTTCGGCTTCGTATATAAAGCGCTCTTTTTCCCTAAACTGACATCTTGCACCAGTACATATGTATTAGGTGGGGATGGCAGTCAGTTGAAGGTCTAGGCCTGACGGGGTGACAACCCCGTCAATAGCTTGATAAAATCAAGGACATAGCCCTCAGACCCCTCTGAAAAAATGGCAGCTTATTAGGTCTTATTCTCATTAACTCGCTAACTATTCCTTGACAAAATTCCATACCAACTACCCAACATTGACCATATAATCCAATCCAAAAACTACTATGGCGACGCGGCACTCGCCTGCACTCCGTAACGCGACCGATGTATTTCTGAATTCCCTTAAGCTTGAACTTACGTCCCTGTAAAATAGCTCTCTGCTCCCATATCAGGCTAATGACAAAGATATTTTTGTCTCGCCATTGCGTTCTATCAACGGCGACTTTCAACTCTTGTTTCTTTTTAAATTGAGTTCTCAAAATATATTTAATCAGAGGAAACCAGAGGTTCTCAATTTTAAGAAGTGGCAACTTAAGAAATCTTTGAATTCCGCGTCGTCGGCTCTCAAACATGATGGGGTATGGCATCAATGTAGCTAGCAACTCAATACTCACTTGTTTATGGGTTTGCAGTAGAAAAACTAAAATTGTCAGAGTTAAGTATTCAGTGTTTTTGAGTTGCCGTTGAAAACAATTTTGGTAAAATTCAGGTAACATTCTTAAGAGATGGGGGCTTCTTGACAATACTGACCCCATCTTTTTTTACCATAAATCGGTTTAACCCACGTCAGTTAGGGGGTTTGACGGGGTTGTCACCCCGTCAGGCTTTGGGCTTCATTTGACGCAAATAATGAGTACTGGTTTAACATCGTCAAATTTATTTAAAATACTCCGTTAAAGTGTCAATCTTTTTTTAAAAGTAATGGGTTTCATCTGATACCTCTAAGATTTGAGGCACATGCACCGAAAGTTTACCCGCACTCTTTACTTTCTGATGAGATGGGCAGTCGCACTGTAAAAGTACTACCATTACCGAGCTGACTTTGAACCTGAATAGTGCCGTGATGCGCTGAGGCAATCGCTTGTGCGATCGCTAACCCCAATCCCGACCCCCCAGTTTGGCGAGAGCGGTCTTGATGGACGCGGTAGAAGCGGTCAAAAATCTGAGTCTGGTCTTCTGGGGCAATCCCAATCCCCGTATCTTGGACTTGAATTAAGGCATACTCCTCACTTTGGTCTAGAACAACTGTAACTTTTCCTTCCGGCGGGGTTGATTGGATAGCATTGACCATTAAATTAGAAATGAGGCGATAAAGCTGTTCTTCATTTCCCCGAACGTACAAAGGTTCTTGCTTTTGTACTTGCATTGAGAACGACACTCCAGCCTCAATCGCCAGAAATGCCAGTTCCTCAACTAGATCGCTAATCAGATCGTTCAGGCCGCAAGTCACTTGTTCCCCCGCCATTTCTTTCTGGTCAATTCGGGTCAAGAGCAGTAAATCCGCTACTAACTGCGAGAGTCGAGTAATCTGACGCTGAAGTACTCCTAAAAATCCCTCGGTGTCAGCATCAGATCGAGGCAACCCATCAGAGTATCTGTACAGCCTGATGGCAGCTTCAATAGTAGACGCTATAGCTGCTAAAGGCGTGCGAAACTCATGAGCAGCATCAGTAGTGAATTGTCGCATTTGTTGATAAGACTGATAGACAGGCTGTATTGCCTTTCCTGCCAACCACCAACTCGAAGTGGCAATTAAGAGCATGGCAATAGGCCATCCCAGCAACAACGTTATCCTCAAAGCCGCTAGATGCTGGTCTAAGTCGCCCAGACTTCGCCCCATTTGCAGATAGCCCCAAAGATTATTCTGGCTGTGCAGTGGTAAGGAAATTTGACGATACTGCATACCTTGGCGATCTACAAGCGTTTGCCAATGCTGTGATGCTGAGATAGTTGGTAATCGTTCAGGCTGCTTACCTGCTAAGGCGATTGGTCTTCCAGTTTGGTCTACCAAGCGCATGTAGTAACTGACTGATTCCCTCACATTGGGAATGGGTGGCAAAGTATGTGCTGTTTTAGGCAAGCAGTCTGTGTGGGTTAAACAGAATTCAAATGATAGTTCTCGGGCAATCTGCTGTAAGTGTCCGGGCTGCTGCAAGACAGGCTCAATAATGTCATGGAGTGCGTTGGCTACTGATTCCAGCCCACGATCTATCGTTTCACGGGAGGAAAGAGCAACCACCTGATAAACTCCCAAACCACATAGACCTAGAATGCAGCCCATCACTCCGGCATACCAACCAGCCAGCCGCCATCGAGTTCGGGAGAAAAGTGGATTTTTTTCCATGTCTAGAGAACATTGATGCTAATTGCTAATTGCTACTGACTAATAGCTACTGAGAAAAAGGAAATCAGCTATTAGCTATAAACGATTAGCTTTAAAGCGATAGCCCACACCGTAAATCGTTTCGATCGCAGAATTATTGTTGTCTTCTCCTAGCTTGCGCCTGAGTAAACGAATTTGTGCAGCCACGACATTGCTAACGGGTTCTGTCCCAATTTCCCAAAGCTGATTCATAAGCTGGTCGCGGGTGACAATCTGGTCAGGATGTTTCATAAAGTATTCCAGCAGTTGAAATTCCTTAGCGGTTAGTGAAATGATCTCTCGCTCTCCTTTAAGATGTTCGCGAGAAACCTCATGAGTGCCATAATCTAGAGTCAAGTTGCCGACTTGAAGCTGTCTAAGTTGGTATTGGGGCGCTCGCCGCCGTAATGCCCGCAACCTTGCTAGCAGTTCAAGCATTTTAAACGGTTTGACCAGATAATCATCTGCGCCGCCATCGAGTCCGATAATCTTTTCTTCTAGTCGATCTTTAGCCGTTAGCATTAATACGGGTAGAGGACTCCCCTCACGTCGCAGCCGTTTGCATAACTCTAATCCTGATAATCCGGGCAGCATCCAATCGATAATTGCCATAGAGTACTCAGTCCACGCATTTTCCAGATAGTTCCATGCCTGAGTGCCATCAAGGAACCAGTCCACTACATAAGCTTCATGGCTCAGAACTTGTTTAATCGCTGCGCCTAAATCTGGCTCATCTTCAACTAATAGAAGTCGCATAGAATATCCCTTTTATCTAACTATCAGCGTTCAGAGGAAGGCTCATTTCTTGGCTGTTTGCTGACGGCTTTTTAGGCACTTTCTAGTTCGTAATCCCGCTCTTTTGCGATCGCAGCCGCCATTTGCACCAATGTTGCAGCCGTGTCCGGGTGCAAAAGGTTAACCTCTTTGGAGTTGCGGTTGAGATTTTTGATCATCGGTGACCATATTGAGCAATTTTTTGGCGATTATAGCACCTACCACAACTCCACCAATCACTCCAGCCACTTTGACTGCTGTTTCTATCGCTTCACCCGAATGCATGTGTCGGTGGAATATTTCGTCTTTTAGCCAATCACTGGTAACTTTGAAGTCATGAACTGGAGTTGGCAATAGTTCTAGATAAGTACCTTGACGGATAAGATGCCCGATCTCGCCTTCAATTTGAAAGCGGTCAAAGATATTAGCCACACTATTATCTATACCAAGCTTGAGCAATGTCCCGCGTAAGTTAACCTCTGCTGGTTTTAGCTGCTGCCCTAATGCCATTGCTTTCAGATTATGCGCGATCGCATTTCCTTGTTGATAGGCTACCTGTGCTGTCGGTGGCAGAGAATTATCTTTAATTGCTGCACAATCACCCCCAGCAAAAACTTCTGGAAAGTCAAGCAGTTGCATCGTGGTAGTGACAAAAGGACGCCCGTGATGATCTCTGTTTTCTTGGGAAATTGGCAAATCTTTAATTAAAGGATGAGTATTCGTGCCAGTTGTCCAGATAATAGCAGAAGCTGGCAATGTTTCCGTCTTGTCATCGCGCTTATATTCAACTGCATCTGGATAAATTGCTGTCGCTTCTGCACCAAAGATGAACTCTACAGGCACAGCACGTTTTTTCAATTCCTGCTCGGCAATTTCCCGCAAATAATGGTTAATATCACCTTCGAGGATTTCCTTACTGTGATTGAGCAATACCACTCGGATTTCTTGAGAGTTGCCTCCTAATGCCTCGTACCAATGCGGCAGTAAATCTGCCAAAGTCCCCGCCATTTCAACACCAGAAGCACCTGCACCAATTACCGCTACAGTTAATAACTTACGGCGTTGTTCGGCATCTTCGATTTGAGTAGCTCGTTGCATACAGTCGCGTAATTTTCGGTCGAGCGCGATCGCATCTTCTTGTGTTCGCAAAGGTAAAGCATTTTCTCTTGCCCCTTCAACGTGGAAATATCCAGTAACGCTACCCAAAGCTAATACTAAGTTGCTGTAATTATAAGTAGTTCCCGACGTTAACTTGACTGCTCTTTGATGCAGTTCAATCGATTGAACTGCATCTTGAACAAAGATAACACCGCTATCTTTTAGCAGTTTCTCAAAACGCGGCACAACTTGCTCTGCATCCATTTCACCAGTGCAATACTCGTAGAGTAAGGGCTTAAAGCAAAAGCGATCGTCTTTATCAATCAAAATGACAGAGCGAGGATAGTGTTCATGGGCAAGGTTCAATGCTGTAAACAAGCCAGTGAAACCACCACCGAGAATTAGAGTTTGATAAACTGGGCTGTTCATAAAATACTTGTACTCCTGTTATTGTGAAGAAAGAAATAGGAACGAAAAACGTTAGACAAAAACTAGATTTGAAATAACTTTCAACGAAATTGCTTTTTTGATTAGGGAAATATCGTAGCTTGGACTAACAGCAACGTTCCGTTATCTAATCAAAAATAAACCAATCAATGCAATACTGAGAACGAAAGCGAAAATAATTGCATGTTCAACTCTAGGACTCAACTTCCAGACCGCAATGACTAAGGCAACAGCAATTAGAACAACGCCAATGTAAACAACTTTTTCCTCACCTCTGTTAATCAGTGGATCGTTTTGGATTGGAGTAGCAGATATTAGGACGGGAGTAATTGTTGGTTGTAATCGCTGAGTCTGTAATTGCATAAACGTGTTTTGTTAAGCTAAATTTTCAGGCTCGCCATAAGTAAAAAAGCGAGAACAGAATGACCCAAATTCCATCAACGACGTGCCAAAACAGAGTGACTGCACTCACACCCGTATGACCCTTTTTATAGTTACCTGGAATAAAAGAACGAACAAGCATGAGCATCTGTAACAAGATGCCAGCCGTAACGTGCAGACCATGAAATCCCGTCAAAATATAGAACGCCCCACCAAACTGTCCTGTAGTCACATCAAAATCAAGTCCAAGCCATTCTTTTACCTCACCAACTAGGAAGTAAGCTCCCATCACAGACGTAATCACCCACAGCAAGCGAAACTGATTGAGTTTTTTGCGCTTAACAGCACCCTCTGCCAATTGAGCAGGGAGGCTACTAGAAATCAGCACAATTGAGTGAATAATCACAGAGGTAGACAGCTCTGGCCCCTTAACCCCCGGTGGTAGCATGGGACCCGAAAACAACCGAAGAGAAACATAAGCCACGATAAAACTGGCAAATATCAAACTCTCCGATATCAGGAACGCACCGACACCGAACATCGTTTTTGTGTGTTCATCCTGGCGTTTCCCACCACCCTCTTCTTGAGGGCGAGAGTCATCTAACTTGCGTGACGGGATAAAATTTCGCATCGTTAACATCTTAAAGATTGATAAATTCTACTTACCATGCCTTTCAATCGCCTCTCGATCGCTTGAATCTACAGTCGAATAATCAGGTTGACCATAGCTGTAAGGAGCCAAGGTAACAGTTGGAGTCTGCTCGAAGTTCTCCCTCGGTGGTGGTGAAGTCGTTGTCCATTCCAGCCCTGTGGCGTGCCAGGGATTATTAGGTGCTTGGGGTCCGTATAACCACGACCCAATGAAGTTAGCAAGAAAAGGCAACACAGATACCCCTAACAGAAACGCTCCAAGACTAGCAATGATATTCCACCCTTGATACTGCGGGTCGTAGGAAGAAACCCGGCGCACCATGCCTTGTAAACCCACGATAAATATGGGGAAAAAGGTCAGATTGGCACCGATAAAGGTGAGCCAGAAGTGGAGTTTGCCCCAACCCTCGTTATACATTCGTCCCGTTACCTTGGGATACCAGAAATAAAGTCCCCCATAGATCGCAACCGTAATTGTGTTGTAGACGATGTAGTGGAAGTGGGCGACGATAAAGTGGGTGTTGTTGACGTGAAGATCAAACGGCATCGCGCCTTGCATAACCCCGGTAATGCCGCCAATCATAAACATCACCACACCCCCCAAAGCAAACAGCATCGGTGTATCCAAATGCAGCCTGCTTTTCCAGACGGTGGCAGTCCAAGCGAATACCTTAACGCCAGTGGGTATGGCAGCAACCTCTGAAGTGAACATGAACAGTATTCGCACCCACTTCGGTGTACCACTAGCAAACATATGATGCGCCCAAACCGTGGCACTGACTACAGCCAGACCAATGGAGGCAACAGCGACTGAGCGATAGCCAAATAAGGGGTTGCGGCTAAATGCCGGGATGATTTCTGAAAAAATCCCGAATGCTGGCAGTACCCAGACATATACAGTCGGGTGAGAGTAAAACCAGAACATATGCTGGTAAAGGACAGGGCTACCTCCCTCAAAGGGTTTGAAGAAATTTGTCCCGATGGTGAGGTCGGCAAGCAGTAGGAGTAAACCACCCGTAAGGGAAGGTAGGAAAAATAGTTGGAGTAACTGAGCGCTCAGAACCGTCCAAACGAAGATGGGCATACGGAAGAACGTCATACCCGGTGCCCGCATCCGGACGATGGTTGTGACAAAGTTAACCGCTCCCAGGATTGACGAGACACCAAGTATCAACACACTCAAAATCCATAGGAATTGACCGTTGATCACTCCGGGCGGGACTTGGAGACTCAGGGGCGGATAAGACCACCAACCTGCTTGTGCCGGACCATTGGGCAGTAAGAAACTTGATATCAGTAAAAGTCCTGCTGGTGGCACCATCCAGAAGGAAATGGCATTGAGCAAGGGAAACGCCATGTCATCTGCCCCAATCATTAGCGGCACTAAAAAGTTAGACATCCCAACTGTGGAGGGGATAATCCACAGGAAGATCATGATCGTGCCGTGCAGGGTGAACAAGGCATTGTAGAGAGGGCGATCAAACAGATCGGAAGCTGGCGTGATCAGTTCGGCACGGATGAGCATGGCAAGCACGCCCCCGATCAGGAAGAAAGCGAAAGCGGTCGTCAGGTATTGGACACCGATAACTTTATGGTCTTTATTAAATGTGAAGTAGCGCCACCAGTCTTGCTGAGACTGGTTATAGGATGCTTCCGACTCGCTACGTCCCCCCAGCCCTTGAGTAGAGTTATTTGTCATTCCTTGCTTTCCTCACTCACTATCATCGGATTCTCAACAGACGCTTGGGGTAATGTGCGACTGGCATAATTCACATCAGTCGATTGGGCAGGTAAGACCGTATACCAGTTAGTTTTGAAGAGCCTCTTCGGTGGCTGTTCGTGTTCAGCAGCCGCTTGATTAGATACGGGTATGGGTTTTTGGCTGACAGCGTGTGTTAGCCATTGAGCATAAGCTTCAGGAGTATCGACGTATACATCTGCCTGCATCACGGCGAAGTAGGCACCACTAAATTGGGAATCTTGCAGCCGATATTTGCCGACACGGTTTGGAATAAATTGAAAGTCAATGGCACGATTGGGAATAATGTCCTGTTTGATGCGAAATTCCGGGACATAGAAACCGTGGAGAACATCCTGCGATCGCAACACTAAGTGAGCACGTCGATTGACTGGCAAGTGTAATTCGTTACTGGTGATATTTTGCTGGGGATAGCGGAAAGCCCAAACCCATTGTTTGGCAGTAACTTCTATTGTTTGAGGTATTAGTTCAGGCGCTGGAGTGTTGTGGCTCGGTGCTTGGGCATAGGCAGGTTCGGCTCCCAAGGGTACATTCAGGTCTCCTAGTAGTTGCGTTGGGCCTGCAACCTCCATCTTTTCATAAATGTAAAAACTGTAGCCCACGATCCACAGCACCAGCAGCACCGGAGTTATAGTCCAAGCGGCTTCTATCTTCCAATTGCCCCTCATGGGATGACCTTCCCGATAATCTCCCTTGGGTGCTCGACAGGTGAGAATCGAATACCCAATCATACCCACAACTCCCAGAAAGATGATCCCGCTCATCCAAACGAGGAAACTAAATAAATCGTCGATTTGCTTGGCATCAGTGGACGCAGCAACGGGCATCCAAGAGTATGCCTGCTGTCCAATCCAGTAGCTGATGGCAACAATTATCGCCACACCAATCGTTAATAGGATATATTCTAAAATTCTCAACATAAGCTAATTCAAGCAATACACTTGCACTTATTATTTCTTTTAGAGTTAATCCAGCAGCGCGTTGGGGTTTTTGCCCTGCCGAAGTAACTCAGCCGCCGTAATATGAATCCCGAACTCACTGCCCATATGCCCTCCTAAAGTCCCGTGGATGTACAAAAGTCCAAACATGACAATGCCCATTAATAAATAGCTCCATTGCACCTGTCTCACCTGATCTTTGCGCCAGATGTAGCGCTGCAAGCCTCTCCACACAGTCATAGTCACGATTAACGCCAATAAGAAGACACCGCCTAAACCATGAATCAGCATGGTCGAACCCGCTTCTAACCCCCAACTACTCTTCTGATTTATTGGCGGATTTGCCAACATAATCTCGAAAAAGCCTGCCGCTACGGTAAAAAATGTGACGATCGCACAAGCTACCAAGTTGTACCAACCGACAGCATAAAAGCTTGATCTCAGGGCAGGAATACCGAAAAATTTAAGGATGGGTCGTTCTAAGGGAAAAAACGTTCCGGCAATATCAAAGATGATGGCAATGATAAACAATCCCAGCGTGAAATGCACCAGATTCGGATGGATTGGGAATTCGTAGGGCAGATGGTTGACACTTTGCTCGAATCCAAACTGGGCAAGAAGAAGTTGCAACTTCATTGCAAAAGCCCCTGTTTCGTCGCTTCTACAATCGGCTCCACATGCAGCCCGTATACCCAAAACAACTTACTGCCGAGATACACTTGCAAGGACACCAGTACGATCGCAAATGTCGCTACACCCAGATAAACGGGTGATACCTTTCTGGGGTTGCGGGTGCGAATCGCGAAGCGCCATGTTGTCAGAAGAACGATGAGAGCGGAAAGCGACCAGCCTAGGAGTGTATGATAAGTCAGGGTTGACTGAGCTACCTTGTAAGGTTGTGCCAAACCAGCTTCAAACTGACCGAAGATAACCGCCAAGAAAACAGTAACTGAGGCAACCAGCAGATTCCAGACACTTACCTCGAACAAATGGTGTTTGTGAGTGAAATAACCCACTACGTCACAGACAAAGGAAAAAAACACCATCGCAATCACGAAGTGGACGATGATCGGATGGATGGGATCGGGGTAGGGTAGATTCTCGCTATTTAGAGGCAGAGCTGGCATCGCTTTCTCCTTGGCACTCTTTTTTTTTAATCCATCTCCGTTCTGTGGGAACTGTCTTGTATCTTTATCTTCCTAAGCCATTACCTGTTAAACTACCGTACTGCTAATAACTATTAGCTTAGAAGGAGATACACGTAAATCTATCTAAAGGTTGATATTGCCAGAAACACTAACAAGTTTTTATCTGAAAAATTAAAATTGAGATTTTGTAAATTTTAATTGCAGTTAATAACACACAACAATTAAAAGGCATCTACAGCCAAGCCAAAAATAGTTTATTCAATGGGATGGACTCGTAGAAATTCTATAACTTATAGTTAGAGCTGTAAATAATTTAGATATTTAAACTAGGGTTTCATAGAATTATGAAATCAGGATGAAATTTAAATATATCTTTGGAAAGAGCGTATTTTTTACTCCATTAGATGGATGAGAATACTCTATTTAAATTCCTAAAGTTAAGCATAGAAAAAAGATTCCTTGGTCAGATGGCAATAATTCGTATCTAACCCAGCTTCTTATTCTTATTTGGTATTAGCAGAAAGTTGGGCGATCACACTGATTCTCTCAACGGTAAGTAGGATGAGAAAACAAGCTAAAAGAAGCTGAAAAAATCTATTAGAGGTAATTTGAAGGCAACTTATGAGTTTTTCCCCCTACCTTCTCAAAGGACAAAAAGCACTCGTTACAGGTGGTAGTTCTGGTATTGGTGAATCAGTGGCTCGTTATCTAGCTGCATCAGGTGCATCAGTTGTAGTCAATTATCACTCTGAAGCTGAGGAGGCTCACAAAATTGTAGACGATATTAAATCAGCAGGTGGAGAAGCGATCGCAATCCTTGCCAATGTCAGTAAAGAAGATGACGTGAAGGCGATGTTCTCTCAGATGTTCGAGGATTTCGGCACCATTGACATCTTAGTCAACAATGCAGGGTTGCAAAAAGATTCAGCCTTCGTAGATATGTCCCTCGACCACTGGAACATCGTTATTGGAGTAAACCTGACTGGGCAGTTTCTGTGTGCGCGGGAAGCAGCAAAGGAATTTTTGCGTCGAGGTGTGCAACCTCATATTTCTTCGGCGGCAGGCAAAATCATCTGTATGAGTTCAGTACATCAGGTAATTCCTTGGGCAGGACACGTCAACTATGCTACAAGTAAAGGCGGTATTGACATGATGATGCGGAGTATCGCCCAAGAACTCGCCCCACACAAAATTCGCGTCAATAGCATTGCGCCAGGTGCAATTAAAACTCCAATTAATAAAGCAGCTTGGGACACACCGGAAGCTGAGGCAAAATTACTAACGCTTATTCCTGCCAAACGGGTTGGAGACGTGGAAGACATCGCTAAAGCTGCTGTTTGGCTTGCCTCCGATGACTCTGATTATGTCAATGGTGCAACCCTATTTGTAGACGGTGGTATGACTTTGTATCCAGGGTTTGCCACAGGAGGGTGATGAGAAAAAATTCTACTTTTTGCAAAGAAGCAAATAACAAAGGGCGAATGCTGTTTTGAAGGTTAGTGATCGCACTAATGACCAAGTTGAGCGACAGCAGATTACCTCGATATCACCACCAAGATCTATCGGCTGTCTGCTCTATCGACTTGTTAGGTTGCTGGGCAGCACTAATCATTGGTCGTCAATCCAATCGCCACACAGTTCACAAAATGAATCAGCCTCATTATCCACGGAATTCACCCAGTTAGGATAAATTGAAATATCAACTTGTTTTTCCCACTCTTTCAGGAAGGAGATATATGGCTGTTCACATCTGATGCAGTAGTAAACTATATACGGGAGCAACGCGAAAAAGTGAGAGGTCGTTTGATAGATCGTGCCGGAGGCAATCGACAGCACTCACTCATGTTCATCGTGACCTAGAGTGTGAGCAGACCCATACCACAAATATGTTTTTATTGCAACCTTCCGTCAAGGTAATCTATACTAGATTGCTTTAAAAAGATGTAGAAGTGTGAGAAGGGACAACGCTCTGGACAGATATTTGGGGCGGGTAGCGGCACTGGAAAGCATCTTATCTGCGAACCCACACTTGCTGTAGGCATCGCAGACAACTGTGAAAAATTTTCACAGTTGGGATTTCTTCTGAGGGGCGCATACAATCTTTTCGGCAAAGTTTTAGAGCCAAAATCGCCCAATTTCGCTCAGTGTGGGCATTTTGAGTTTAAACATTGCCGAAAAGCTGTACCCTTACAAACCTCCTTCATGCATCGCCCTAGAATGCCCCTTAAATTAATCGGCAATATGATTGTCTGCATTCCGGTTGTTTCGTTACCTACTTGACCGTGACCGGACTCTGTTGAGTCTTTTACATGAGGGTAGCGGGTGTGACTCCGCTAGGGGAAGGGTTCCCCTTACTAAACAACCATTTCAGGTCGCGCATTCCGGTTTTTCGTTCCCATGATTGTCGGCACCGAAAATGGACGAGATAGAGATGAAGCAGCAGCAAGAGGCAGAACGCCAGCAGGATAATCAACCTATTTTTTTATTTGAGCTACTAGCGCGGGGAATTGGACAGGAGCAATCCCGTACTGGTATGTGGGAATGGTTTGATTTAGCTCACGACTTCATTATCCAAACCTTTGTAAATTTAACATGAGGGAGCGTCACTCACTCCCGCGTCACTTTTTCGCGTTGCTCCCCCTTCCTTAACAAGGTATCGAGACGCTTCCAGTTAGGTTCCCGTCGCCCAATCCAACGTTGAACGTTCATAACTAATTTTATGTTGACCGTTGACTGTTGAGTGTAAACCTCTTTTAGCCAACCGTCAACCAAATTGTAAGTCGCCCACTATATTAGTTACTTTCCATAACGTTTTGTCGCCTTCACGCCAGAATTTTATTCCTACCTCAGCATCAGCAACATTCAGCTTGGAAATTTCAATGTCTGGCATCCAATCTGGTAGTACCGGAGATACTTTTAACTTTCGTTGTGGTGCATCCGCTTCCAATCCCAGCATCGCGCACAATAATAAACAAATTGCTCCCGAAGACCATGCTTGCGGACTGTTAGCATCTATATAAGGTACGGGAAAATTATCAGGGCAGCGTTGAATTCCCCCGAATACTTCCGGCAGGCGTCCACCGTTAAAATAACCAGCCGCAGCAAATATTCCTTCGGCAATTTTGTTCACTTCTTCATGGTAGCCATATCGCTTAAATCCGGCTGCAATTATTGAATTGTCAAAGGGCCAAACACTGCCTAGTTGATAGCTAATTGGGTTATAAGCTCGGTGTTTGGATGAAAGGGTACGGATGGCCCCAGCCACACCACATGTCATCTTGAAATAGTCGCTGCACTACCTTGGCAGCACGTTCTTTGGGTACAATACCAGTCCATAGTAATTGCCCCGGATTAGAACTAATCGATTTAATTTGCTGCTTCTGGCTGTCGAGTCCCAGACAGTAAAAACCTTCATCTTCCATCCAGAAGCGTTCGTTAAACCGTTGGTAAAGTTCCTCAGCTTTCTGGCGCAGCTCTTTAGCTCGCTGACTTTCACCCCAAACTTGATAAATATTAGCCGCACCTAACCAGGCTTGATAAATTTCACCTTGGACTTCACATAAGGCGATCGGTGGCTCAACTATTTTACCATCTGGATAAACAATTGCCTCGCCGGAATCTTTCCATCCTTGATTTTTCGTTCCGTGTGAGGAGCGGCTCAAATACTCCACAAACCCATCGTTATCAAAATCACCATACTTGTCAATCCAAGCTAGTGCCTTTTCCAGTGGGATGCGACACTTATCGAGCATATCAGTCCGAGCATTCCACTTAAAAGTTTCAGCAAGGGTAACAATCCACATCGGGGTAGCATCTATCGTGCCGTAGTAAGGGCTGTAAGGAAGTTGATGCAGTTGCGTCAACTCGCCGTGCCGGAGTTCGTGCAATATTTTACCTGGTTGAGCGTCCCTCCAGTCATCAATTTCGTTAGCTTGGAGCTCGGCTAGCTGTATTACAGTGGCACTAGCAAATTCGTGGTATATCGGCAGGGTTTGTAAACTGGTAAAGATGGAATCGCGCCCAAATACCGCCATAAACCACGGGATACCTGCTGCTGGCATCCACAAATCTTTTCCTTTGTGCTCCACCTTAATCAGCAACGCACCTAAATCCGTCAATGCCTGCTCGTAATATCCTGCAATATCTGCGTTCGATGATTTCAACTGCATTGCTTTGTCAAGGTAGTCATCTCTCAATTTCCCAGACTCGGTGACAATTTCAGCCTCGCAGGAGTTTTTAGGCTCGAGTATTTTATCTCCGACTGCTGTGGCAAAATTAAGGCAAACGTGCCAAGTTTCCCCTGGTTGCAATTTAACGTCAAAAATCAGACGCCCATTACCATAACGTGCAGGCGAACTTGCTTTATCAGGTTTGACAATCAACCCTCGGTGGAAAGATTGGTCTTGGTAGTTGACGTGGAGTGCATTTTCTTTCCAAATCGTTTCTATCTGCCCGCTAGGTATTAGTTTGTGTGATTTTACATGAAAAATGTCAGCAAAATCTGAGCGAATAGCTAGCATTAGCTGAAACTCAACCTCTTCCAGATGCCGATTATTAATGTCGATGTCTTCGTGCATCCCGTCAAGCATGTCACGTCTGACATTAATTATCAAGGAGTTTTTCGGTAATTTACCTCTTAAGGTTGGCAGATCGGGGTTTGTGTATACATAGAGGCAACTATGATGGGTAATATTACTCGACGCTAACAAATCTATTCGGTGGCGATTCAGCGTCATTTCATAGTAAGATATTAAACGGGTATCTTTGACGAAAAGCCCTTGAGCAAGATTTTCATCAATGTGTCCATCAGCATCGGTGACTAGAAATGATGAACCATTATTGATAACAATCTGTCCCGGATTTACAGCGACTTTTTGTGGCATAATTTACTCTCCTGAGAATTTCATATTAACGAATTAATGCTAACCACCACCTCTTCCTGCTGAAAGAACTATTTCTTACATATTTTAGCAGCTATTTACTACTTTAGACTGAGGTATTTAATTAGCTTACTTAAATAGGGAGCAACGCGAAAAAGTGAGAGGTCGTGAGTGATGTCCTCTTCACCTCATCTGGATCGCACAAGTGGGCTTTACTTCGTAGAGATGCCATCAAGTCTCTTTGGCTGATATGACCCTTGTGCATGTCTTAGGTTCCACATTCAAACCCAACGCCAAATTGAGGCTATCCCAAACATTCTGGAACACAAAAATATGTCCTCCTTTGCTGTACTTTACTTGGTTTTTAGGCAGGCTACTGCCTTCGATTTCACCTTCCGCCTGTTTGCTGAAATATTCGAGTAAAGAACTGTCTGAGATTAGTCAGCAAGTTTCCTAAATTTCTCTGCTTTCGACGAGTTGTCTGCCGACTGGATGGGAGCATCCCATTTTTGCAAAAATGCTACACGCCGCGCAGCGGCGTTCTAAGGGGACTTACTCCCTTTGGGCCATTCGATTATGTAGTACAGGCCGTCGATCGGCGCGGGCGAAGCAATCGCGCCGATCGACGGCCTGCAAGGGTTTCATGCTCGCGCATTCTTCAAAGAAGTCCCTCAGAACGGCTGGTAGCCGATCGCTTGACCAGAATATGGTAAAATGACAACAAAATCTCCTAGGGGAAAAATAAAAATGAATCCTGATGAAAAAAAACGTTTAGAAGCTTGTTTAGCAGAAATAGCCGAAATACTTTACAACAATAGTCCACCAGAAAAAATTAAGACTTTAGAAGGAATAGAAATAAGAGTTCGCTCAGAAATGTTAGAATATATAAGTCCAAAAATTGCCCTTTTTTTTGTAGAAAAAGTAACGGGAATAAATACTGGGCGTAAGCGTAAACTAAAAAGCTGTATTGGTTTTATAGAAATTAGTAAAAGGCAAGCCAATCGGTTAGGATTAGAATCATATAAAAGATTAAGCCCATTATTGGAAAAATGTGTTTTTTTGGTGTGTGCAAATGAATCTTACCAAAATGAGGCGAGCAGATCTTCAAACGTTGACGGGAGTAAAAGTAGGTCATAGCACCCAACATCGACAAGTACAAAATAATCAATTGTCTCATACTGAAGCTCTGCAACCAATCTCTGAAATTTGTATTGATGGGGGAAAAGTAAGGTTAAGAGGTAAAAAAGGAGAACCCAGTAACTGGCGTGATTACAAGACAGTGCGCTTACAGGGTATTTAGGGAGCAACGCGAAAAAGTGAGAGGGCGTGAGTGACGTTCCCTCAAAGCGATCGATCAAGAGGTAGTCGTAACCTCCTATACCACAATTAATTTGTTATGGAACCCCACTAAAGAGGTATTCTGTTTAGGCGATCGCTAAAATATTCACAAAACTTAAATTAAGATTTGTCAAGTTAAATTCATAGTTACTTCGAGTTTCCGTCAAACTAAAACTATGAATAAAAATCTATTAGCTACATTGGATTTGGTGAAAGTTATTCAAGTGTTTACCCAAACAGTTAAAACCCTGCTAGAACTAGACCTAGTTGACTCGAGTGAGGGAAACACTATTAAAGAAAGAGAACAGGCGATTAGAGACGCTGCATTAATCTTGGCAGGAGAATG
>CASBRB010000404.1 GCA_949127975.1 Oscillatoriales cyanobacterium PMM_0019 | reverse complement strand
GGACAGCCAGAATCAAATTTGCCTTGGTTGTGGATACTTTCTCCGACGGCATCTTCAGCACTGCTAGAAGGTTTCCATGCCACCCCTGATGAACCTAATTGGTTGCCAGGAGTCTATTTCTTGCCGAAATACCAGAGAACAGCAATTATAGCTATTCATCAGTTACCTGTTACCCCGGATACCCTTTGGCTCAGACTATTGGGGAAAAAGAAAGTCCAAAAACAAGCGCTAAAAGAGATAAGAGAACTACCAGTAAATCATCCGTTGCGCAAAAATTCGCTGTTGTTACTAGCTAATTTAAACGCTACTTTACAAGCCAAGCAAAATCTCGATCGGGAAGAGGAAGAACTAATTATGGAATTATCACCCTTATTGATTCAATGGCAGGAAGAAGCTATACAACAAGGCTTACAACAAGGCTTACAACAAGGCTTACAACAAGGGATTGTCACAGGGCGTTACCAGACCATCGAAAGCTTGCTGAAAGTAAGGTTTGGTGAAGTTGACGAGCAACTCCGCTCTATTATAGAGTCGTTATTGCAGTTGCCACTAGAAGAATTTAGTCTGCTATTACTGCAATTATCCAGAGCAGAACTTTTAGCTAGGTTTGGCAAATGAATAATTGGTTAGGTTCTCTTCCAGAGCAACACTGGATTATTTACTAGGTAAAGCTTTCAGTTGCTACTTTGCGGCTGGTGACAGCTTCAATCTTTTTCGTCCTACTTGACGTTTCACTAATAAACCGGAAATTTGATGCACTGGATATTATCTGGACGATTGAGTGTAGAACAGGTAACTGTGGCCATAACCGATTTGCCACCGTCGTTACAAGGCATAAAGCTGGTGCAGATGTCCGATTTCCACTACGATGGTAAACGGCTATCTGAAGAGTTACTACAGGAAGCTATAGCCGCCAGCAATCAAGAAGAACCCGATCTCGTCCTCTTGACAGGGGATTACATCACTGACGATCCCAGCCCAATTCACGATCTGGTGAAAAGACTCAAACACCTGGAAAGTCGTGCTGGCATCTATGCCGTACTAGGCAACCACGACATTTATTACCGTCGGGCGAAACAGGTAGTACAAGAGGCTCTGACTAGCATCGGAATTCGAGTTTTGTGGAACGAAGTTGCCTATCCCCTAGGACCGGAATTGGCGTTGGTAGGACTAGCTGATAAGTGGTCCCGTCAGTTTAATCCCGCGCCAGTAATGGAGCAGGTTGCCGAAACCACACCTCGAATTGTCTTATCCCATAATCCCGATAGTGCAGAAATTTTACAGCAATGGCGAGTAGATCTGCAACTTTCAGGTCATACTCATGGTGGTCAAGTTGTGATTCCAGGCATTGGTCCTGTGGTGAGTGCGACTGCAAAGCTCCGTAACCGGATTCCTCAACCAATACAGAACTGGGTGCCTTTCCTAAACCAAAACTGTTACAAAGTGGTTCGGCATTGGGAATGGGCGCAGGGATGGCATCAGATAGGAACTAACCAGCTATATGTCAATCGCGGGTTGGGAACTTATCTACCAGGACGGCTATTTTGTCGGCCAGAAGTTACAGTGATTAAGCTATTAAGCAAATAGATCTAGAATTTATGTTTTCGTTCATCCGCTCAGATATTACTCAGCTAGTTGCCTACACCCCCCATCCTGAGAGTAACTCAGGGGAACCAGTGGCATCTTCAGGTTCAATTGACCGTGTCGATGCCAATGAAAGTCCCTTTGATTTGCCCAGTGAGTTAAAAGAAAAGCTGGCTTGGACGTATCAGCAACTTATTGAGAATAACCGATATCCCGATGCTGAACATGTAGTACTACACGAAGCGATCGCACAGTACGTCAACGAATCCCTCGATACCCCAATTACCCCAGCCCATATAAGTGTTGGGAATGGCTCTGATGAATTGATTCGCTCTATCCTGATTGCTACCTGTCTCGGGGGAGAAGGATCGATCCTGGTTGCCAATCCTACCTTTTCTATGTATGCGATTCTGGCACAGACGCTAGGTATTCCGGTGGTAAGTGTGGAGCGCTCAGAAACTAATTTTGAAATTGACTTAGCTGCTGCTTCTAAAGCTCTAGCTCTTCCTCAAAATCCGCCAATCCGAGTGGTATTCGTCGTCCATCCTAACTCCCCCACTGCCAACGCTTTAACAGCCGCAGAACTAGAATGGCTGCGGAGTTTACCAGAGCAGATTTTGGTAGTAATTGATGAAGCGTACTTTGAATTTAACCAGACTACCCTTGTTGGAGAATTGCTCAGACAGCCAAACTGGGTGGTGCTACGAACATTTTCCAAAGCGTTTCGGTTGGCGGCTCACCGAGTAGGATATGCTGTAGCCCACCCTGAACTAATCGCCGCCCTGGAAAAAATCCGCCTACCCTATAATCTACCCAGCTTTTGTATAGCTGCTGCTACCGTAGCTCTAGCTCACAGAGATCTATTACTGGCTTCGATTCCGCAGATAAAAGCCTCGCGCAACCAATTAATCCAAGCCCTATCTAAGCACCCAGCTTTACAAGTTTGGCCGAGTGCCGCTAATTTCATCTATCTCCGTACTCCCACAGGTAATCCCAGTTCCACCAACGTTGCCCTTGCCAAAATTGCTCAGGAACTGAAAGCCCAAGGAACCCTAGTACGTCATACTGGGGGTGGCATACGCATCACGGTTGGCAGCACGGATGAGAATCTCAGGACACTCGATCGACTACAAAGAATTTTACAAGCGTAGATGCTTTTGTAAAAACAACCGCCTGGGCTGCCTGAATAGGAAGCAAAACCAACTGGGCTCGATTTCTTTGAGTTTATAGCCTACTTTGAGATATAATTGCCGTGCCTGGTGATTGTTTTCCAGCACATGGAGATAGAGGTCTTGGTGGCCCCACTCACTAGACTTGCGTTCACAGGCGTTGAGTAGCTGCTGAGCCACCCCCTGCTGCCGATAGGCTCTGTGGACAGCCAAATTAGAGATATAAGGATATGTCGGGTTACTGGGCAGCCAGAAAGGGGGCTTTCGCAGCCCTATTTCTACCGTGCCAACCAGACACTCCTGATAATTTGCTTGGGTTTTGGCTGAAATGACAGCAACTAAACAAATGTGGTTTAGCGATGTCGATCGCAGTCGAGTTCGTAAATCCTCATAAATTCCCATTCTTAACAAAGGATACACCCAGCGCACGATCGTAGCTTGAGGGTGAAAGCTATCGGCGACGATCTCAGCGAGTGCCGCCAGATCTTTTGGTTCGGCAGCACGCACTTTCAAGTTTAGGCTGGCTTCTTGAGGAGTCTGATTCACTTTCTGCTTCACAACTACCCTACTACTAAAAATTGCCATAGCGAGTTTTTCAATCCGTTACCGCTACCTTAGCCCCATTCCACATCCGCTTCTATTAGGATCTTATACAAGCAGTGCATCATCTTTTACAATACAGGCACAGCTTTCTCCTACCGCGATCGGCCAACCATTGTCCGGATGGGCATACCTGTGAGGCTATATCCCCGTTACAATGAAGGGGAAAAGGAATAACCTGGTGTAGGGGCAACCCCAAGTGGGTTGCCCGCAATTGTGTGACAGGGGCAACTAAGCTGGTATTTACATGCATCAGGGCAGTTGGAGTTAACGGCAAAAACGTTAAAGCTACCTGTCTTTGTGAGCAAACTATATTAAGGCAATACTGAAAAGCAAAATATAATATCGATTAGGGTGCACCACCAGCAATTGTCACAGCTTCCACCAGACGGGAACAGGGGCATGGGTTATTTGACTAGGATAGGAAGTATAATAACTACCTTCTGACTCTTACTCCCATCAAATCCTATTTGGTTGAACTGTGTTTGAGTTAAAGGTAGTTTTTCATGACTATGGGTGGGTTTCAAATCCAGCCTGACAACAGCAGGAGCGCGGTGCATGAAATCTCAAACAAGTAGGAAGCCGAAAATTCTGGTTGTCGATGACGAGCCAGATAACCTCGACCTGCTTTACAGGACTTTCTATCGAGACTATAAGGTGCTGAGGGCAGACTCAGGACCGGCTGCACTAGAACTCCTCGATTCTGAAGGTGATATAGCAGTGATTATCTCCGACCAACGCATGCCGATCATGAGTGGGACGGAGTTTCTTGCCCTTACCGCCGCACGATACCCAGATATCATCCGGATTATCTTAACTGGCTATACTGATGTCGAAGATCTGGTGGATGCCATTAACTCCGGTAAAGTCTTTAAGTACGTCACCAAACCTTGGGATGCTGAAGAACTCAAGGAAGTGGTGCGGCAGGCGCTGGATACTCATAATGTCGTCAAGCTCCGTACTGAAGAACTGTATCGGACGCTCCGCCGAGAATCACTGCTAAATACTGTTATTAATACAATTCGTAATGCCCAGTACGGGGGACAAGGCGAATCACCCCTGCGGCAGATTTTACAGACGATTGTAGAAACTGTCGGTCAAATGCTGGAGGCAGATATTTGTATTCTCCGTCCTTTCCAGGATGACCGGATGGCAGACGATGTTGTCGTTTATCAGAAGTCACTGGTAGGGGACAATGGGAAAGGAGCCTTAAATAGCGACGATCGCCCTCTAGATCCAGATCTACCAGAATTTTTGGCGCAAACAGTTTGGGAGACCCGCGATGTTGAGGTGATTAATGATGTCGAAACTAATCAATTATTTCAAGTCGGATCTGGAGCGAGTCGGGATGGCTCGATTGCCAACGTCCTTGCCCCAGGCTCTCTCGTCGATACTGCGCTACCGAAAATAATTGCTTACCAACAAGCCAATATTCGCTCGACGTTGGTAGTTCCCCTGATTTCCCAACAAGAATTGATGGCGGTGTTGGCTCTGCACCAGCGTGCGACTCCGCGTGTCTGGCAGGATGATGAAATTCAGCTAGTAGTCATGGTGGCAGATCAAGCTGCCCTTGCTGTTTCTCAAGCACGAGCTTACGAGCAAGTTCACGCTCTAGCACAAAGAGAAACGCTTGTCAATACTATCACTACGGCAATTCGTTCCAGCCTCGACCCTCAAGATATATTTGCGGCGATTACTCAACGGCTAGGACAAGCCTTAGAAGTGGATGGCTGTGCTTTGTCTTTGTGGACGGAAGAAGATGAGTTTGTCGAGTGTGTAGGGCTGTATAATCGCCAGACTCTGTCATCTATCAGCGGGCAGAAATTAGAAAACCAGCTTCAAGCCGATCGCTCAGTTGGCAATTTATCAGCCCACAAGAACAGTTTCCCCCAGTCAATTACCCCTATCGCTGCTAATCCAGTCTTGCAGGAGTTGTTAAAAACACAACAACCAGTGGTGATTAACGACGTGGAACGCAGTTCTAATCATCATGAGTTCGATTTGCTAGTGCGCGAACCCGCACGAGCGCTGTTAGTAGTGCCGTTAATCTCCGATGGTAAGATTATAGGCAGCATTACCCTGCGGGAAACCCATAAAGACCGGAAGTGGCAGTCATCAGAAATTGAATTAGGCCAAGTGGTGGCGGCTCAGGCGGCGATCGCTGTGCAACAGTCCCGGCTCTACCAAAAAACCCGGGAACAAGCAGAACGATTAATGGAACTTGATCGGCAGAAAACGGAATTTTTCCAAAATGTTTCCCACGAGTTCCGGACGCCCCTAACGCTGATGATTGGGCCCCTAGAATCAGCCGTGTCTCAACAAAAGGATTTTCCCTACGATCAAGCCCAGATAGCCCTGCGTAATTCCCGCAGGTTGTTACGATTAGTAAATCAGTTACTGGACTTGCAACGACTTGACGCTGGTCGAATGCAAGCAAATTACCACCCCTGTGATTTAGTGGAATTTGTCAGCCAAATTGTGGAAGCCTTTCGCCCCTACTGTGAGAAAAAAGGCATCACGGTTAATACTCAATTAATATCTTGCCCGTTAGTTTATCTGGATTTAGAAAAGTTTGATAAAGTTCTATACAATCTGCTATCCAATGCGATGAAATTTACCCCCGCCAACGGCAGCATTACGGTAAAGTTGGAATCGGTTGGGGATCGCGTACAAATACAAGTATCAGATACAGGTATTGGTATTCGTTCTGAGCAAATCCCCCATCTGTTCGAGCGCTTCCGTCAGGCAGAGGGCTCGGTGAATCGGTCTTATGAAGGAACTGGTTTGGGTTTAGCTTTGGTAAAAGAATTGGTGGAACTCCATAAAGGTCAAATTACCGTAGATTCAGTTTACGGTTCGGGCACCACTTTCAGCATCTGGCTCTTAACTGGCACCGCTCACTTGCCAGAGTCGCAAGTATTGGACGTGCCAACGGAGATGCAGAAAGCCCGAGCAACAGTAGAATTAGCAGATCTAGAGGTGGAGGTAGAAGCCGATCGCGATTCAAGTTCTGATAGTTTTGAAATAGAATTAAGCCCTGAAGTCGATGCTCTAGTGGAACAAAATGGGTTAGCAGCGAACGCGGAAAACCCGATATTAGTGGTGGATGATAACCCAGATTTGCGGGGATATGTGTCCAGGATTCTGCGGGAGGCGGGCTATCCGGTTTTGACGGCTCGGAATGGGCAAGAAGGATTTTCTGTAGTAAAAGAGCGCCGTCCCCACCTGATAGTGACAGATTTGATGATGCCAATAGTGTCAGGTCTAGATCTGATTCGGATGATGCGGGCTGATGGGGAGTTGAAGGGAACTCCCATTATCCTGCTAACCGCTAAAGCTGATGAAGCCAGCCGCATTGAAGGAACGGAAAAAGGAGCGGACGCCTACCTGTCGAAGCCGTTTAATGACCGGGAATTATTGGCAGAAGTGCGCAATCTGCTAGCGCTCAAAGCGACAGAGCGGCGCGTACAAAAGTTAAATACTTACTTGACAGAATCAGTGCTGAAGCGCTTTTTGCCACCCTCGATGGTAAAACAATGCGCTACAGGCGAGTTGTCGCTAGACTTGCGCCCGGAACCCCGTTTGATTACTATTCTGTTTAGTGACATCGTTGGCTTTACCCAGTTGTCTAATACCTTGCGATCGCGCCGAGTAGCACAGTTACTCAATGAGTACCTCGAATCGATGACTATGGCTGTGTTTGAGAATGGTGGTACTGTGGATAAATTTATGGGGGATGCGGTTTTGGCTTTATTCGGTGCCCCAGAAGAACTAACCCCGAACGAGCAGGTGCGACGTGCCCTCGCGGCAGCACGACAAATGTACCGCTCTCTCGACAAACTTAACCAACGTTGGCAAGAGCAGGGCATTGTGGGCAATGACGGACCGCCTCCGGTGCAATTCCGGTGTGGGATTCATCAGGGTACGGCTGTGGTGGGTATGTTTGGAAGTTCGGAGCGATCGGATTACACGGCGATCGGTCCAAGTGTTAATATTGCCTCTCGGCTGCAAGAAGCCGCAGCACCCAATTCTATTCTCATCTCAGCCGCCGTGGCGGATTACTTGGACGAAGATGAAATTACCAAGTGCCGTCCCCTCCAACTCAAAGGCATTGATGAAACAGTTCTCACCTTCGCGGTGTCGATCGATAAGATGTAGCCAATATGGTAATCAAGAAGAAAAGTAAGTCCCTTCCGCCTCGACTGCTCGTCAGGGTAGGAAAATTTGTCTGGACAACCATCTGGCACACCATGATGGCTCAACTTGCTCCCCGCAATCAGTCGGGAGAGTACGTTCGCCCTAGTAGCCAGTTCAGGGAATTTGTTGGTACAGAGGAAGGGAACCCATACCAACCAGAATTGGGGCGTTATTGTCTCTACGTCGGGCTGGGATGCCCTTGGGCGCACCGCACTCTAGTCGTCAGGGCGCTCAAGGGACTATCTGATACTATCTCGGTGGTGGTGGCGTCGCCTTCATCAGATGAGGGGATTTGGGTATTCGAGAGTCCTTCTGAGGGCTGCGACAATCTACCAGAGCTGTATCAATTAGCAATACCAGGCTATAACGGGCGTTGTACAGTGCCAGTATTATGGGATCGACAAACGAAAGCGATCGTTAACAACGAAAGTGCGGACATTATTGTAATCCTAAACTCCGCGTTCAACCAGTTTGCTAATTATCCCGCGATCGATCTCTACCCAGAGGAACTGAAAGATAAAATTGACTGGTGGAACGATAAGATCTACCACGCAGTAAATAACGGCGTGTATCGCTGTGGCTTTGCTCAAACCCAAGAAGCGTACAACTCTGCCTGCAACGAACTTTTTGCCGTTTTAGACGAGATTGACGAATCACTGGCGACAAGTCGATACTTATGTGGAGACAGTCTCACCCTGGCAGACGTTCGTCTCTTCACCACTCTGTTCCGCTTTGATATCGTCTACTACGGACTGTTTAAGTGCAACCTGCGCCGAATTCAGGACTACGAAAACTTGGGACCTTACCTGCGAGACTTGTATCAGCTTCCCGCTGTTGCTGATACTTGTGACATAGAAGCAGTCAAACGGGATTACTACGGCAATTTATTTCCACTCAACCCAGGCGGGATCATCCCCGCAGGCCCTGACTTAAAAACCGCTTCTAAAAACCTATAGAAATCTATAAGTGGGACTCTAGGGTATATGTCCAAAGAAATCATCCCTAGCGCTGGGAGCATAACCAAAAAATAGATATGTCGAATGTAGAAGCAAGGGACAGAGAACTTTATAAAGCAGTTGTCGATGGTAACGTACAACTTATACAAAAATTAACTGCTGTAGGAGTGAATATAGAGCAGTGGGCTTATGAAGAGTGGGATGAAGATTTGGGAGAACCTCTCACCCCACTTCAAAAAGCCGTTCACCTTAGAAACCAA
The DNA here is from genome assembly GCA_949127975.1 of Oscillatoriales cyanobacterium PMM_0019. Classification (GTDB taxonomy): domain Bacteria; phylum Cyanobacteriota; class Cyanobacteriia; order Cyanobacteriales; family CASBRB01; genus CASBRB01. The sequence goes on along the minus strand of CASBRB010000404.1, from coordinate 19,875 downwards.
GAAATCGTACAACTTTTACTTCAAGCCCCTGCTGACACTCACAACTGGAAACAAGCATACATTTCTCATGCCCTAGATGTTGCTGCTCGTTTAGGCGATTTAGAAATGGTACAGATTTTACTGCTTTTTCTAGCTAATAAAGTTGATGAATACGTTTTAAACCCAGCCCTCAGTAATGCTGCTTGGGGAGGGAACGTCGCTGTGGTTCAAGTTCTCCTCAAGGCTGGTGCAGATGTGAATACACTAGACCCAGGTAGCGAAACCCCATTGATGACAGCAGCCAGAACGGGAAACCTCGATTTGGTTAAATTATTGGTGGAGGCTGGAGCAGATCCCAATACGATTTGTGATGAGTCTCCATTCACAGGAGCCTTAGGTATGGCTGCTATATCAGGGCACCAGGAAGTATTCGATTACTTATTTACACTCGTTACTAACCAAGAAGAACGAGTATTTGCTCAAGAAGAATTAACCAAGGTATTACATCAGAAAAAAGTTGAAAAAACACCAAATGATGAACTGCTAATCAGCTTTTTTAATGCCGTTTTTCAGAAAAATATTGATGCTGTACGCAACTTATTTTCTGCCGGAGTTAATGTTAACAGTTATGGGCAAGGAGGTATAGCTGCAATTCATCAAGCAGCTATAAATGGAAATTTTTCCATAATCAACCTGTTGATTGAGTTAGGCGCAGATGTAAACATCCCAAATCAAGATACTGGCGAGACACCGTTGATGATGGCAGTTATAGTACAAAATGCTTGGACAATGCGAGCTTTAATCAGAAAAGGAGCAGATGTCAATGCGAAAGATATGTATGGAAATACTGCTCTGGATTTAGCAGAGGATCACCCATGTGCTCATCCAGTACTTAAGAAAATTCTGCTCAAGGCAGGAGCTATAAGATAAGGGTAACGACAAGATTTCCACTCAACCCAGGCGGAATCATACCCGCAGGCCCTGACTTAACAACCCTCGCCTCAACCCACGAACGCTCACAGGTTCGTAGTAAGTACTGATATCAAATCCGGGTTGGTTAGCTGACTCCCTACTCCTGTCTCCTGTCTCCTATGATAAAACATGATATCCTAGAATCTTTCCGGGTGTTTTGACCAAACAGCAGAATTAAACAAGTGTCCGTTCTGTTACTAGGGGCACAATCAATTTTGAGCCTGACTGCTTCCTCACGGATGTCCCCGCGACGTCACACCGATCCCCCAAAATTGTGGGTTTCTGTGATTGTGGGTTCTATTGCCATCCATTTGTTGGCGCTTTGGATACTAAAAGTGTTAATGGTGCGCCAGCAGAATGTTGATATTGGTACAGAGCCTATGCCGATAGAGCTAATCGGGGACGCTCCCCAAGCTAGCTCAGTTACACTCCAGACAACCCCAGAAAACCAAGCCACAAGTCCGTCATCAGCACAGAAAACACATAATGAAGATTCAACTGAGCCAAAATCACCAGTTGTCTCTAAATCTATGGAGATTGGGAGTAAACCAGAAGAAGCTGTCACCTCAAAATTGCTACCCTCCCACACTCCTAAACCTGAAGCAAGCGAACAAACTTTCAACCCACCACAGGCATCGCCCAAAGCAGCAACGGGCAACCACGAGGGGATTGCCCCTACACCAGTTACTACAGGTTCGCCGCAGCCGACTCAAGACGTGCCTACCAGAAATGAGCCGCCTCAGATGCCTACTTCGACTGCTACAGCAACGCCAGCCTCCAACTCCATCCCCTCGCCGCCTCCTGAAAATGTACCCAATAAAAATGAACTGCCCCAGACTTCTACTCCGACTGCTTCAGCGCCGCCCACATCTGGGAGTAACCATCTGGGAGAAAACCCACAGCCACTATCCGCACCAGCCATCTCATCAACGAGTCAGACTTCAAATCTTCCGGGCATTGTCGCGACTTTATCTAATTTTCGTTCTGCTAACCGTGGTAGGGATGTCCCTGACAAACTAGCAGAACCTAATCCAAACCAACAGGTGTTTGCCTCTATCTTATATCCGACAAAACTGCGGTACAAGGCTGACCATGTTTTAATATTAAAGGTAGAGCTGTTAATCACTGACACAGGCATGGTTGAAAAAGTCCTGCCTGCAAAGGACAGTGTTGACTCTGAGCAGCTAGCGCTGGCAAGTGAGATTTTAAAAGATTGGAAGTTTGAGCCTGCTTCCCAGGCTGGGCTACCAGTCTATAGCTTGCTCGATGTGGTCCTCACCATTAAGCCTCGCGTCGGCTAAAAAAAATTCTGACGCATCTTGCTCAACTACAGTAGAATTGTGTTATCCTAGTTTAGGTAAAGAGATCGCGGTTATAACGCGGCTGTTGCGGGCGTAGTTTAGTGGTAAAACTTTAGCCTTCCAAGCTAATAATGCGAGTTCGATTCTCGCTGCCCGCTTTTAAAAAACCTATTTTGACCTTTGTTTGCCCCATACCCAAGCGAGTCTTGATACCTGTACCTGCGAACTGCGCATAATGAATCAATAAGTTAGCAACGTTCGCTAGTAGGGGATCGGTGCGACTCAAAGCTTGTAGCACTACCTTACAATTAAAACCATTCACATATCCCCTTGGCAGTGAAAATGAGCTAGTTTTAATTGTATGCTGACGGAGGGCGATCGCATTACTCAAATAAGCAATTAACTCATCACTCCCCAAATAAACTGGGGCAAAGTGATTCCACCGCTCTAACCAACTGCGGAACATCAGAGCAGGTACAGGTAGAGGTAAATGGTTGCTACTTTGGGCAAAAGCTGTGGGCGTAGTAAAGTGCAAATCAAACCTGCGCACGGGTTCTGGTTCGGGAAGTTCCAACCACTCAGCCTCAAATCGCCCAGCTCCACTAGAACGCTCTCCGCCTAAACCGTCTTCGCCTAAAAGGTAAAGCGCTGCGTGCCGCTTATTTTCTAATTCTTTGTCTGCTTGAGGAAATTGGAGTAGGAAGTACAAACCTGATACGCTCTTCTCCCACTGAAACTGTACCAACCCAGTATGATAAAGAGATGAACTGGGCGAAGTTGTCATAAACTAGGATCTCAAAAAACACATAGGTTCGTAGTGAGGGCTTTAGCCCTCAGTCGCTCTCTTGAGATCTGCGATCGCCTCTCCGGGAGTAGAATTATAAGTCAAGGGATCGATTTTGTGCTGTGCGTCTGGATTTTGGCTAGAGACGCAGTTTGGGCTACTTGGACACGATGTTAATTTTCCATCACGGACGCCGAGATTATTGGGGCGTTTTCCGGCAAAAATCATAGTTCCTCCTCGCTTTAATCATGTTTGTAGTGGTGGGCAATGTCCACCCTAAGTGCTTGAGTAGTGCAGGGTGCTAGCATAAGCACCCTACTAGCGACAGATTGCCAATCTATTAAAATACTACCTCATGGTTATGAAATAAGACAAGCAAATAATTGTTACAGGAATGGGGTGAATAAAAATAGTTGGTAAATAATTATTTTAACTTTATCCTTTTTTAAGTATTTTATGTCATTATATAAATCCCTCATACTCCGGGGTAAAGACTCAGTAATTAGTCTTACGTCTTGAGATTGATGAAATTTAGATATGAGTAAATATTATGGAGATTAAGGCAAGAAATGCTTGGTTGTGATGAATTTGGAGAATAATTATGGGTTGGTTACAAAGACTTTTTGGAAAGGAAAAGCCCCAAAATCCAGAGCAAGCGATTCAGGGGACACCTGCGGCAGCACCTCAAGAAGCCGCTGCTGCTACTACTACAACAGAAACTATTCCTCCCGAGCGCGTCGGTTTGAATGGGGAATACGATCAAAGCGGTTTGGCAAAACGGGTTGCTCTAGCTTTCGATCAAGCGCCTGGAGTGGATGATATTCATACTGTCTACGTAGCTCAAACTGGAGGCACGGTTGTTTTGAAAGGAGAAGTTCCTTCACAGGAAATTCTCGAAAAACTGGTTTCAGTAGCCAGGGGTGTTAATGGTGCTACTGCCGTCGAAACCAACCAAGTGACGGTTGCATAGAAGGGGAAGTTTACCGATTCACAATCCGGGAGCATGAAAGCAACCATTGAGGGTAAGGGAAAGGGACTGGGATTGGGTGAATAAAGTTTCTTCCCTTTCCCTCTCCCTCTTCCTATGAAGGTGGATGAAATGCGACACGCAGAATAAATTCTGCGTTAATCTCATACTAAGGGAAGATTTATGGTTACGAGTTAAGCTGAGAGGATTTAAAACAACAGGCAAGCTAGCTGACGTGCTTTCTCGTTTAAAATTTTAGATTTTGGATTGTTGAGCAATGGCGTACAGCGATTTTAGTTTAACGAGTGTTAAAAAAGCGTTTGATTTAACGATTTCAGCGCGATCGGATATTTTTTCAGAAGTGCCAACTGTAGAAGTCAGTAACTATTTAAAAGAAACACTTGTTTATAATGTGCCGTTTGCTCTAGCGAGTAATACAGAAAAATCTCGGTCTGAGATGATTATTACACCGATTTTATTAGAGGTAACTAGGCAGCTTAAAAATCAAATTAGTTTATTTTCAGGAGTTGATTTTACTGTAGAACCAGGGCGAGGGTTAAATGGAATTTGTGATTTTATTCTTAGTCATTCTCCAGAGTTATTAATTATTAGTGCGCCTGTAGTAGTGGTGGTGGAAGCAAAGAAGGAAGATATTAAGGGAGGGTTAGGGCAATGTGTAGCGGAAATGATTGCAGCAAGGTTATTTAATGAGCGGGAGGGAAATGAAATATCGGGCATTTATGGGGCAGTGACAACGGGGGAAATTTGGAAATTTTTGAAGTTAGAGGGGCAAACGATACATATTGATTTACCGGATTATTTTTTAAATGATGTGGGTAAAATTTTGGGTATTGTAGCTCTTGGATTTGATTAATCGGCTTTACCACGTCCTAGCACTTTGCCTGTGTCATCCATGATTATACAAACAGTATTAGTTCCTCCTCCATCTATTCCCAATACACAGCTCATTGATTCTCCTCCAGAGGCAAGAAAAATATGGTTATCAAGCCAGGAATCGCGACGAGGAAGCTCATCAAGAAATAATTCTGGTAGCCCAGCCATGCTTGCAAGTAACCGCTAAATATTCCCGGAATCAATAACCCTAGTGCCATGAACGCTGTTGTAATTGCATAATGGGATGCTTTGTATTCTGGACGTACACTTCTCATCAATAATACTGTGTATGCGGAAACTCCCACCCCATAAGCAAATTGTTCCAAGGAATTTGCTATATATACCCACTCCAGCTTGGGCTGATATATAGCTAAAAACCAATATAGTATAATAGCTGAATTTTGTAACAATGCTGTCGGCCACATCCATTTTTTTAAGCCTTGTCTGGCAATAATATAACCGCCAAGTATACCCCCACTTAACAGGAAAATAACTCCCACTGTGCCAGATAAAATTCCCATTTCAGCGGTGGAGATGGCTAAACCACCCTGAGTTATTTTGTCCATCAAGAATGGAGGTGCCATTTTCATTAAAAAAGCATCACCCAAACGGAAAATCAGCACGTAGGTAACAATCCAACTAATTCTATCTTGGGTAAAGTATGTTTTAAAGGCGTCTATCCAGTTGGAATTTGGTTCGGTTTGCGTTCTGATGGGCGAGTTGGTAGTTGGGTGGGGTAGATACCACACCTGAAAACAATAAATTAATAGGAAAATTACAGCAGCTAAACCAAATGCCACTGCCCAGCCTAATTGCAGCGGATTAATGGTAATGTTCCATGATAAAGCTGGAAGTAGGAGCTGAATGTCTTGATAGGTTTTAGTGCCGCTGGTACTTGTTGAGATTACATATTTATCGGCTAGATACCCCGCTAGAAAAACTAACCCACCGTTGCCAGCAAGCACTGCCATTTTATAGGCAGTAGAGCGCCAACCTACATAGAATGCTTGCTGCTCGTTGTTGAGGGCATCAAGATAAAAGCCGTCGATGGCAATGTCGTGAGTGGCCGAAACCAACGCGATCGCTGTTAGAATAAAAAGCGATACCATCAGCACCTGATGCGATAATGTCCCTAGCGCCAGCATAGCTATAAATATAGTACACACAATTTCTGTGGTTAAAATCCATCTTCGCTTGGTTGAGTATAAATCAACCACCGGTCCCCATAATCCTTTGAGTACCCAGGGCACAGAAAGTAAGCTCGTTAGCCCAATTAGCTGATTACTTGCGCCGAGGTCTTTGAGGAAAATCACCGACATCAAATTTACAATTGTGTAGGGTAATCCTTCTGCAAAGTATAAAATCGATACCCATAGTCCGCTGTTGCGCTGGTTAATTTTCGTTTCAGTCATGTGATAATTTATCTGTGATATTGGATTAGGTTATGGTTCAGCCCACTAGGCGCGATCGATCTACTCAAAAAATACCTGAAACTAACCTCCTCTGGTCGGATAATACTGAGTTGGTAGGCTTGCAGTTTGAGTTAGAACCAATCGCCCCTAGTTCGCTGCCGCTTCAGTATACTGTAGGACTCCACGCTTGGTTTCTCGATCAAGTACGGCAAATCGATCGAGAACTCTCGGCTTATCTCCATGATGGGGAGTCAGAAAAAGCTTTTACCCTTTCTAGTTTAGATGGGGCTTTAATTTCTCAAGGCAGGCAGGTACAACTACAGGTAGGTCATATTTATCGCTGGAATATCACTGCACTGGCTCAACCTGTGGTACAGTGGTTGGTGCAGTGGTTAGATAATTTGCCAGAAACAGTTGAACTGCGGCAAGCCCCGCTGAAAATTCGCTCGATAGCTATCGCTCAACCACCCACTACTTATGCTGAGTTATATCAAGCAGCACAATTTAAACCCGGAACTGTTACATTAAGCTTTATCACCGCTTCTAAAAATCTATAGAAATCTATAGATGGGACTCTGCGGTATATGTCCAAAGAAATCATCACGCTTCGCTTACGCTTGCCGCCAGTCTTAGTAACCTCGGCTGGTGGCTTGACTATGGATTCCCAGTTAGAGACGGTGATAGAATAGTAGCTGTGTCGGCTACTAATTTTACCGGATTTCTTTATTAGGTTATTCAGTTCCGACCACCAGTGCCATACGTGCTTTCCTGATTTCATATCAAGATAGGCGGTTATAGCACTGGGTAATTTTTCGGTTAATCGCATTCCACGACGAGCAACAGCTATAGCAGCAGCTTCGTCGCTAGCTAGCCCGTACTGTCTCGCATATTTAACCAAGCCAATCAAGCTGGTATAAGCCGGAGCGACGGTCATCAAATAAATACCGCGATTACTAAGTATGCTTCCTAGCAGTTTGTAGAATTGGCTGTATGCCCAGCCAGAGAGCATCCTGGAATATTTTCTACCACGTTCCCTAAGTTCCTCTTTCTTTTTTGAGAAATCCAATTCTTCACAGACAACCGGACACGCAAAAGTTATAGCTAGTTGTGCTAGCTGCAAACAAGCTCTGATGATTTGAGCGTTCTGTTGTCCTTTGGGCAATCCCATCTGTAGAGGGATTTGACCATGAGCTTTTAGATTACCGTCAGCAATCTTGGTAAGTCCAACCAATTGATCCAGGATTCATGTCAATGCCAATGCATCCATAACTGGAGTGACGACTGACTTGATTTATGGTCGAAGGCGTGAATTGTATGGCGACTGACCACTTACCATCTTTGTAGTAAAAGTGCCAGGTTTTAGCACCTGTGACTGGCAAGCGGTTGATGCCTCTATCAAAGTTGCCTATCGTAGTCTGAACATAAGCACCAAATTGATACTCTAAGCAATCAGGGACACGAAACTTAATCGCATTACCATCCCACTGGGATACTTGATTCCCATAGCTTTCATCTGACGAACCAACTATAAAAACTTGATGGCGAGGTACTCTTACTCGAACCGGCGCAGCCTTTAAATGTTCTATCTGTTTCTTTAGATGGTGCAGGCGACGTTTCTTGTTGTGAATCTTAAACCGTAGGTACTGCCAATTAGTATTGCGGTATTGCAGCGAACTCGATAAAGGGAAGTTACAACCTGTTTTACTGTGAAGCCAGTTTTTCTTTCTGTAGAACTTCTGGGCATTTTTTAGCTTGGTTTCTTCTTTTTTAATCCATTTTTCAATTGACTTGAGTTTACCCTTCAGAGTTTTGATATGATTTATACGGCATTCCTTGGCTGAATCTACAGCTCCCTTAGCATGGCTAATAACACCATTGGCATGGCGCTTGTTAATCCCATAAGTATTTTGTAAATGCGTATTCCACTTAGACTTATCAAAGTCTTTATCAGAGAGCAGATGGTTAACTGTTTCACAAGCTGAAGAGTGGAATATGGGTGCAAACGAATCTAGGAACATCTCAAAGGTGGTAAACCCTAGAGCGTTCATCTCTGAAGCTGGTGTAGGTAGCCCCTTGCAGTAGGTTATCGTACTCATGAAAGCTACTCTACCAGAAGATTAGAGATTTGGCAACCAAATTTCAGCAAGCTTAGCTGCGCCCAGGAAAATCTAGAGATTAATACCACAATTCTAGATTTTTCTAGAAATTATGGCAACTGCACAAAACCCCTACCAGTTTTCGCCGCAAAGGGCATCACTTCCCCCTACCGCTGCCCATAAATGTTTTTCACAGCTACCTGCGTCGCTGGAATGACTTTTCTGCGATGTCTGTATCAGTCAGTCAATGGTATTCTAGTTCAGCAACAGTAATAGCTGAAACAGCAATATCTGAAAGTTGCAGTGTATTAAAGCGATTAATTACCTGTTTTGTTTGGCGCTTTATGATGTAAATACAAATGTTAGTATCCAGCAAAAATATCATTCAAAAAGTTCCTCTCGTGACTGCCGATCTGGTTGGCTAGTATATAGTCGCATTGAGTAGGGTGTGTTAGCTTGACTCGTAACGCACCGAAAATTAGCACCCATTATGGTGCGTTACATTTCATTAACGCACCCTACAAGAGCGACTCACTGAATTTTGGCATCTACATTTACCCCTGTGGGTGATAAGGTTTGCTGTGTGCGATTACTAGGACGACCACGTTTACTGCCATAGCTTTGTCTGGTGATCCAGAGTGAAAAAGTTTGTTTCTATCGGATTGGTTGTGTTTGTATCCGTCCCCTTGCGGGGAACTGGTGATCCAGAGTTCGGCTTCTTTCACATGCTAATCGAAGTAGGAGAGTATCCGTCCCCTTGCGGGGAAATGGTGATCCAGAGTAAACTCATGCGCCCAGAGACGATGGCATCGACGCGGTTCAACGAAAAATCATGGTTTCAGCGATTTGCCGACCCGCGTCGATTACAAATCTTTACAATCACCCTGCCCTTAATTTTTCTCTACAGGTAGGACAGTAATCTGTAGGGATACAAGCACATTCAAATTTCAAGGTTCGTGTGTGTTATATTCCACACTAGGACAACGATATCAGGCTATTTAGGAAAAGTCAAGTTCCCCAATAACTTTTTTTCTCACCTGCTCAGAAAACTGTCTAATGCCGTGTTTACAGGCTTTACAGGGTTTAAAGCCAGCAAACTTCGGTAGTTTTGTTCGCGTTTGTTCCAAAAACTGGCTGGTACGCCTAAAACTTCCTCTAACTGCCAATTCGTTAGTAATTGCAGAATTGCCATGTACAATCTCACTAATAATCTTCTTGGGGATACCTATTAGTTTTGCCAAATCATCCTGGGACATCTCAAGTTCCTCAAGGGTTGCCAGGAGCGTCTCACCTGGGGGAGAAACATAGTCTGGTACATATTGGTTGATAATTGTCTTATTCATGTGTGTCCTCCACTCCCAAAATCATCACGAAGGAAAGATGGTTTGACTAATCTGCACACTTAACGCTTTTTATGCTCCCATCTTCCTTGAGAGAGACTATTTTCACTTTTACCTTCTGCCCCTCTGTCAAAGAACTTACCTTTTTAGGTTCTTTCTCCGTGAGTTTAATTTTCTCCAGAATTTCGTATGTTACCTTGTTACCATTGATGCTGCTAACTTTAGCATCTATAATTTGGTCAACAGCAAACTTTTGGGATTGCATAACTGAGGCAATTTCAGCTTGACGGGCTGACGCTATAACTGGAGCGGTAATTTCTCCGATTGGGCCAGCATTTTTATAATAACGCATCAGACGGGCTGCCCAACCTAATATTTGCAGCATGACAGCAACATCGTTTTGAAAAGCCTTCAGATATTTGGTACAAGCATTTTCTATACTTCCGTAGTATTCAGAGGTTTTGCGACTGTGCCCGATTTTTCCGCCATTCCTCTCTAGCGTCTTGAGGTAATCGAAAAATCTGGTTCCTGCCTTTTCTTGGCGAGCGTAGGCACGCAGATAAGCTATAGCTTTACTCAGTTCGTTGACATCTGCATCATCTTGGACTAAAGTTTGAGCGATCGCATGAGCCATCTGCCATTGAATTTCGGTCAGTTCTTCTGTCGCTAGCATTTAATATACTCCTTCTGGGGGTTGTCGATCGGTCGGCCATTGCAGCACTTGTTTGAGCTCTTGTAGCTGTTTATCTTGCACCAGCTTTTCAGAGTGAGCTACCTTAATGATTTTCTGCACGAACTCCTCCAATGCTTTTTCTGTCAGAGAGGGGGGTTGTGAGTCATAATTTGAATAGCGATCGCGCCACTCCTCTTTACTCTTGATTAAGTCTATCTCTGTCACATCTACAACCATCGTCCCCATGCCAACTGGCTTACCACCTCCGACTTTTAGCGCCATTTTATTTTGTTTATCTTGCCCTAGCACTATCAACAAAGTCCCTAATTCTGCCTGGGTTAAATTCATAAACCGCAGTTGAGTTATAAAGGTAAACTCCTTACCAGCTTGTTGTACGGGAATCCCCCGATCGCCTGCGTCAACCGATTTAACTGCATGGTAGTAAAACTTACGCCCAGCTACTTTACCCTGTTGGTTGAAATACGCTCTTCTTTCATCCGGGCGAGGGCGATACAAAGAAGGCATAAATCCTGTGCTGAAGCCAGTTTTTTCACACTGAGCATCTGTAAAATGAACTAACCCTTGCCAATCCATTGCCCCAAACACTTGACAGGCAGCACAAACTTCTACCTGATTTCTTTGGCGATTGATTACACATTCTTTGTAGCCTGATGGCACTTGTTCCTGATATCTCCGCGTCACCTTACACAAGCAACTGCGGGTAATTGCTTCGTAGGTAGAGCGCACGACTCCTTTAAGAGAACTACCAGGGATAAGTAGTTGCTGGTTGCGATCGAGTGAGGTTTTAATCAGCGGGATATTCCTAGTTGTGTTCGATAAATCACTGCCCATCGCCACCACGCCAGAAGCTATAAAAGCAGAGGTTTTTACGGTTAAACGCAGCCCGATAAAACCACTTAAGCGATCGTTCTTAAATCGATCTTGTCCGGCAGGCTTGCTTTTTTTGGGCGATTCAGCGGGCAGAGAGATTAATTGATAAGGTTTTGGTACCCCCGCTGTCGGTGAATTTTCTTGAGTTTGGCGTGGTTGAGGTTTAATGGTTGTCATGACTTTTTGGCTACAGTTAAGGCAACAAAATGTACGGTTGCTGTTTGGGCATCGATAAAATAGCGCTGTGCTATATTTACATTCCGATGCTGAAACTCTTTAGGAAAACGGGTTTCTGTAGTAGGGTAAATATGTGCTTCCCGTTGTTGGAATTGCCATTTTTCTCCAATGGCTCTAAATCCTGGCTCCAACCCTGTAGTGCTAAGGAGAAGCACGCTAAACATCTGCCCTTGTTGTTTCCAGCGCAATTCTCGATCGCTATTAAACATCTGCCCTTCTGGACTAGGAAAATCTTCTAGGCTATCTATAATGCCGCTCACTTTGTCAGCCCAGCGCAGAAAATAGTAAGTAGGGGTAGTAGAGGGAGCTTCGAGCAAATGTCTGAGTTCCTCTTCTGAGAGAAGTTTCTCGCTAACACCGACAAAAGCATTCATTTTGCCACTCCTTCCAATACTTTACGCCAAGAGGACACGGCATATTGAAACAAATTCGGCACTCCAGTTTCATCATTACCCTGCCATTGCAATTGCACGCCAAAATTCAGAGGCATTGATTCAGCACGGATGGGGGTTTCTTGGATGTCGTTATCTGGAAAACCGTAGTCTTCTCGCTCTTGCTTTTCTAGAAATACCCCAGCACCTAGCAATCGATTGTGGGGCCATTCTTGCTTCGATCCTAAACTGCGAATTTGTTTATTTTCTAAGATACAGCCCGGATATTGAACAACTGCTGAGTTCAACTTTACCTTAACCATACCCAAACCGCGAGACTTAGCAAATCCTAAACCAAACCAACCATCATCTAAGTCTCGCAGCACTAAACCGATTAAACCTAGTTGGGCTAAGGAGAAGTTTTTCAGGTGGATTTTAGTGCGGAATTCTCCTGCCGTGCAGACTTGGTAGTTAAATGGTCCCACGGCGACGGAGCCAAATACTCGATCGATGGCTACACCGTTGCGTTCTTCAATTTTTAGCTGCTTTGAGTCAATGGGATAAGCATCTTCAATCCTAACACGACTGGCGATCGCCACATTACCAAACATCTGATCGGTAAAAGAAGATTGACTATAAATCTTTTTAGACTTTTTAGGGTCATTTTTAGAGTTAGATAACTTTTCCAGCTCCTCATCTTTCTTCAGAGGATCGCTAGCCCACAAAACATTAGGCTTATTCGAGTTATCTGGGCGACTATCCCTTCCCACCGTTCTAACAATCCGTTCGGCATGGGCACGAATCGCACCTTTAAGGGAACTTCCCGGCAAATAAATTGAGCGTCCCCCTTGATGATAGGTTTCCACAAATTCCATATCTGGCTTAGTGGGATCTGCTCCCTCTTTCCCAGATTTGATTAAGATGGGGCCGCAGGGTAATAAGGTTAGATCGATCGTGCAATTATTGACAAATCGTTTATGCATGGCTTTTACCTCTTTGCTGCTTCAGTTTCAGAAATTTTTTTGTTCAGATAATCGATAAGTTTTCTCACCCACTCATCTTTGTAGTCTCTAGCATCTTCATAGGCGGTTTCATCGTTATTGACTAATTTCCGCAGATATTCCAGTAAAAACTTGGGATTGCCTTCAACGTCAACCCAGAGCATTTTGTCAATTTCCAGCTTCACTACACCTAAGCCACGGGAGCGCCCACCACCTAAAGGAATCTGCTCGGTTTCAAATTGGTGTAAGCCAATGCTTAATAAGCCTAATTCCCAATCGTCGGCATTTTCCACCACAGCACGAAACTCAAAAGGTGTCCCTGCTGGTACTACTTGAAAATCATAAAGCTTGCCATCGGCGGCGGTTTCGGTATCTCTGTCGATGGCTACCCCATCTCGCTCTTGATATTGTCCAAACCAAGCATCCGGCAGTACAGTTAAATCCCGTACCTGAAATTTACTAGCCACCCACGGAGAGCCAAAGAGATGAGAAACTAAATCTGTTTTTGCTAAAATAACATCGGTTAGTTCCCTATCGACTTTGTACTGATCCTTGAGCTTTTTCATTTCTTTAGAGGTAATCGACCATTCTTCTTCGATAGCTGGATTAGCAACTAATTGGCGATCGCTTCCAACTATACCACGCAGGAAACTTTCTAAACGCGATCGCAATGCCCCTTTAAAACTAGATCCCGGAATTAAAGGGCGTCCTACAGCATCTTTAATTACAGGCAAATCCGAACCAATCGGCTCTAGAGAACGCCCAGCGCTAACTCGGAGTGCGGTTACAGTCCAAAGTGTTCCAGTGATTTCCAAACGATTTTTGAAAGTATCAAACATAGTTCTTATTATTTCCTTACTTCTTTTCCTTCGACATGAGCGTGATTACCGTAGTATCGCAGTATCAAGTTACCTCCTACTGCTTGACAACTAACACGCTGACTTAAATCGACCCGAAAATGGTCAATTTTAGCTGTATTCTTGTACCGTTCATATTGCAGCCCTCCACCTATGAGAGGGGTTGTATCGCCATTCGACTCTATCAAATACCGAGAAACCTTAGCCAAAGTTTCTTGCAGCTTCACCCGTTCGCGCTGGTTACTGATTTGTTGATAATCTTCAACAAAAGTTGGCTGATACTGTAACCGAGGAAATGGCAATAACTCTTGAGAAAGCATCTCACCCTTAGATTCCCCCCATACCAGCTTGCCCCAATTAGATAAAGTCACTTCGCCTTCAAGTTGATAAACTAGGGATTCAGGTATGCCTCGAACATCAGCCGCATTCATCGTAGCACCAGCATCCATCAAAGCTAGCTGCATCTTGTAGGGTGCAATTAATTCAGTATCAACTTTTATAGGCAGTCGGGGAATCGTAATCAGCTCTGAGTTGTGCCCTTCAAAGATGTAGATAATCTCGTCAGCATAAAACATCCCAATGGTATTGAGATATCCCTGCAAGCTTTTAAAGCTCCCCACCAAGTTAAAACAAATTTTGTAACCTCTTGCCTTAAACTCAGGAATAGTTTCCTGCATCCAAGCAATCAGATTATCAATTCCATCAGAAAAAGTATTAGTGCTAGCCGTAGATAACCCAGGGGGTACATAAGTATTCACACTTGTCAAAGCTTGGGACTTCAAGAAAGTTTCTACGATTGCTGCGGTTGCTTTTCCTTGGGCGGTATCGGTAGCAATTAACCAGTGAATGTCTTGATTGCCATGATGCAGTTGTTCTTGGTATAAGCCATAAATACCATTTAGTTCGGCACTGGCTCTACGAATTACATCAACTCGGCTTTGAAGCAGCTTATCCTTAGCTCTCGACTCCAAAGTTTTGATGATAGACAACACATCTGAGGGAGTTTCGCCTTCAGTTAAATTAGCAGCATCTCGTAAACGATCGTACCAATCCTTTTCATCAGGGTTAGCTTGATTAATGGGATTGGTGAGTAAACTCGTACCAATAGTAGAAAAAACAGCTCGACGCATTTATTTTATCCTCCTAGCTTTTTACGGAATTCTTCCTTCTACCTTCTGCCCTCAGTTTTTTACCTTCTTCAGTAGAGTTGAGGTACTTCAAGTGACGGGCCCCATAACCAAGATAACGGCGAATCAACTCTAGCCAAATTGCTTTTACCTCAGAATCAGCATTCTCTTTACAAATCTTTTGGGCGCTTTCTTTTAAACTGCCGTCGATATTTTTAATAATTTTTTCGGCTAAGGAATTTTGCCCGTTTCCCCACTTATCATCTCTACCAACTTGATAGCGCAAAAAGTTTTTGATGACTTCTGGGCTTTCAGTTGTATCAGAAACTCGAACTAAATTTCTAAATTGTGATTCTTCTAAGTTACCGTAGGAGGTAGTATTCAAGGCATTTTCAATCAAAATCACTAAATCGTCTTCAGCTTGGCGAATACCTTTCTGAACTTTAAGTTCAACCTGTTGTTTTGTGAAACTCATACAGCATGCTCCCGAAAAACTAGATGAAATTCGTTACAAACTTGAAATTGACCAAAACCTTCAGATGTGCGCTCTCCGACACCTCGCAGTTGCAGATGTTTTAAAGCTTTAATCCAAAGCTCTGATTGAGTGGTGCTGAATAAATACACAGCACCTTTATTAGTTACCAACTCCGCATCCTTCATTAACCCCCAAGCAGCATTCCAGCCGGAGCGGTAATCATAGCTGGTATAAGCAACGTGCAGTTGCAGGGAAGAGTCATCCACACCAGCAAACTGCTGTAGCATGGTGGGAGAAATGACAGTAGTGCGCTGCCAATCTTCTGTCAAAATGGCATCGGATTGTAAATCGAGGGTAAAATAAGTACGATTTGCCAGCAAATCCTCATGTGGTTTCCCAAAGATTTGCCACATTTCCCAGCGATTCTGAAGTTTTTGATTAAACTGAGTGATTTTAGAGGCGATGTCGGGTGTTTCAGAGTTGGGGGTAGCTGTAATCTCGACTTTGCCTAATCCTCGCGATACACCTCCACCCAGCCAGAAGTTGTGGGAGTTGATAAAGTTGCCTAGAGAAATCGCTAACTGCTCATCCTCTACTAAAATTTTCCCACGATAAGTAGCGATCGCTTGCTGCTTACCCTCAACTTCATTCAGCACCTCAATGCTGTAAAGCACTTGTTCCTCAGTGGTGGCACTGCGGCGATTAATTCCCGCTCGCGTCAGCAATCTGGTGCTAATAGCAGGTTGGTAGTAGTGGTTATCCTTAAGGGAATAAAAACCCCCATAGGGTTCTACCCTGCCACCATCCTTAGGACAATTGGGATCGTAAGGATGATTATAGCCTTCAGCACAGAAGCGATCGATCAGAGTATCGAAAACACCGTGCTTTTTCGGCTTAAACCCAGAATCAGTTTTAGAGCTAACCGCCGTTGCGGGTAAGACTGCTATATCGCCAGGGAGTACTGTTGACTCATCCTCTACTGTAGCAACAGCAGGATAGGCATTATGGAAAATGGCAGGATTATTACCCAAAAATAGAGTCTGAAAATCGCCGTTGGGTTCTGGTTGGGAAGATTGCCGCAGAATTTCACTAGCTATTGCCCCCCGAATCACTGAGCCAGGAATATACGTCTCAGCTTCACTTACTGAACCTCCTGGTTTTTGACGTCCAATAGCTAAGGGAGACAGAGCTTTAATTTCAAGCTGTATTTGGTTCATCGAAGTTCTCCAGGTAAAAGCTTACACCACGCATCTTCATCAATTTGGATATCCAGCGGTTTCCAATGTAGCCACCCCAAACCAGCAGATTTACTACCGCCTAAAGCGTGAATATGCTGCAACCCCGCTAATATCAATGGCTTGGTATAGATAGGGTAGTTTGGCAGTAAGTGGATAGCACCGACAAACTGCAATTGGGCATTAGCTGGTGAGGTTTCTATAAAGTAAAGCTTCTTGTCTTCGGCGGTGCGACGGTGACGATTAAGTGTCACCCCAGGACGTATAACTTCTGGGATATTTTCCGGGTTTTCTGTACAAATTAGATCTTCAAAGATAATCTGAGATGGCAGCACCGGATTGCCAAATATTTGACAGATTAAACAGTGATAGCGCTTGTCTAACCGATAATCTTCCCGCTCAAAGCTTTTGGCAATATCTTCTTTGGTTTTTAAGTGGCTGCGTTGCGGACACATGGTTTGGGGATTAGGAGATTCGCACACTGCCCAATTTAACCCCCTGGCTAGCTTTTCACATTCATGACGCAAACGACCTTTTAATTGAGATGCAGGAATCAGCAATTGTCCTCTAGCATTATGAATGATAGGTTTATCAGCAAGGGAACCCGAAGAACCACCAGCGCCGACACACAAAGCACTATCAATTGTAGCTGTTAGCGGTATGGTTTCCAAGGGGTTTGACAATAACTCGTTTAGATGAATCATTGACCGATCTCCACTTTAGTTTGTTGTTGTTCTACATTTTCTAGTACCGATTCCTCAGTAAAAGGATAGATATCCACCAAATCCCGCCAAATGGTTTCGTAAATTGATTTTTTCTCGTCTGCCTTAAACATCCAAGGTGCTAAGTTACCATTATTTGTTTTAGCTCGACACCAAGCTTCTTCAAACTGTACTTTCAGCAGTTCTTGTTCTTTCGCACCTAGACGAACGCGGAAATAACGGTAGTTAAGGATAGCCGTATTTTTGCCTCGTTCAAGTAATGTGCGAATTTGATAGAGTTGGGAACGCGGAAAGCCTGATTGTTTTAGTGCTTCAGCAGTTTTTATGAGTCCTCCTAATTCATGCAGGGTGTAAGGGGCAGCATAAAGCTTTAAGCTTTGCTTCTCTGTAAATGATTTATTTAATCCCTGCTCTCGGAATGAACTAATTTTAGAAGAAATCATTGTTACTGATTTCATTACTAGGAAGTCTACAGTACCGCCGTAGTAGTTCTGTTTTTTTAGTTCTTTAGCACGAGATTTTGCAGACTTAAGCAACTGTTCAGTGAGCTGCTTGGCATAATAGATTGGGGTAGCTTTGGCAGTAATCAAAACCCCCATTGAGGTACTCAGTAAGCATTGTGAGGGTTCTGCTGTCTTACCCTGGTATCGATGGGGTATAATTGAGGTCGAGATAATCTCTGGCGAGGATATTATATATTTTTTTTCTGGGTTCATGCCTCCTATTTCTAGTAAAATACGCTCAAATTCCTCTCCAATGGTTTTAGCAATGTCCAAGGCTTTGTTCGCAGGCACAATTAGTAACACATCGTCGCCGCCAATGGTAATAATCTCGAATGGATGTACTATAGTGCCATTACGATCGGGCGATCCTGGCTCAGGGGTAAGGTTCTCCAGACGGTGAGGATGCAGGTGAGTAGCTAAGGCAATGTAAACAGATTCTTCTGTTGCTAATGAAATATCTTCACTAAAATCCTGATATGCCTGTGGGGTACGAATCTTCTGGATATAACCACCCATATTATTGCCATCAGCATAGATATAGGCAACAAATCCTTGACTGTGATTGCCAATTTCTGTTAAATTAAGCGCCTCTTTAACTTCTTTAGGTTTGATGTCACCGTAGTAACGCAAATAATGCTCAGATGGCGATCGCTCTTGGCTTCTTCGTAAAAACTCATCAAACTTACGCACCCAACTTTTCACTTTATCAACTCGCCAATACCGCCTGATATTGCCAAATTGCCAGTGGAATATAGAGTTTTTGTAGTACCAGATCTGTTCTTTTTCTCGTTTGGCATTCTGCCCCACAATGCGTTTGCGGGCTAAAGTATCGGAAAACCACGGCTCGCCCGGTAACTTAGTGACACGAGCGATCGCGCAACGTCGTTCTGTATCATCTCTCACTAAATAAGGATGTGTCTCGAACATTGGCGGGTAGCGACGGCTAGGACGTTTTTCTGTAGGCAAATCGTTACCACTACGCCGTTGATTGAATTTACCAGCTAATTTTCCTGCTAGTTCGTTGAAGCTTTTACGATTCTGAAACAGATCTACCGCATCTTCCCCAGACTTGGGACGACCGAAGTAAGCTTCTACTAGATGGTTGTTCTGTTCTTTAAGGTACCAATCCAGCCAAGGAGTTTGTTCAATTGAGTCGTGCAGTAGCCCAAAGCGAAGTTCTAAGAGTTTAAAAGTGTCACCTACAGCACATGAATTAGCAGTAAGGGTTTGTTCGGTATAGCGTCGCTCAATTGCATTAGCTAAATCGTGGACAAAAGCTGCTGGGCAGAAAGCCAGAATATTACCCCCAGTGGAATAGATAATTAACTCTGGAATCAGAGCCTGTTGTAATTCAGGAAAATTTTCTTTTAGCCATTGGGAAATTTGCGGCTTACCAAAAAAAGCTGGTAAATCCACTAAGTTAATCGCATCCAGTAAAGCTGATGCACCGCGAATATCTTGCAGCTTGGCTGATTCAAACACGTAACCTTTGATTTTGGTAGCACCACCATAAACTAAGCCAATTCGGGTGGGCTGATTCCATAAATCAGGGTACTTATCCCGGAGTTGGGTTAGCTGATCGGGAAACTCAATTTCCTCAAATAGTTGCCCAGCTTGTTTGACAAGCGATCGCGTTGGCTCTGGAACTTCTTGTCCCAATTTTACAGCCTGTCGCGTTTGCTGTAAAATTTCGTGGGAAAACTGAGGATTGCGCCCATCTCCCCAGGCAAGACACCAAGCGATCGCTGTAGTAATAGTAGAATCAGAATTACTCATCGTCTCGTCAACACCTATTCGTAAAAAACGTACCCTTGTGAGGAACCCCCTCCCGCTAGATATGAATTTGATGCAGGAGATCGATACTTCATAAGATGCTACTATAGATAGGCGATTCGCCTTCAAAAACAATTCGTGCTAGTAGGAGTCAGGAGTCAGGAGTCAGGAGTCATGGCTCAAACTATAGTTGTCAAAATAGGCACATCCAGCCTCACCCAACCTAACGGTAGGCTAGCACTCTCCACTATGGCCGCACTGATTG